>PIYJ01000025.1 GCA_003601725.1 Candidatus Bathyarchaeota archaeon
GGATGCGGTAGAGAAGCTGTCCGCTCATTATCCGCAGCGAAAGTTGAAGCAGCCGGCTTAAAGATTAAAGGGACACGAAGAGCCTATCTATGCAGGGAACATTATAAAGAGTATAAAAAGGCAACTAAGAAGGAAAAGACTCTGGAGAGATGGCGGTATAAAGGTCAGATCTCATGATTTTCCTGAAATGATTGATCTCAACTCTGTCCACATCTTTTTACAGAAGATCCACCTTCTTTTTCGGATTTTTTTAATAGGGACCCCCTCCCTCAAGTTGCACAGATCCCTTAAATATGAAGAGGAGATGAATGCTTCTTCGTTGAACGTGAAGAAAAAATTCAGGGGGCATCCTCATGGAGTTCCTAATCCTTTCCTCTTCCCTCATAAATCAAAGAAAAAGAGAGCAGATAATCATGCAAGCAGTGATAGAGGCCGCTGAAAATTTTGGAATCCCCCGCATTATCAAGAGGCGATGTAACGTTCTAAGCATCGGAGTCTATCTGGTTGACCAGAAAGGTAAAAAGCTACTTTATAACGATTGGGAGAGAGATTGGAACCAGAAGGAGATCTATGAGCGCATCGTATCCTCCTTGGAAACTCTGAATGAAAGAAGCAAAAACAACGAGATAGTCTTAACCATCGCCTAAGAATCAGAATCTGACAGATGATATTCAGTCTTTCACCGTGGCTTCTTTTCAGCAACTCAAGGTATTCCGCAAAATCTTTATCTGATATGCCTGAGTAAAACTGTAGGATAACTTAGGGAGTAAATGAGGTTTATACAAGTGAAGATACTTCAGCTCCACTCGAACTTTATTGAATACCGTCCCGTCGAGAAGGAGATTGCCTCCGCTGAGGAATGTGAAGAGAGGCTTTATCGACTCGAGGAATTAGTTGTTCTATTTACATGCGTCGAGAAGGGGGATACCCCTGAGACGGGACGTAAAGCAATAGAAGGCATAAAGGAGTTTTTGGACAAGATAAAAGCTCGCAGAATCCTCCTGTATCCTTATGCCCATCTCAGCAATAGCTTAGCAAGCCCCTCTGACGCCTTGAACGTTCTGAAGGAGATGGAGTCTTACGCGAATAGCTTAGGAATCGAAACCTATCGAGCTCCTTTCGGATGGTGCAAGGAATTCACGATCTCAATAAAGGGCCATCCGCTTGCAGAACAGTTCCGTTCAATCCTCCCCGGAGAAGAGAAGAAAGGCGAATTGGTCTCTAAGGCTCTGAAGGCAGAAGAGAAGATAAAATCTTACTGGTATATCATTGAGCCTGACGGCAAGTTAATCCCAGTTGAAGATTATGATTTTTCGGGTCATGAAAAATTGAGGAAATTTGCAAATTACGAGATCTCGAAGATGAGGGCTGCTCAGCAGACTCCTCCTCACGTGAATTTGATGCGGAGACTCGAATTGGTTGATTATGAACCTGCAAGTGACCCTGGGAACTTCAGGTGGTACCCGAAGGGAAGGCTGATCAAATCCTTAATGGAGCAGTTCGTGACGGAGAAGATAATCGCCTATGGAGGCATGGAAGTCGAGACGCCGATCATGTATGACCTTGAACATCCAGCTCTCGCAAATTATCTGCACAGATTTCCAGCGCGGCAATACATCTTGAAGTCGGATGATAAAGAGTTCTTCCTCAGATTCAGCGCATGCTTCGGACAGTTCCTCATGCTTCATGACGCTCAGATCTCCTATCGGCAGCTCCCGCTTAAGATATACGAGTTAACCCGCTATAGCTTCAGAAGGGAGAAGAGCGGCGAGCTCTCCGGTCTCAGGCGGCTAAGAGGCTTCACGATGCCTGATGTTCACGCGATATGCGCCGATATGGATCAAGCTAAAGAGGAGTTTCTAAAGAGGTTTCAGCTAAGCATCGAGACTTTAGAGGGGTTTGGACTAAGCCGAGAGGATTATGAGCTCGCTGTAAGATTTACGAGAGACTTCTATCAGAAAAACAGGGACTTCATCGTCTCGTTGGTCAGCAGGTTCGGCAAGCCAGCCTTAGTTGAGATGTGGGATGAAAGGTTCTTCTATTTCGTTCTGAAGTGGGAATTCAACTTCATCGATAATCTTGATAAGGCTTCAGCATTGTCAACGGACCAAATAGACATAGAGAACGCGAAAAGATACGGAATCTCCTATATCGACGAGAAAGGAGAGAGCAAAACTCCCCTGATACTTCATTGCTCACCAAGCGGAGCCATCGAGAGGGATCTTTACGCTATGCTTGAGAAGGCTTACATGGAACAGAAGAAAGGAAGAGCCCCCATGCTACCTCTTTGGCTTTCCCCCATCCAAGTCAGAATCATCCCCGTTACCGATCAATTCTTCGCAGAAGCTGAGAAGATCGCAAAGAGGATTTCCAGCCATAACATAAGGGTTGATTGGGATGACAGATCCTTAACGATGCAGAGAAAGATCAGAGAGGCTGAGATGGAATGGATTCCATACACGGTTGTCATAGGGCAAAGAGAGATTGAATCCGAAGTTCTATCTGTGAGAGACCGTCGAGTCTCGGGTGCTAAGAGAGGCGGGGAGATAAGAAAGATGAGGCTTGAAGAACTTGTGGCTGAGATAAAGGAAAGGACGAAAGGTAAACCTTTCAAGCATTTAAGCCTTCCAATGAGGCTTTCTCGAAGACCCCGCTTTTATGGATGAGTTCTGCGTCCTTTTCATTTTTTTATCGTCACACATATTAGGCGTAAACTGAATACTTTTGACGTGAGGTGCTCAGATTTGTCTGGAAAGGAGTGCCTAATTTATATCGACGGGGAATATTATCCCGAATCAGAGGCGAAAATCTCAGTTTTCGATCATGGATTTCTATATGGAGACGGGGTCTTCGAGGGCATTCGATCCTATAATGGCGTTGTATTCAAGCTTAAAGAGCACATAGACCGCCTATACTATTCAGCTCGGGCAATCATGCTGAAGATACCCATGACGAAGGAGGAAATGACAAAAGCAGTCTTAGAAACGTTGAGAAAAAACAATCTGAAAAATGCATATATCAGGCTTGTTGTGACGAGGGGAAAGGGAGACTTAGGGTTAGATCCGAGAAAATGCCCAAGGGCTTCAGTGATTATAATCGCTGTTCCTCTGCTACAGCTATACGACGAGGAGAAGAGGGAAAGAGGAATGAGCATGATCGTCTCTTGGGTTCGAAGAGACCCGGTTGATGCAACTACGCATGAGATTAAATCGCTGAATTACTTGAACAGCATACTGGCAAAGATTGAAGCTAACAATGCTGGCGCTGATGAAGCTATAATCTTGGATTCAAACGGCTTTGTCTGCGAAGCCACAGGTGAAAACATCTTCATCGTTAAAGACGGCAAAATCATCACTCCGCCTTCAACCAGCGGCTCTCTACCCGGAATAACCGCGGGAGTCATTAAGGAGATAGCTCAGAAATTGGGTTACACAGTAATCGAAAAGGGAATCACGGTGGCGGAGCTCTACGGAGCAGATGAGGCGTTCCTAACGGGAACAGCTGCGGAAGTGATGCCGATAAGGGAAGTAAACAAGCGGCAGATCGGCGAGGGAAAAATCGGACCGGTAACTAGGAAGATCTTAGAAAAATTTATGGAATACACGAAGGACCCGAAGAATGGAGTGCCAATATGGTAGTTGAGAAAGATGAGGGTTTTGCTTCTCACGGAGAAAGAGATAAAGCCCTTACTTTTGATGAGCGAGGTTATGGAGGCTGTTGAGAACGCATTCAAAGAGAAAGCTTTAGGATACGCACAGATGCCTCCGAAGATCTATCTCACATACGACAAGTATAATGGCGATTTAAGAGCTATGCCCTCATACCTCGAGAGGCTAGGAGTCTCAGCAGTCAAAGTGGTGAATTCCCATCCAGATAACCCTAAAAAATTCAAGCTTCCAACAGTCATGGCAACGATAGTTCTGGTTGACCCCAAGAACGGTGCGCCCTTAGCTATAATGAGCGGGAACTGGATCACCGCTATGCGGACTGGAGCGGCTGGAGGAATCGCAGCGAAATACTTAGCGAGGAAAGACTCGAAAGTAATAGGATTGGTGGGTGCGGGAACGCAAGCCAAGACTCAGCTCATGGCTCTCTTGAGCCTTTATGAGAGACTTGAAGAAGTCAGAGTGTGGAGCCGCAGTGAAGATCAAGATCGGATGAAAGAATACGTTTCGGAGATGGAGCCTCTATGCAGAGGAAAAACCGTGATATCTCCAGTTGAAAGCGTGAAAGACGCGGTGGTAGATGCAGACATAATTGTTACGACGACGCCTTCAAGGAAACCTTTAGTCTCCGATGAATGGATCTCAGAGGGGACGCACATAACCTGTATTGGCGCGGATGCGCCGGGGAAGGAGGAGCTTGACCCGTCTATACTCTTACGTGCGAAGATTTATGTTGATGATTGGGAGCAGGGTTCACATTCCGGAGAGATTAATGTCCCCCTTGCTAAAGGCATAATCACTGAAGAGAATGTTCAGGGAGAGTTAGGTGAAGTCGTTGCCGGATTAAAGACTGGAAGAACCTCAGCCGAGGAGATCACAGTCTTCACATCTACGGGATTAGCTATCCAAGATGCGGTGACAGCTAAGCTTGTATATGAAAAAGCCCTTGCGGACAATATTGGGCAATGGATTGAGATGTTCTAGAAAACGTTAATCATCTTTCTTTTTTCTCTCTTTTCCGCTGATTGAACATTGAGGAAAAGTTAAGGTTTCGTTGCATAGCGATTAGAAGGCTCGGTTTGCCGCTGGATATGGACGTCTCTTCGCTTCCTGAAGAATGAAGCATCAGAATCAGTTTTTCAAGATAGATGAGTATCTCTTTTCCTTTTTCCGTTATCGTATAATATTTGTGATTACGGTGTTCGATTTCCTCGATTAGTCCCTTTTCGATAAGTGACTTTAAAACCTCTTGAAGAGGACGCCATGATAAGTTACATTTATACATTATATTTGTCGGTCTGCTGACTCCTCGGCTTACTTTTTCAAGAACGTCAAGATATATTTCTAATCTTGAACGTTTTCCAATCATAAATATCACGGATCCAACGGAACATGAAAGGGAGTTATAATCTTTACCTATACTTCTTATATATGTTATGAATGAAAAAACTGTAGTCAAAATAAAAGCATAGAATGTGCTTCCTCGCTGTTTAGAAAAAATTCTTTAAATGTTTATAAAGGCCTGGTTCCAATTGCTTCTTTGGATAATTCAGTCTTACGATTAAATTTCAAGAATACCTTCAAAGGATTTCTCTGCAGCTCCACGCATCAGAATACGGTCATTCCCGTATTCTATGTGTAAGTCTCCCCCGAGCAGATGAACGATACATTCATTGCTTATTTTTCCCGTCAAGTTCGCAGCTACCACAGCTGCGCATGCCCCTGTTCCGCATGCAAAGGTTTCCCCAACCCCCCTCTCCCAAACGCGGATCTTGATCTCATTATTCCGCATGATCTCTACGAATTCAACATTCGTTCTGTTCGGAAAGACCGGGTGATTCTCAAATTTCGGCCCAAACTTTTCTACGGGAAAGTCATCTACATCATCCACGAAGATTACACAGTGAGGATTACCGACCGATAGGCATGTGACATTGAATCTTTCTCCTTCAACCTCTAATTCTTCATCTATGCATCTTCCATCGCCAGCCATGGGAATCTTCGGCCTTTCCAGAATAGGCGATTCCATATCAACGGTGACCGATCTGACGGTCCCATCTTCAATGTTCAGCCAGACCGTTTTTATGCCTGCAAGCGTCTCGATTCTTAGCTCTGTCTTGCGAGTTACATTGTTTTCGAAGCAGTATTTAGCGAGACATCTGATGCCGTTTCCACACATCTCAGCCTCGCTTCCATCAGCATTGAAGATTCTCATCTTCACATCTGCAACGGAAGAATCGCACAGAAGCAGCAGACCGTCCGCTCCGATTGAGAATCTCCGCCTACAAAGCTTCTTCGCGATCTCTCCCGGATCTTTTCCGTCTAGCTTTCCATCACGGTTGTCAATAACGACATAGTCATTCCCGAGGCCATGCATCTTCCAGAATCTTATCTCAGCCATGATGGATTCCACCGTTCGAAGTAAGAGAGGCTCTAATCTTTCTAGAGACTTGAATAATCCTTATTAGTCTTTAGCTAAGATTTGATTCACAGCGGGGTTAATAGTGGTTTCTAAGATTCCCAATTTATTATTCACTTTCAGCATCGCTGGGGATTATAGCATGATCAAGGAAGGATAAATTCAAATCTTGACGATTCCTTTGTTCGATTAGATCGCAGGTGTATTCATTTGCGGAAGCGTTCAATCGCCGTTATGGGCTGGACATTATGGGATGGCCGGGGCAAAACTCCTAACGGCGCAGCGGTTGTGACTTATGAGCTCACAAAGAGGCTTTCAAAGTATTTCGATTGCGACATGATCTTTGAAACGAGCGACCGGGAAAAAGCTGGAAAGATTGAAGATACATCTGAAGGGTTCCGAAGACGCTTCATCCTTCGAAAGGGGAAACCTTGGCTTCTGGATGAAGAGTTCCTACGTGATTATGATATGATCCACATCTGGGGGCCCTCTCCCATCTTCACATATAGAGCTTTCACTCGTCTGATGCTGCCGCATTGTTATACGCTTCATTCCGCCGCCTCGATGATGAACTGGATAGGATTAGCCTCAGCCTTCTATGTTCCCGAGTACGATTTGATAACTTTAGGCAGCAAATGCCTAGCAGACGCTCTGAACAGGTTCTGGGATGCACCGGTGGAGATTATCCCTTACGGCGTCGACATCGACTTTTTCAGACCTATGGACAAAAATGACTGCAGAGAAAGGCTCAAGATTCCAAGCGACAGCATAGTTCTCGGATATCTCGGCAGAATCTCAAAGCTAGATATCGATTTAGCTTACGATACTTTAAGGAGAGTCAAGAAACATCTACGCCGAGAAGACGTAATATTCGTCGCCGCGGGGGGAAGAAGAAAGATCAATCCGGTCCACGTGAAGGATGATTTCATCTATCTGGGATACCTAGAGCATCATGAGCTCCCACTCTTTCTCAATTCCTGTGACATCTTCTTTAATCCAACAGTTGGAGCCCGTGAAGGGTTCGGATTAACAGTGATTGAGGCTATGTCCTGCGGCTTACCTGTAGTTACAGCTTCCTGGAATGGATACTCTGAGACGGTTTCGCCGGATACTGGGTTCCGAGCTCGCACCTGCTGGAAGGACGGGGACGTATGGATAAACCAAGAGGATTTGGTCTCAGCGTGCATAGAACTTATACGCAACGAGGATCTAAGAGAGGAGATGGGTAAAAAGGCCCGTCGTAGAGTGGAGGAATCTTACTGTTGGGAACGATGCGTCGAGAAGTATCATCTCAGCTTTCTTAATCTGATGCGGAGAGCCCCGCCTGAAAAGTTTCAAAGCAGACTGCGGCCAGATGCGATTACGATAAGGATGAAAGGGAAGGAGATTTCAATCTCGGTTAAGGAGGCGCTTAGAAACCCAGAGGCCTTCAAAGCTGATTTTGAAGGTCTTCATAAAGGATTCGTCTCCGATTCACGGATTAAAGGAGGAGGCTGGAGAAGAGTAAACTGTATAGATAACATTCTGAATCTTCCTAAGTACAGCTCAAATATGAAAAAGGCATTAGAGAATCTAGGAAGCCAAATCAATTCGCGTTTTCCTTTGTTGGTGAAGGCGTTACGAGAATCCTAGATAAGGACGGAACGGATATACCATCATAAAGCAGCAAATGACTGACGGGGCAATCTCTAACATACGCATTTTTAAGCATCGCTGCATAAATCCTATGCGGATTTAAGATGAAAGACGACCTGTCAGAAGACGAGTTTTGGAGATACGCCGAAGAAGAGATATGTCAAATCTTGAAGAGGACGGCTGCCCTAGAGTTCGGAACATTTAAGCTCTCAAGCGGGAGGATAACTCCCTATTATGTTGACTTAAGAGTTATCCCAAGTTTTCCCGACGCCTTTCGAAAGGTTTCAGAGATCTATATAGATGCGATAAGAAGGAAGCTAGGTGAAGAAAACTTTGACACGGTTTCGGGGATACCGCTTGCAGGCATGGCCTTCGCCGTCATCGTGGCCTTTCACCTTCACAAGTCTTTCATCTATGTTAGACAGACCAGACGGTTAAGTGGAAGAGAAAGAAAGGTTGAAGGCGTCTTAATGCCTGGGAATCGTGTTTTACTGATCGATGATTTGGTGACCACCGGGCTAAGTTTAGAGAGAGCAGCTGAGGCAATAAAAGCCGAGGGGGGAGTTGTCACTGACGCGTTTGTTCTGCTTGACAGGGAAGAAGGCGGAAAGGAGAGACTTGCTCGCAACGGCATAACTCTTCACTCTGTGCTGAGGATCACCGAAGTCGCCAAAAGACTCTACGAGATGAATGCAATCGGAGAAGAAGAGCTGAAGATAGTTCTGAACCAAGTGAAAGAGAGAAAATCTTAAGATTTATTGGTTGCTTTCACATTCAATTTTTTCAGTTATCTTAATGGAACATGGGAGGAACCTTTAAAAAAGAAGTGGGAATCCCAAGGGTAATTACTAAGAGGCCGCCGAACTGATGCTGATAAAAGAGATAATACTGGAGAACTTCATGTCGTATGAGTATGCTAGGATACCGCTTAAACCCGGCATCAACATAATATGTGGGCCTAACGGCGCGGGGAAGAGCTCTATTCTCGTCGGAATATCCGTCGCCCTTGGGCAGTCCTATACTGAAAGATCCAAAAAGCTAAGCGATCTGATCCGCCGTGGAAAGGATATCGGAAGAGTCACATTGGTTCTAGATAACTCTAGAAGGGGCGGTCGGCGGCCTGTTCGAAGAATCAATAAGGACCAGATCTACCTGACTCGGGTTTTGCGGCGGGATGGGAAATACTGGTTTGAGATTGACGGTGTCCACGCGACGAAGGCTGATGTTATACGTCTACTCTCCCGTTTCAATGTAGACCCAGATAACATGCTTATTATTATGCATCAAGATATGGCTGAGCAGTTCGTTGTTCTCTCCCCTCAGGAGAAGCTGAGACTCATCGAGGCAGCGGCTGGACTTGAATCGTACCGTAGAAACGTTTTAGAGGCGAGAAGAAAACTAAGCCGAATTCTCAGCCAAGAGGATTCGCTTAAGAAGATGCTTGAGTCCGCTGAGCAGACGTTGACTTATTGGCGTGAACAATACGATCGTTTCCAACAGAAGCGGCAACTCTTGATGAAGAGAAGATTTCTGGAGCGGGAACTCGCCTGGGCTGAAGTTGCAAGGATAGAAGAAGAATATTCGAATATCCAAAGGAGACTCAATAACAAGAAGGCTGACTTGGAGGGGATCACTGAAGAGATCAAGCTCTCCGAGGAAGAAGTGAATCATCTATATGAAGAGCTTAAAGATGCGAAAAGCAAGTGGCAAAGATTCTTCGAGGAAAGATTATCGCTGGAGAGGGAGAAAGCTAAGCATGAGTTTAACGTTCAGAACGCCGCGAAAATATCTAGTGAGATTCAGATTCTAATGGAAAGCGGGCAGCAGCGAATCGAGGAATTTTTGGAAGCCACCCGCCTAATGGAAGGAATGATTCGAAGCTTAGATTCGCAGCCTCTTGGAGATCAAACATCGCAGATCATATCTGCTGCGAAGGAGATGGATGATTGGTCAAAGACGCTTAGCTCCAAGATCGAGAGCCTTCAAGAATCAATAAAAGAGTCAGATCGAAAGCTCACTGTTCTGGATGCTCAATTATCAGATATAAAAGGCAAAATGCAGAAGGCTACGGATACTATTGAAGAGCTTAACGGCGGGATTCTTGAGAAAAGAATAAGCCTGGCGATACTTGAGTATCGCAGAAGAGAGGTTGAAGCTGAGATCCACGAGATAGAAAGGAGTCTTAAATCTTTAGAGGCGAGGATCGCTGAGGCGACGAGCAGAGCGGAAGAAAGAGGCTCACGTATCGCGACTCTTCGAAGCCCCGAGGAGATCCTAGATGAGATCCGGATGGTTGATGGACGCATCGCTGCCATGGCTGACATACCAGGCGATGTAGAGCGGATGTACGAGTCCTACTCGAGGCTTTACTTGGAGCTTCAAGAGAAGGCGAGATTAGCCGCTGAGAACCGGGAGAAGGCTCTGGCGGAAATCGAGCGTAGAATGATAGCTTGGAGAAACCTGATTCGAGATCTTCTTTCAAGCGTGAGCTCCCAGTATGAGAGGATTCTTTTCCAAGCGGCTGGAACGGGTTATGTACGGCTGATTAATGACCATGACATAGAGGCGGCTGGAATCGAGATTCACGTAGGATTCAAGGGAGCGAAGCCTGTTCCGCTTAATATTTATTCGCAAAGCGGCGGCGAACGAAGCACGGCGGTCATGGCTTTTCTCTTGGCGCTACAGCAGCATATTCGATCCCCATTTCGAGCGATTGACGAGTACGACGTTCATATGGATCCTAGAAACCGAGAGGTCATCGCGAACCTTCTGATCTCCGCAGTTAAAGAAGGGGCAGTTCAATACTTAGCTATTACGCCAAATCAGATGTACTTTGAGGGCAAAGAGGTTCATATGATAACTGTTCAGAATATTGAAGGAACATCGACTATCATGGAGGTTACTTGATGAGCAACAAAACCCGTAGAAGACTCGCTCAAGAGGAGCTTAGACGAATCATCGAATTCTGCCGTTCCGTCGAGAATAAGGGACTTAACCCCTTCCTAGTGAACGTTGAGGACCTCATCTCCGTTATAAGAGAATATTTTCCAGGCTTGAAGAATCCAGAGGATCTCTCTTTAGATGCTGAGGCGCTCAATCAAGTAGCCTCAATAATCAAAATGCAAAGTGAATGGGTAAAGCGGCGTGCTACTTCCCTGTATAGAGATCCTTTCCTCATCGAAGAAAAACTTCGCAGTTTACCTACACGGGATCTTGCAGAAGTCTTTCTCAAAACATGGCATCCCACGGTTGAGCTCGAGCAGATAACCATTGGCAGTTTAAAGACAGCGATGAAGTATTGGGAATCACTTGCGCCTTTGAGTGAAAGATGGAGGGAAGAGGAACTCATCAAAGTGAAGGCTGGAATGACTACACGTGAAGAACTCATCAAGCAGGGGATTCTCCGCGATGAGACCTTCCTTTCAGAGATTGAAAAATTGTGGAGAGAACTGAAAGAAGCTGTAGGCGCAGAAGGGAAGACAGATTATTGGGATTTCGTCGGCGCTGAGAGCTATAGAGAAACCCTTCGACGGGCTTACCTCACAAGTTTCCTCGTAACCTACGGCTACGCAACGCTGGAGATCCAGCCTCTCGAGGAGAAGATCTTCCTAAAGCCGAATGAGACACCCGTTTCAAAGACGGATGCGCAGCCTTTCTCTTTCCCGATACCAGTGAACTATGAAAGGTGGAGGCAATGGCGAGAGCAACGAGAAGAATAGGGCGAAAAAGACGATACTCAATGATGCTGAAGAGGGCAGCTCAGATGATATTCTATAAAAGGCACCGGGAGCCAGGCGTCAAGGGATGGGAGCTGAGAAGAAGACTGGGCTCGGATTACCCGAAGGTTCTCCGGCTCCTAGATGAGTATCTCGGGAATCTCGGCTTAACAATAAAGACGGTGTTCGAAGAGGACGGATCAGCCCCTGAGAACCCTACAATTGATCAGCTGGATAAGGCGAAATTCTACGTCACTCTGAGAGAAGAACTTAGCTTGGGGGATATGAAACTCGTAGGCTGGCGTATCGATGACCTCGCCGGCTTAGCAGTCTCACTTGCATATATAATATCCAAAGGCGGAAAGGCTCCTAGAAAGGATCTTGAAGGTCTTCTGAGGACGAAGCTTCCCGGATGGAGAGTCGACATGAATCTCAATCGATACTTAAGGTTGGGCTATCTTATCGAAGATGAGAACGAGCAGCTCTATTTAGGTTGGAGAGCAAGAGTAGAAGTCGATCAGAAAAAACTCATTGAGTTACTCTTAGAGCAGGAAACATAAAAGTTCCGGAGATTCCAGCTTAACGAGCTAAATTTCCTAATATGTCGAACTGCATTTCTCTGGGTTCTCCGAGGACCTCTATCTTCTCCTTTAGCTCAGGATCAGATTCAAGAGTCTTAAGCAGACCCTCTGAAATCCACATTCTCTCAAGGTTAAGAGTGTTCCTTATTCTGACAACCTTCGCTTCTCGCGGATCAATCGGACCGCATGTACGCAGAGCTATAGTTATTGCTTCGCGGTCATTCGGAAGGAAGACCGGCGTCTTTGATCCTTCAACGTGACCCGCCGTTAAGGCATTAACGAAGGTAGCTTGATAATCAATCTTGTCTACCAATCTCTTTGTCGTGATATCTGCCAATCCTATGCCAATCGCGTTCCCCCGCGTCTCCTCTGTTAAATCTAAAACTACTATTCGTTTAATTTTGGGCGCTGAAGGTTCATACTCGCCCGGAAGCCAGAATCTCCCAACGACGTTCGTGTCCATTCCCGTGCCGCTTATATTCTTTCCGATCTCATCGATTATGAGGACGTCTATATCCTTGAAGGGAATCCTCGCGATCAAAGATTTAGCCTTCTTCAAAAGCTTCTTCTCTTCCTCTTCGATATTTTCCGGCTCGATCGCTTTCACAATTGCTATCTCATGAAAGGCATTCTCCACGATTGCGAGCCCCACGATTATCGGGAGCTTCTTCAACATCAGCCTGGCAGCTTCCGGAAGTAATTTATGGTATCCCTCTGATCTGTAGCTATGAATCAT
Organism: Candidatus Bathyarchaeota archaeon; assembly: GCA_003601725.1. Lineage (GTDB taxonomy): Archaea > Thermoproteota > Bathyarchaeia > Bathyarchaeales > DTEX01 > B63. The sequence continues at coordinate 12,753 of PIYJ01000025.1, forward strand.
CTCTGCGCCTTTCTGCTTCCCTAAGCCTATAACCAGCATCTTCATCAATCCGCTCTCTATCTCACCTTTGAAGTCAGTGTGAGGCTTAACGCGGTTGACAACTATTATCCCATCTGCTTTCAAGGCGTTTCTGTCAACATAAACCGGAACCCCATTCTCAAGCCGTCCTATCTCATCAACCTCCATCGTAGCACGGATGGGAACCCCCATGGTCTCAGAGGTGATTTCTAACTCTCTCAACACGGCTAGCTGCCCTTCGGGGGTTGCGCCTCCATGGCTTCCCATAGCTGGAACCAAGAAGGGTTTGCCTCCCGCCTTCTTGACTTCGTCAACTACTGTTGAAAGGATTTCACGGTAATGCGCAATGCCGCGGCTGCCAGCGGTGATAGCTATCTCATCTCCCGGCTTGATCTTTTCAGACAGGTTTACTCTGTTCAGTTCTTTCCGGATCTCCCCGATGAAATCTTCAAGCCTTGGAGCATGAATCTTCTGTCTAACTTCAACCATCCATCCTTGGAAGCTCAAATCTCGGAAATGACATGGCGGATACCCCTTTTTTCCTCGGTGAATTAATTATCAATATGCTGAAATATATTTTCCATTTCTCCCTTATAATGGAATTTCTGAGAATTGATTTTCTGCATCAGCCTTCTTAATGAGCGTAACTTATAAATTGATGGGTAGATAGCTTCTCGAAGATGTGTGATCAGCTTGTCGGAACCATCGATAAATCCCTTCGGAGACTTCAGAAGTCAATGTAAAACATTGCTCCTTGAGGCTTTAAATGATGCCTTCCCGAATGTGGACTCTCCATCGTTAACGTTGGATATTCC
>PIYJ01000026.1 GCA_003601725.1 Candidatus Bathyarchaeota archaeon
TATTTAACCCAAACATCTTCTAATCGGATGACTTCATTATTCATTTAACTCAAGCTCCGAGCAAGCTCCAACGCAACTCTCTTCAAGTTCCTCACGTAATCTTTAGCCAGAGGATCCAAAAATACAATTCTACCGTGGATGCTTTCAGCTATGATCTCAGCCTTCTTCTGGTCAAACTGAGGGGAGACAAAGACGACTTTCATCTTAAGCCGTCTAGCCTGATCTATGAGAGCCATCAGCCCGCGAGCCGTAGGTTCTTTCCCCTCTTTCTCGACGGGTATCTGCGTTAAATTATATTCTCTTGCAAAGTATCTCCAGGCAGGATGATAAATCATGAAACGTCTGTTGGTAACGTTTCTCAGAATCTCTCTGATTTCTTCATCGAGGTTATTTAACTCTTTAAGATAAGACTCCATGTTCTTACGGTAGTATCCCTCATTTTCCGGGTCGATTTGAGCCAATGCATTATAGATGTTTTTAACCATTATCTCAGCGTTTTTCGGGGAGAGCCAAACGTGGGGGTCCCTATCCACAATCTTAATGCCTTCAGAGCAATTAACAACCCGCATCTTCCTATTCACTTCAATGATCTTATCCATAAAAGACAGTTCAAAATCGACTCCTGAACCCACTTGAAAGTAGATATCCGCCTTGCTGACTTCTATCAGCTCCTCGGCGTAGGCTCATAAGTATGCGGGCTAGCCCCCGGTGGAACCATAATTGTCACTTGGACTCTTTCCCCACCAACCTTTTCAACAAACTCAGCCTGCGGAAGAATCGTGACGACCGCTTTTATTCTATTAGCTTCCCTCGGTGAAATGTAAGGCTGAGAAGTAAAAGCTCCAGCTAAAAGCATCATAATAAATACTGCTGCTACGCTGACTCCAAGAGGCCTGAAACTTTCTGTTTCTGCGGCTATATTATTTTATCCTCCCGAAATGAAACAAATAGCGGGATTCCTATTAAACTTTTTGCGCTGTATCAGGCTGTTTTGATAATTTTTGATCAGAACGTGTGTATTATTTGATGCATAAATTATTCTCTTAACTATCATTCCTTCTCTATTGATTCTTGGATTTTTCCGAATATCCCTCTGATTTCTTTTTTAACTTTGCTCTTTGAAAGAATCACAGGTCTAAGGTTCACTATTGAGTTAACGACCTCCCTGTCGTATGATATTTTTCCTAGAAACCTTTCTCCGCTCCACTTCTCTATCCTCTGGGATGCCTCAGGATTTATGTCCCACTTATTTAAGATCACACCGTAAGGCACACTAAAATGATTCACGACCTCCAAGACCCTCATTAAATCAGAGAAGCCGCTTGGCGTAGGTTCAGTTACAAGAACAGCGTAATCGCAACCAGTTATTGAAGCTATAACTGGGCATCCTATTCCCGCAGCAGCATCAAGAATCATGATTTCATGACTCAACTCGTCAGCTCTTTTCCTCAGTTCTTGAACGATCTTTCCTGATCCTGTTTCCCCCGGCTTGAGCTGACCTGAGACCAGGGGGAATCCCCACTTGGTTTTCTTGATTCTTATCTCTCCATTCATGACGGGTGCAAGATCTATAGCCTTCGTTGGACATACAAGCTGGCATACTCCGCATCCTTCACAAAGCAATGGGTTGATAATAAACCTTGAATCTATCTTTTCTACAGCTCCAAAGGCGCAGTTCTCAAAGCATTTGCCGCAGCCGACACATTTTTCATTATTTATCTTCGCCCTTTCAGATGTGGATATTGCCTCTACGGAATCGTATGTTGTTACTCCCAGCCATAACCCTAGATTCGGAGCGTCAACATCACAGTCACATGCAACTACGTTTGTTATCTCCGAGAAAAGAAGAGCAAGAGAGCTGGCAAACATACTCTTGCCCGTTCCACCCTTACCAGAGGCAACCACTATCTTCATATCAAATCAACCATCCTGTCAAGTTTTCCCTCCGAGTATGCCCTGATCAATCGCTCTGAGTAAGGGATCTTAATGGTTACCTGTACGCCGTATTCATCCGCGATTCCTTTAATGACGTTTGGGTCGCCCACATCAGCCTTATTCAAGACTATCTCGCTTGGTATCTTCATCATTTTGAGAAGCTTAAGAATCAATGCAGCGTCATGCGCACCTAGAGGAGTGGGCTCCGTGACTATGTAGGCTCGCTCGCATCCTAGAAGAGCTTGAATCACGTTGCAATGTGTCCCCGGAGCCGTATCTACAATCAAAACTTCAGCGTCGATCCTTTCCGCGAGCTCTAAGGCTCTCTTCTTCACTTCCTTCACAACGGGACCTGTCTCTACAATGCCTGGTTCAGACATCCCCGTGAGAAGCCAGAGATTATCATTGATCTTCATTTCGAAGGTCTTTCCAATGATCTTCTTTTTCGTCCCTATGGCGTTCTGCGGGCAGACGATCCAGCATGCTCCGCATCCGCTGCATAAATCTTCAAAGAATATGGGCGGCTTCCCCTTAACCCAGAAGATTGCGTTTTCCTTACAGATCTTTGAGCAGATTCCGCAACTTACGCATTTCTCAGCGTCTAATTCTGGAAAATCTTGATATATTGGTTCAGGTTCTTGAAGTTCCCTTCCTAGAAGCAGATGATCGTTTGGGCATTCAACATCGCAATCGCACAGTAGAACCTTCTTTCCTTGATTTGAAAACTTTAAGGCGGACAAAATCGCGAAGGTCGATTTGCCCGTTCCGCCCTTACCGCCTGTGGAGGCGATTAAACGCATACTCTTCTCATTTCTCCTCTTTTTCGATGGTTTTCTCTATTTTTTTAACGATTTCGGCGAAGGCCTTTGCAGCTGCTGAGTCTCTATGTCTCACTACGAACGGCATTCCCTCATCTGAGTCCTCACATATTTTAGGATCTATGGGGATCCTGCCTAAGAACGGAACGTTCATTTCGCTTGCTATTTTCTCCCCGCCTCCAACCTTGAATATGTTTATCTCCGCTCCACAGTTTGGACAGATGAAACCACTCATATTTTCTATTACCCCTATGATCGGCGTCGTCAACTGCCTTGCAAAGCTAACAGCCTTCTTAACTACATCTTGGGAGACCTCTGAAGGAATAGTCACTATGACAACGCCGTCCATATCAGGCAATAGCTGCATGACGCTCAGAGACTCGTCACCTGTTCCAGGAGGAAGATCTATGAATAGGTAATCTAGCTCGCCCCAGACGATGTCGGAGAGAAACTGCCTTATAGCTTGATATTTCAATGGTCCCCGCCAAATAACGGGAGTCTCCTGTTCCGGCAAGAGAAAATCCATCGAGACAACTTTGATTCCTAACGGCCCAAACGCTGGGAAGATTCCTGGGGGACCTGCTTGAAGCCTCTGCCCTTTCAATCCGATAATTTTAGGTATGCATGGTCCGTGAATGTCTGCGTCTAAGATTCCTACGCGTCCTTCTCTGCCATTCAATGCGAATGCCATGGCGAGATTTGCTGTGACAACGCTTTTTCCAACTCCCCCTTTCCCGCTGATCACGGCGATCTTGTGTTTAACTTTGCTCATTCTTTCCCGAACTTTTTTTGTTTGCTCTTCCCAGATTTCTCTATTGCTTTTATTTTGCAAACGGGCGCCTCCGCAATGTATCTTTGTTTAAAAAATAAAGAAGTATTTATATCTTTAGTTTAGAAAATCATTACAAAAAGGGAAACCGCGAAACATCTATGAAATAGTCTTCTTCTAGAAATCGATGTGGAACAAACGTTAAGAGAACATTAATCGGATCGTTGAGAAAACATTGAAAAGAAAACGATAAAGCATCAAGAATGCCTCTTAAAAATTAGATGCTTCTCCGCTTTCTTTAAAATCTTTTAAAGAATGATAAATATAAATCGTCTATCTTCATAGCTTTCTTGAGGATGAGGGAAACTTATGCTGGTTACTTGCGCGGGAATTTTAGTCGTCGATTTAATAGCAGCTCATCTTCCCAAAGTCTCATCTCCCGGAGAACTTACCTACGCGCCGAGAGGCATAGAGATGCATATGGGTGGCCACTGTGGAAACGTATCCATAGACCTAAGAAAACTTGGAGTTCAGGAAGGGCAAGTTAGTGCTACTGGAGCTGTAGGTGAAGATATATTCGGAGAATTTTTGAACGGTCTTCTCCGAGAAAACGGAATAGTTACTCATCTTCAGAAGGTATCTGAGGCTGGCACTTCGAAGGACCTTATACTTGTAGTCACAGGGGAAGATCGAAGGTTCCATGTGGATATTGGGGCGAACATGTATCTAAATCCAGAATACGTTCTCAAGGTTCTGGAAGAAGAGAACCCTCGGATTTTTTATGCTGGTGGAGTTGGATTCACGGGGAAGCTTGATGAGCATCTATCGATGGTCCTTCGGAAAGCACACGAAATGGGATGCATAACTTTCGTCGATCCTGTAACGCCGTATATGCGTGGATGGGATTTCATAATTTCTTCCATGAAGTGGATTGACATTTTTCACTGCAATGGGGATGAAGCTAAAGAAATAACAGGAAAGGAAAAACCTCGGGAAGCTGCAATCTCACTGAGAAAGAAAGGCGCAGGGATAATTATTGTAAGCCTTGGGGAGAAGGGACTAATCGCCGTGACCGAAAAAGCTGTTTTTGAGATGCCGGCTTTTAGGGTTCCTATCGTCGATCCGACGGGGGCTGGAGATGCATTATGCGCAGGGATAATCAACGGATTACTTGAAATAACAGCTCAGAACAAACGGGAGATATCGGATCTCTCCGAAAAGGAATTAGCTAATGTTCTATTGAAGGGAGAAGCTGCGGGGGCCGCATGCGTCACGATGGTTGGAACCACAACTGCAGTAACTAAAGAAAACGTAACCCGAATCTTGAATAAGCAAGGAGAAGAGTTGATCTCCCACGGCTTAAAAATCAGGTTTTTATGAAGATGATGTCTGCAGATTTTTGGTCCTTTCCGTTTTATTTCTTACGATCTCAGAGGCATCTCGATGTATAGTTCTCCTAAAGAAAAGGCTTATTCGCTAAGGGTTCCGAAGAAACTTGGGGAAGAGGCAATAAAGATTGCTTCTAAGCTCGGTCTATTCAATAAAGATTTGAAGTTAGAATCTGAAGGCGAATACTTGCATATCCCCTTAAGACGGAAGCCAAGTTCTGAGATTAAAAAAATAAACGAGACGCTCAGCCGATACGAGATTCTCATAAGAGAATTCTCAAGGCGATACAGGGCTCCCCATAGGGCATTCGAGGCTGCCGCTGACAAGTTGCCCCCGCATCTTCTGGCAAGTTTTCCCCGCGCAATAGACCTCGTTGGGGAAGTAGCTATCATAGAGATTCCTCCGGAACTTGAGGAATATAAACGAATCGTCGGAGAGGCGATTCTTCAAACCCATAAGCATGTAAAAACCGTTCTGGCAAAGATGAGTGCTGTTAAGGGAACCAAACGGCTGAGAGAATATGAAGTCATTGCCGGTTTGGGTGAGACTGAGACTGTTCATAAGGAGCATGGATGTATTTATCATCTTGACGTTAGAAAGGTCTATTTTTCACCTAGACTTTCTTTCGAACATAAGAGAATCGCCTCTCAAGTGAAGGCAAGGGAAACGGTTGTCGATATGTTCGCGGGGGTTGGGCCTTTCTCCATTCTCATCGCTAAGACGCATAGGGATGTCAAGGTTTACGCGATAGATGTGAACCCCGACGCTGTGAGATATCTTGAAAGAAACGTGATTGCGAACGGAGTCTTAGATAGAGTTGTACCTATTCTTGGAGATGCAAAGAAGGTTATTCGGAAAAAGCTTCATGGAATCGCAGATCGGGTTATAATGAATCTTCCAGAGAAAGCATTGAGATTTATAGATGCAGCCTGCGAAGCGATTAAACCTGAAGGCGGCGTTATACATTATTACAGCTTCGCGGATGGACTCCACCCCATTGAAAAGGCTGAAAAGGAATTGAAGAAAGCTATAATGGAGACGGGTCGGCGACTAAATCGTATTGTCTCGGCGAGAAAAGTACGTGAAGTTGCGCCGGGAAAGTGGCAAGTAGTTATAGATGCGATGATCGATTAATCCTTTAACTCTTCACCGTCAAAGTGATCTTCACCTTCCCATTTGGATTTCTGAGTTTTTCGATTAATTTACGTGAAAGATCCTTCGCGGCCTTATCTGCCTTTACAGCTAACGTTCGGCTGCAGACAAATGTGCTTTTTCTGATGACAATATCTTCGGGATGTGTAAGTGTAAGCCTCGGATCGCCATAAGCTCTGATTGTCTCTTTTTCACCGTCAGACTCGATGATTATTGTTATCTCCGCTCCTCTTTTTTTAGCAAGTTCCTTGAATTCTCGGCTTAAATCCGCAACCGACTTGTCTGCTCTCACAGCGATTATGCAGTCTCCTCTCGGCGTTAGGATTTTTTCTTTCGTGATTTCAAATGTTGTTTCATGAGTCGCTTGGATGAGCTCATGCCCGTACGCCATGATTATCTCAGTCTTCGTCTGTGCACCATTCAAGGTTAAGATGCCCTCCCCTGCTCGTCTTAATTCATTATAAAAAGGCATCCTTTAAACAGTTCTTAATAAAAAAGGAAAATGAATGGTGATTAGGACCTAAGTAAAACATGACGAAAAACTGCATAATCTTTATTCAGATGGAATTGAAGAAGAAACGCAGCAAAAACGAATGATCGGAGAGATGCTCGTGAAAAAGATAAAATCCGTAATTCTCTTCGTTGTTGATGGTCTTAGACCTGATGGTCTTAAAAAGGCAGATACGCCATGCATAGATAACCTTGTAAATAACGGCGCCTATACCTTTAAAGCCAAGACCGTTATGCCTTCTGTAACTCTGCCGTGCATAGCGTCAATGTTTCTGGGAACAGAACCTAAACATCACGGAGTCACCACAAACACTTGGAACGCAACGGCTCATTCTATTCCAAGCATCATAGACCTTGTCCACTCAGAAGGAATGACCACCGCCTCCTTCTATAATTGGGAGCCACTTCGAGATCTTTCGAAGCCAGGATCGCTGAACGCGTCTTTCTTTCTGGATAACTGCGAAGATCCTCATGGAGATCTGGAGATCGCGAGGCTTGCTGCTGATTACCTTTTACATACCCCTGCCTCTTTTGCATTCATCTATTTGGGCTATACAGATGCGGCTGGACATAAGTATGGATGGATGACGGACGATTACCTCGAAGCCATAGAAAACGCAGACGTGGCGATTGAGAGAGTCCTCGAAGCTATGAACAGATCTGAAGCCGCTGGAAATGCAGTTTTCATCGTTGCAAGCGACCACGGAGGCCATGGAAAGACTCATGGAACTGATAAGCCGGAAGATTTGACCATCCCGTGGATCATCAGCGGATCAGGCATTCCATCAGGATTCGAATTGGATGAGCCGGTGAGCATCATAGATACTGCGCCAACGATAGCTGAGCTTTTGGGCATAGCTCAGCCTCGAGTGTGGACAGGCCGCGTCGTAAGTCAAATTTTCGTAAAATCTGAAGAGAAGCCATAAATCGTCTCTGATATTCCTTCTATATTGAGAGGAAGATACATGAAGTCCAGATACGTCGTGAAAGATTCTCGTCAAGGAGAGTATTTGTTGCAAGATTAAAGCCGGAGGCGGACCTAATCTTATCGATTCGAAAGATTGCTGAAGAGAAATCAGTAAAATCCGGCGTTATACTATCCGGCGTTGGGCTTTTAAGAAAGGCGGAATTACGGAACTGTAAGTCTCTTCCGGAGAAGTATCCGATAACCGACGTTAACAGAATGTTCACGACGATCGAGAAGCCTCTGGAAATCTTAGCGATTTCAGGAATCATCTACACGGTTAAGGGTGAACCCAACGTTCATGCACATGCCGTATTATCCTTCACATAGAAAACGGTAGAATCTCGGTTTTAGGTGGGCATCTCCTCGAAGGCTGTCTCGTCTATGGATTCGGCTAAGATAGCTTCAATATCAGCGACGAACGACGGATCAATCGAAGATTACATAGGAGTCGATAAAGTCGGCAAGAAGGGATTACCAATAATCTGTATCCCCACGACAAGCGGAACTGGAAGTGAAGTAACAAGATTTGCTGTTATAAAGTATGAGAGGACGAAGAAGGCTATTTCAAGCGAGCTGATCATACCTGACGTCGCAATCGTAGATCCAACTTTAACTGTGTCTTTACCTGCAAAGATCACGGCTTATACGGGGCTTGACGCTTTATCCCACGCGGTTGAAGCTATGATCTCTACGTGGGCAACTCCCTTCACGGATACTTTGGCACTTGGAGCTATAAGGACGATCTTCCGCTATCTGAAAAGGGCATATGACAATGGCGGAGATCTTGAAGCTCGTTATCATATGTCGATGGCTGCAACATTAGCTGGCTTATCCTTTAACGATCCAAAGGTTCTTCTAGCTCATTCCATAGGTCAGACAATAGGCCCGATCTACAATTTACCCCATGGGCTTTCCGTCGCATTTGCTCTGCCTTATGTTTTAGAGTTTTACTTGATCTCTTCGGCGGATAAGATAGCGTTAATCAGCGAAGCAGCGGGAATCTATGACAACAAGAGGACAGATAGGGAGAACGCCCAAGAAATGATAAGGTGGCTTTTGAAATTCTATCGAGATCTTGACATCCCGCTTTCCCTTAGAGTTCAGAGATAGCCTCAACGATCTAGATAAGCTCGCAGAGTATACAGTTAATTTTCAGCCCAGAAGTAACAGCCCAATCACCCTTACTAAAGAGAACATGCTTGAGCTCTACAAGAAGATGTGGAAGGGAATAGAATAAATCATTACGTCTATTGGGAAATTCAGCCTTCATAGGTTTCAGAAGCCTTAATAAGTCTTAATTAGTTCATTACGCGATAGCTAAAAAAGGGAGAGCATCTCACATGATTTCAGAAGAAATTTTTCGCGCCTACGATATACGTGGAATCTACGGAAGGACCCTCACAGAAAAGGTTGCTGAACGCATAGGAAGATCCATAGCAGCCTACTTAGATGGCGAAGGAGAAACTATGCTTGTAGGCAAAGATGTTCGTCACAGCAGCGAACCCCTAGCCCGCGCCCTTATAGAAGGGATGCTTTCTGGAGGAATTGATGTTGAAGATATAGGCGTTGTAACGACTCCTCTGCTTAATTTTGCTTCAGTTCATTACGGTAAGACAGGCGGAGTTATGGTAACGGCTTCTCATAATCCGCCTGAATGGAACGGATTTAAAATCTGGCTGAAGACCGGCTTCATAAGTATGGGTATGGGAATGGAGAAGTTGAGAGACCTGGCACTTCGAGGGAAGTTCAAACCGGCATCTCGCGGCAAATTTAGGAAGAACCCTAACGCAATCTTAGATTATGAGAGATACGTAACGGAAAAAATAAGCATCGAGAAGAATCTTAGGATAATCGCCGATCCCGGGAACGGTTCATGCTCGGTTTTAATTCCAGGGATCTTCGAGAAGACGGGGATCGCTGTAACCGCTATAAACACGAAGCCGGATGGATCTTTCCCCGCGCATCCGCCTGAGCCGTCCGAGGAGACATTGACTGATGTGAAAAGGTTAGTGCTTGAGGAGAAGGCTGATTTCGGAGTAGGCTTTGATGGAGATGGGGATCGAGCGGTCTTCGTAGATGATAAAGGGCGAGTTGTATCCGGCACCTCGATTTTCACTTTACTAGCCGAGGAATATCTGAAGAAATATAAAGGCGCGCCGATCGTTTACGAAGTCAGCTGTTCAATGGTGATTGAAGAGATAATTAAGAATTATGGGGGAAAGCCCGTATTAAGCCGAGTGGGGCACACTTACATCGTAGATAAAATGCTTAAGGAGAAAGCGGTCTTCGGAGGGGAGGTAAGCGGCCACCTCTACTTTAGGGAACTCTACGGATTCGACGACGCGATCTATGCATGTCTCAAAGTCGCGGAGATCCTTTCGAGGAGGGATGAAAGATTATCGGAGATTGTTGACTCCATGCCTAGATATCCCAGAATACCTGGAAAGAAATTTGAATGCCCCGACGAGATCAAATTTCAAGTGGTCGATGAGCTCTCCAAGGAATTCAAGGAGATGGGATATGAGACTTTGACAATCGACGGAGTTAAGGTAACCGAAGAGGATGGATGGTTTCTTATAAGAGCCTCAAATACTCAGCCGCTCGTCAGACTAACAGTTGAAGCTAAAGATGAAGCTTCACTAAACAATCTAGCATCCTTTGCTGAGAAGAAAATCCTTGAGAAGATAAGAAGCATCAGAAAGAACTAGGAATTCATCATATCGGAAACCGAAGAAGCGCGGCTATCCCTCCAAGCGAGCTAAGCTTGGCGCCTGCTTCATGTTCCGCGCTTACTATTATGACTTCGCCGCTTTTATCCTCCACTTCCCGCATTAGCCTCTCTAAGGATTCTCTCTCCTCATCCATTGCTTCACGTAGATAAGAGTCAGTTAATAGCAGCTTATCAATAGCCCCCAGAGAATTAGCTTTCTGGACGTCTTTCATTCCGTAGGCTACGTCTCCCCGACCTTTACCTAGACGCTTGAGCAGCTCCTCCACTGATTCTGTTTCCTTTATCATCCGCGTATATTTCAAAGCCTTGCTTAGAACACCTGAACGTAGAGCCTCATAGATTCCAGCCTTCCCTGTGCTGTTGACGCTTTTTACGTCAATGATTCTTCTTTTAAGATCCGTTCTTCTTTCCAGATACTTTAAAAAGCCGTTCTTTACGTATCCTAGCCCCAAAACAACTATGGGCATATCTGAATCCATCTGTGTCTCTTCTATAGCCTTAGAGGCCGATTTGAATAGATCCTGAAGCACTCGTCTTCTATCATCAGATCTGAGCTTCCCCGGCAGTGTAATCCGCTCTTCCACCCTTATGTCAACCCCGAATCCCCTAAGAACCCCGATGCAGTATCCTTCATCATCAATCGATATCACAAGTACGGGCGGCATTTTCCGCTCAGCCGCACGTTTCAGCTGATCCAGATGATGCTTCATCCACCTCTGCTTCACAATCTTCAAAGGCTTATTCAAGACTATATTGAAGGTATGATGAGACCCTTCTCCTACTTCTTCTGGAGCTTCACAGATGATCCCGTGAATCCTTAAACGATTCATGTGACGATCCCACATGACGCTTTCAACAGTCACGCCGAGCGAAACTGAGACTCGCCTACCCTTCTCTGGACGATCATACCTATCACCTAATCTAATCTCACGGCTCGTTCTGGCATACACCCTGTCACCCCTCTCGATTATATTGTATAATACCCAAAAGTCATCGAGGACTTCAGGCATCACCGTAACAGCGCCATGCCTAATATCACTACGTAGAATCCTCATCTAAACCATACATCCCAGATTACAAGCTGCCTTCCATAGATAGAAGTTTAAGAATACTGTTAAACGTATCGAAAAACTTATAGCAATCTTCTCCCTCTAGAGTATTTCTCTGGGAAGCCCAACCTGTCCAAGAAAGAAACCCCCTTCTCATCTCCCCGGCAGCTTGGGCTTCCCGGATCTCCTTTTCAGCTTTTGGAAAAAGAGGAGAGATTGAAGTTTCATGCTGGACTTTTACTTATCGGCTTACGTTTCAGTTTGGTTCCGCAATTCTCGCATTTTTCAAACTTGTAATCTGGAGGATATTCCTTGTGACATGCAGGGCAGTAGAGAAGCCACTTCAAATGGAATTTTATGCCGTAAGTCATGACTGATACATAGGTTACTCCAAGTTTCTTTGCGACGTTCTGAATTGAGTAATCATCTGTGATTATCTGCGGTGTGTATCCTTCATTTTTTAGCTGAACTGCTAACGCAAGGATTTTCATATCTGCTTCTGACAGGGAAAGTAGGTCACCGACTTCTCTTGATGCTTTCCTTGCTTTATTTAAGGCTTGAACGCTCGGTTCACGGAGTTTTAGTTTTCCAGCTCTAATCGCGGTGTTGAGCCGTAGTTTGGCTATTGAGCTCTTCGTCAGCTCCTTTTCCACATCTGGAACGGAGTAGACTTCATCATGAAGGTCGTATACATCGAATCCTGCTATGAAGACTGTGGTATCAACTATTATGGCTCTCCGCTCATCATTCATGTTAGCTTTCCTCTCTTGAGAAGAGCAGCCGGGCTTTCAAACGATGGTAGAAGCTGCCTTCAAACCGGATGAATGAAGACTCATGCTCAGACTTTTTAACGATTATAAAAGGAGTCTCCTCATCGATTTTCCTTTGATAATCCCCGTCTATTACTATCATTGCGGTCTGAGGCTTGAGCAGCTCCAATGTGACTTCAGAAGACGAGGAGAAGACTATGGGCCGTATAAATGTGATCGGGCAGACAGGCGTCAAAACGAATGCGTCAAGATCCAAATCGATAATTGGGCCGCCGGCTGAGAATGTGTAGCCTGTTGAACCGACCTGGGAGGCTATAATGATTCCGTCAGCTCTGCAGTCTGTAACGATCTCACCGTTCTTTTTTATCCTTACATGTAGAATCTTTGCTAAATGACGGGATGTTACGAAGACTTCGTTTAGGGCATCAGGAAGCCTTTCGTCTCCTATGAAGGATGCGATTTTGCTGCAGCGTTCGATAAAATAGTCTCCCTTCAAGTATCTCTCCACGGCTTCAAGAGCCTTCTCCGGTGTTACTTCTGTAAGGAAGCCGCGGACGCCCATATCAACTGCTAGAATTGGAGGTTCAGGCTTCGGAATTCGAAGGCAGGTTCTTAATATCGTGCCGTCCCCGCCGATGGTCACAATCAGGTCGGTCCTCATCTTCTCAAGAGGAGTTGAGCTATCATGTCTTTTCATGAGCTTCGCCAAGCTTGGTTCCAATAAGACATTGAATCCTTCGCTTTCGAAGCGGTTAACTATTTGAGCAGCGACGGAAATTGCCTCTTCACGGTCAGTACGAGCGACTATGCCTACCTTCTTCGACAACTTCTCACACGCCGAGATAACTATTAAACTAGGACTTATTAAACTGCAATGCTATTAGACTGATGTATAAATTTGTTATCTTCGTCTTTTTACGTTTATGCATTTAATAAAAAAGGATGCCTCCTCAAAGATTCGGCGAGGTCTCTTCGCTCTTTTAGAGCCCGAGGAGACTATCTCTACTGCTTGGCGTCCATAGATTTTCCGCCATGCCAATTTACGCGTAGCAAACCGAAATAATGAAATAAATAAATGAACGCTAATAAACTATAAAAGGGCTCGTAACCAAAAGAGTATAATAAAATTGCTGGAAGGATGGTGCTATGAGCAAACCGGTTGACGTTGGAAGTCTCAAGACGGGTAGCTACGTAATTGTTGATGATGAACCATGCCGCATAGTTGATTTAACAAAGTCTAAGCCTGGAAAGCATGGCGCTGCTAAGGCACGGGTGGTTACAATAGGGGTCTTTGACGGTGTTAAGAGAAGCTTCGTGAAGCCAGTTGATGCAAAGGTAGAAGTCCCAATAATTGAAAAGAAGACTGGACAGATAATCTCAGTCTTGCCTAATGCCGTTCAAATAATGGATCTAGAGACGTATGAGATCTTTGAGACTCCTCTCCCAGAAGATGAGACTCTTAAATCGAAGCTCAACGAAGGCGTCGAAGTAGAATACTGGCGCATCCTAGGACGTACAAAGATCATGAGGACAAAATAAAGCAAAAAATAATATGTCCAACCAGCCAGTTATCTTTTACTTTCCGTTTTAATTTCCTTCACCACTTCTTCTATGATGGAGAGAGCTTTTTCTATATCTTCCTTTTCGATGCCTCGATGAGTGACAAACCTAACTCTGGTTTTGCTGATGCTATTCGTGAGCACCCCGCGGACTCTCAGTCTTTCAACAAACACTTCCGCTGGAATTCCAAGGCCGTCAACATCGCACATAACCATGTTTGTCTGCACAGTCCTTAAATCAACATGAAGCCCCTCTATTTTGACCAGTCCTTTAGCTAAGAGACGCGCGTTTTTGTGGTCATCCTCTAATCGATCGATCATCTTCTCAAGAGCAATTATCCCCGGAGCTGCTATTATCCCGGCTTGACGCATCCCGCCGCCTAAAATTTTTCGTATTTTCCTAGATTTTTCGATGAATTCTTCGCTTCCGACGACTATTGACCCTATTGGGCAGCTTAACCCCTTCGAGAGGCAGAACATGAGATTATCAACATGCCGGGTGAACTCTCTTACATCAACCTTCAAAGCTACAGCGGCATTGAAGATTCTAGCTCCATCCATGTAAAGCCGTAGATCATTTTCCTTTGCTACTTTGCTTATGGCTTCTATCTGAGAAGGAGTTACAATTGTTCCGCCAGCTCGGTTATGCGTATTCTCTATGCATACAAGCGTCGTCTTAGCATAATGCAGAGATTCAGGTCTGATGGCTGCTTCGATATCCGCTGGGTTCATCACGCCCATTTTTCCTTTAACAGGTATTGGGAGAACCCCCGCTATGGCTGAGATTCCTCCTACTTCATACCAGTATATGTGTGAGTCTGCTTCGAGGATAGCGCTGTCTCCTCGGTTCGTGTTCGCCGTGACCGACACGAGGTTCGCCATGGTTCCGCTTGGCACAAGCATAGCTGCCTCTTTCCCCATCTTTTTTGCAGCCATTTCTTCTAGCTGGTTTACTGTAGGGTCTTCTTTGTAACAGTCGTCTCCGAGCTTCGCGTGTCTTATCGCCTCAAGCATTTCCTCCGTGGGAAGGGTAACCGTGTCGCTTCTCAGGTCGATAGGTTTGACAACTTCCTTTACGTTCATAATTCTGATTCACCTTCAGGATACAACAATGAATGATCAAATTGATAAAAGTTAACATTCTTCTTCTCTCAGGAAGGAAGATGTACTTCCGTGGAAAAGATAGATTTAAGGGCATCCAACCAAAATAAAAAATAGAAAGCAAAGTATTAAAAACACCAGTTGTTTGCTTGGAGAGACAAAATTGGCTTTAGAAAAACTCGGTTCTTCTCTCTACGATTCTTTGAAGAAGCTTCTCCGAGTCTCAGCTATTGATGAAGCTGCAGTGAAAGAGCTGGTTCGCGATCTTCAACGAGCATTACTACTGGCTGACGTTAACGTAAGGCTTGTCCTGGAACTCTCGAAACGCGTAGAAGAGCGGGCCTTAAAGGAAAAGATTCCGCCAGGGATCTCAAGAAGGGAACATGCGATCAAGGTTGTATATGAAGAGCTAACGCGTTTCCTCGGAGAGAAAGCCGTCCCGCTTAAGGTGAACCCAAAGAAAAGAAACGTATTCATGCTTGTGGGAATCCAAGGGTCAGGGAAGACTACAACAGCAGCAAAGCTCGCCAGATATCTTCAGAAACGAGGCTATAAGACAGCTCTGATCTGCACGGATACGTATCGTCCAGGAGCCTACGCTCAGCTCAAGCAATTAGCAAGCCGAATAAACGTTCCAGTCTATGGCGATGAAAAAGAAAAAGACGCAGTGAAGATCGCTTTGGAAGGGCTCAGAAAATTTGAAAATTACGATGTTGTACTTATCGATACTGCGGGGAGACACAAAGACGAAAAAAGCTTAATTGAAGAGATGAAAAGTCTGGAAAAGACCATCAATCCAGACGAGATAATAATGGTCATCGATGGAACAATAGGTCAACAAGCAGCTTCACAAGCCGCGGCCTTCCATAAAGCAACGCCGATAGGCTCAATAATCGTAGCGAAGCTCGACGGCTCAGCAAGAGGAGGAGGAGCATTATCAGCGGTCGCAGCGATCGGAGCACCCATCAAATTCATAGGGACAGGCGAGAAGATTGAGGATCTGGAGCCATTCGACCCGCCCAGATTCACCAGTCGACTTTTGGGAATGGGTGACCTTCAAGGCTTAATCGAGAAGGTCCGTGAAGCTGAAGTTAAGGTGCCTGAAAAGAAAGCCAAGGCCTTCCTTAGCGGAAAATTCACCCTTGCAGACATGTATGAGCAGTTTGAAGCGATGCGAAGCATGGGTCCGATCAGTCGGATATTAAAGATGCTGCCTGGATTCGGCTATGATATCCCCGATGAGATGATGAATCTAGCCGAGGAACAGATGAAAAAATGGAAGGTTATCATTCAGTCGATGACGCCTGAAGAGAGAGAAAATCCTCGGATAATAAAATCTTCAAGAACAAGACGGATTGCAAGGGGATCTGGAACATCGGAAAGAGACGTGAAGATGCTGATTCAACAGTACAATAGACTTAGAAAGATGATTAAATCATTTAGGCGAAAGCGGCTTCCATTTTTCCACGGGAGACTTCAGATGTAACAGGGAAGAGGTAAAGTTAAGATCGGATTCTCTTCGTATCTGATGCTAAACTATGTTTTCGTTGTATGCAATGCTAAAATTCTTAAAGCTTCTCTCTGGGAATACTGCTAATGAAGATGCGTATTCTGTCGATTTCTTTCGGTAATTGCGGAATATAACGGTTCTGTTTTCTATTATAAGCTGAAGATATCATGTTTAATTTTGTGATTGAGAACGATTTTTTCACGGAAGACGCTTGAACTCTGAATAGTAAAACTTTAAAATGCATATCTTATAAACAATAAATTGATTTGTATGGAACGGTTTCTCCCAATATTATTCGCGATTCAAACGCGGCTGAGAGAGATCTTAACGAAAAATGAGGGTTATATGTCCTCGTGGGACATAGTAAAGATCGGTGATGTAGGCGAGGATCTCATTAAACTCGCCCGAGATGTATATCCGCAGCTGATTGAAGTTGAGCATAGAATACTATTTCAATCCTTAAGAGAGGCTGGTCTGGGAATCAGATCGCGAGTAGCAGAAATCCAAAAAGGAGAGTTAAGAGAAGAGGACAAAACCTATTTCCGGAGTGTTCATGAAGTTCTCGGAGACCTCTGTGAAAAGATTGAAACCGGTGAATATTACAAAGCATTACTTGATGTAGCTGCTAAGAGAGAACGGGAACGTGCTTCTCCTTCTTCGTAAGGATTTCTAAAAAGAACAATTTAAGAAGGTTCTTATCCTCATTTTTCTATAAATGAATTAAACTTCCTCTTCAATAAGGAGAAAAGACCTTGCCGATAGAACTGAAGGGACGGCCAATAATAAAAGGATTATCCCGTGGAAAAGCCTTGGTATCCAGGAACCCGCTTAGCTTTCTAGGCGGAGTTGATCCTAAAACAGGAAAGATAATCGAAAAGAATCATGACCTTAACGGCGAAAGAGTGACAGATACCATTCTCTGTTTTCCTCATGGTCACGGATCAACCGTTGGGAGCTACGTTCTCTACTCACTTGTGAAGAGAGGAGTCGGCCCCAAGGCGATTGTTAACGAAACCGCTGATCCCGTAGTCGTTGTGGGAGCAGTAATTGCGGAGATCCCCATGGTGGACAAGATTGACATCTCACAGATAAGAACCGGCGACCTTGTTGAAGTTGACGGCGATAAAGGCATAGTAAAAATACTGATGAGGAAAGAATCATGTACCTAACTAAAGAAGAAGAGCGAATCTATGAAGGCGAAGAAGGCTGGGCCTATCAGATAGCTATGAGGATTCTTGTGAAGCTAGGCGACCTTTTCGAAGCGGATAGGTTGATCCCGATAGAATCAGCGCACGTTTCTGGAGTATCATATAAGACTATCGGCGATGCGGCTATCGAGTTTCTCGAAGCCCTAAGCGAGACGGGAGCAAAAGCGAAGGTTACATCTACAGCGAATCCCGCGGGAATCGACTATAATCATCTAGAAGAAATGGTTAAACTTCCTAGGCTACATGAAAAACAGAGCAGAATAATTGAACTTTACAGAAACATGGGGATAAACCCGATCTTAACATGCACCCCTTATTATATAAGAAGACCCAAAGAGGACGCGCATCTCGCTTGGGCAGAATCCTCCACGGTTATTTATGCCAATTCACTTCTGCATTCATGGACAAACCGGGAAGGAGGACCAAGCGCACTTGCATCCGCGTTGATCGGTAAAACTCCTAATTATGGGATTCATAAATCTGAGAACCGTCAAGCAGATGTTCAAGTTAAAGTTGAAACAGTTCTTAGGGATGAAGCGGATTTCGGAGCGCTTGGGATTCATACGGGAAGAACCCTGAAAGATGAGATTCCATTCTTCGAAGGTTTATCGCGCCCCGAGGAGACTCAGCTGAAGCATCTTGGATCAGCAATGGCTTCCACAGGCATGGCTTCTCTCTTCTATCCCTGCTCCTCTTGTCCGAAGAGCTCAGAGAGACCGGAGACCATAAGTGTTGACGCAAAGGATTTGAGGAATGCTTTTGAAGGGCTCTCCACAACTAACGAAGACCCAGACATGGTCTATATTGGTTGCCCCCATTGCTCTTTCGAGGAAATCAAGCAGATAGCTCAGAAGATCAAAGGAAAGAAGATTAAAAATAACGTTAAGCTATGGATTTGCACTTCGAGATATATTCGAAGAAAGACTGAGAATTACGTTAAGATAATCGAGGCTGCAGGTGGAAAAGTCTTATCTGATACCTGCGCCGTGGTGACGTGGCTTAAAGAGCTAGGCGTCGATGTCTTAATGACCAACTCAGCGAAGACAGCGTACTATGCGCCTACGATGAACAACGTCGAGACGATCTTTGCATCTCTAGACTTATGCATAGAAGCTGCCTGCCGAGAGTAGCTACTTCACGTCATTGTCTAGCTGATCTCTCAATTTATCAATTATCTCAGCAGCCTTTTTTGTTACTGGAACCCGTGCTTTTTCAAAATTCTCTTTCGGAACATTTAATGGACGTGTGGCGTCAATACCCATCTTCGAAGTTAAGCCCTGCTCTTGGTCAGCTGACGGATCAAGGGTTGATCCCCGCGCGTTCGGTATGATTATCAAGTCTTCACTTGCTTGGAACCGTAGAGCTAAGGCCCACTCAACTTCTACGGGGTTAAAAACATCGATGTCTGAATCTACAACTATCGCATGCTTAAGACTTGGATGAGCCGCAAAGGCAGCTAATAGAGCCGTCTTTCCATCACCCTCAGTCTGCTTCTCGATAGAGATCACCGAGTGAAGCCACCCGCATCCTCCAACAGAAAGGTTCACCGCCTTAACTTTAGGAACAGCTTTTGATACAGCTTCATATATGGCTGCTTCCCGAGGTAAACCCATAAGCAAGCGATGTTCCGGCCCTCCGGGGAGAAGAGCTTGATAAATGTAATCCTTCCGATGCATAATGTTAACTACTTCTATAATCGGCTGCATCCTTTGAACGTCGTAGGTGCCTGTTATATCGACGAAGGGGCCCTCCTTTACTTCCTTTTCGAATGAGATTTTCCCCTCAATTACGAGTTCAGCCTCGGCTGGAGCATAAGCCTCCACCTCTGCACACTTGACAAGCCTAAGTGATCCTCCAAGCAGTCTATTTGCAACGGCATACTCGCTGACCCCGAAGGGAGGAGAAGATGCAGCTGCCAACAGAATGGCGGGGTGAAGACCTATCGATATTGCTATCTCCAAATCTCTTTTCTCTTTTTTCGCCATGTTCCAAAGTTTGAAGAGATGCCGAGGAACAATCCTTATGGCTAAATGATTCTTGTCTAGCACTAGAAGCCTATGAACTGAAACGTTCTCGATCTTCCCGTCGCTGCTTCGCGCTGAGACTGCAGCTGCCGTTATATAAGGTCCAGCATCCCTTTCAAAATGAAGCAGAACAGGAATCTCAGATAAATCTGGTTTTTTCTGGATCTCCATTACCGGGGCGTCTTCAACGATCTTTGGAGGCATAGGCGATTTTTGAGCATCAGAGAGTTTAATATACAAATCGTCGGGACAAGTCTCTAAAGCTGAACAGATTCGACTTCGGGTTCCACAGATGTTCGCCGCGATCTTCGTCCCGTATCCTTTAACATTATCGAAGAGAAGCACAGGTCCATTTGAGAACGCTTTGATCACAGAGGCAATCTCAAACCTTGGCGAGAGATCATCAGATATGTGAAGAACCTTGTTTTGTTCCTCCATTTTCTTCAAAAATCTTCTAAGACTCATTTTCAGTCTCCGCTTTCTCCAAAATTCTATTTAAAAGATTTAAAAATATACGGGGCACCTGCCTTTCTTTCATTGTCTTCGCGAAGATCGAGATGAGAACAATCCTTCCTAATCTTTTGGCAAGACGCTCCGCCAACATTCGGCTGAGAGCTGCATTTCTCTCCCCCAACAATGTAGAAGATAAAGGCGGGCCGATCATTCCCGGCTTTGGAGGTAAGGATACAGCTAGGGTTCCAAGCCTCTCTTCTCCCTCGCTTAAAAGGAATATGTAAGCGTTTTTCATTTCCAGCAGAATCACCGAATAAGTAGTTCCTGCCTCTTTCATCTCTTCCCTAAAAATCTTTGCCTTTGACAATCGAAAACCTTCCATTGGCTGAATCATGCCTTTAATGATTGATTATTCTTTTTAGAACTTAAAAAATAGAGAGTAAAGCTGAAATGAAGATGCCGACTGATTGGAGCCTTCAAATTTTTGAAAGAATCTTCTTTAATTCTTCTCCGTTCTGCTTCCACCATTTATAAAGGATGCTTGCATCCGTCCCTATGCTGAAGTTTCGCACTCCGAGCTCTATGTATCTTTTCGCATCTTCCGGTCGACTTATCTCCGCTCTCGGCGCCACATCCATCTTCAAGGCAGTCTTTATCGTCTTGAGTTCCGCCTCTCTCACTTTCGGGTGGTTACGTTGCCCAGGCAGCCCGATACTTACGGAGTAATCTGAAGGGCCAAACTGAACCATATCTACACCGTCAACGGAAAGGATCTCTTCAAGATTCTCAACGGCGGACTTCTTTTCTATCATCAATGCGACAACCGCGTCATCACACATCTTAACGACATCCGGCGCTGACGCGATGCATGAGACATACCCGACTCTTCTATCCATCCTGAAACCATTAAGGCCTTTCGGCTCGGCTCTAACGGCACGCACAGCCAGCTCAGCGTCTTCCACTGTTCGAATATCTGCGAAAAGCACGTTTTGGATGCCCGCCATCAATGCTCTTTCAGCAAGGTAGACTCTAGGCTCCTGGTCGATCTTTATCATCGAGGAAAGCCCTACAAGCTCAGCCGCCCTAGCTAGATTATCAAAGTCATACAGATCGTAAGGGCCGTACTCGCTTAAAAATTCAACATAATCATAGGCTCCAGTATAGCCAATCATCTCCACGAGTCCCGGCCAAGCTATCATTATACGGGTACCAATCGACGGCTCGCCTTTTCTCAACAATTCTCGAAGCTTATTCTCCCTCAACATATTTGCCTCCAGAAGACTATTACATATAGTTCTGCTTATAAAATAGACGAAAAGATTAAGGAGGCAACGGTTCATCGCCATCTATATAGACATTTATCACCGCAGTGCTGCCTCTCTTAAATTCTCGGATTGCCTCTTTTAAAGCAGATCTAAGTTGACTGACGGTCTTAGCTTCTAGACCTATGCATCCAAAAGACTCAGCGACGGATGCAAAATCCGGATTCTTCAGATCAACGGATATGAATCTTCCGCCGTATGAATCTCGTTGACGATGCTTTATCGTTCCTAGAGCCCCATCGTTAAAGATACAAACGATGACAGGGGCATCTTCCTGAATAGATGTTGAGAGCTCATGCAAGCTCATGTAAAATCCCCCATCACCGCATAGAGCAACCACCGTTCTTGAAGGACCGGCCAGCTTGCAAGCTATAGCCGCCGGCAGAGCATAACCCATAGGCCCGAAACATCCAGATTGAATCCACGTGCAAGGCTCATAAATCTCAAGAAAGGTTGACGCCCAGAGCTTGTTATTCCCCGCATCTAAAGTGAAGACTGCATCTCTATTTAAGAGACGTCGGATCTCCATGCAAACTCTCTGAGGCTTCAAAGAAGAATCTCCCGATCTGCTCTCAGCGAACCATCGGGATTCCCTCCATCTCTCCTTGGCGCTATTTAAGAATTCAAGCCACTCTCTGCGTCTCTGATTTTCCATCTTCATTCTCTCCGCTTCTTCCATCATCTTCTTGAGCACTTTCCCTGCGTCGCCTACAATGCTGATTTTCGCAGGATAATTTCGCCCTATATTCCCGGGATCTATATCGACATGGATCAAAATGCCGTTTGGATTAACATTGCTCCACCTTCGAGTGCTCATAGAAGCAAAGCGACATCCAACCGCAAGGATGACGTCGGCTCTAGCTAATACTTCATCATTATACGATGCAGCATGCAGACCCATTCTGCCAGCTGAGAGAGGATGATCCTCGGGAAATGACCCTCGCCCATTCAAGGTCGTCGCAACAGGGATCTCCAAGAGTTCAGCTAAGGCTCGAAGAGACTTCCAAGCTCGCCCCGAGTAATGTACACCTCCACCTGAGATTATGAGAGGCCGGCTGGACGAAACCAGGAGTTTCATCGCTTCTTTAATTGCGTGGGGATCGCCAGCGGGGAGAGGGGGAGAAAGATCAAAGGGCCATTTCTCAAGCAGCTGCATCTCGTCATCGGTTAAGCTCTGAAGTTGAACATCTAATGGAAGGTTTATATGTACCGGCCCAGGCTTCCCCCACGTCGCTATTCGATATGCTTCTTTAACGATCTCCACTGCCCTTTCAGCTCTTACCAATTGCGTTGACCATTTCGTGATGGGCTTAAAGATTGAAACGTGATCTAGTTCCTGAAAAGCTCCCTTACCGATTTGTCTGAGCGGTTGTTGCCCGGTGAACGCTAATACGGGGATGCTGTCCGTCCAAGAGGTAGCTATTCCGGTAAGGAGATTTGTAGCTCCAGGTCCGCCGGTTCCATCGCATATCCCCGTTTTTCCCGTGAATTTGGCGTAAGCATCAGCCATGTAGGCAGCCATCTGTTCATGTCTTACAAGCACATGTCTTATCGATGAAGAATAAAGAGCATCATAGAAGGGGGAGGTTTGAGACCCGGGTATTCCAAATATGATGTGTGTTCCTAATTTTTCGAGAGCCTTAACGATTCCCTCTGCAACTTTGAGGCTCATAACCTTAGCTTCCCTGCGCTTCAATTAGGTTAAAGTTAACTATATTATTCTTCATTTTAAATAATAGTTCAAGCATTCTCGAGAAAATGCGTATTTATTAATAGCCATTATTAGTTAGTCTGATAAGATTCCTAAAAAGATAAGAATCAAGAATTGTGGGGGAAACTGGAGGAACCTTCTTTTGGATGAGAAGACTAGAGCAAGGCTGATACTCAAGGCGTTAGAATCAAGATTTGAAGTTCCTGATCTCTCGGAGATCGCTGATGATCCTTTCAAGGTTTTGGTGAGAACCATAATAAGCCAATCTACAGCTGGGATAAACACGAGAAGAGCCTACGAGAATCTATCTAGAAAGATGCTGCTGACACCTAAGAGTCTAGCAGAGGCTGATGTAAAGGAGATTGAAGACGCCCTCTTCGTCGCAGGTCTATACAGGAACAAATCAAGAGTAATCAAAAAAGTCTCTCAGATGATCATTCAGGAATTTAACGGATCATTAGATTTCATATACTCTAAGCCGCTGAAAGAAGCGAGAAAAAAACTCCTGAGTCTACCCGGCGTGGGGCCTAAAACAGCTGATATTGTTCTCTTGTTCTGTGCTAAAAGGCCAGTCTTGCCAGTGGACACGCATGTTAACAGGGTTTCAAAAAGGTTAGGCCTTGTGCCTCCGGAAGCTGATTATGAAAAAATCAGGGAGGTTCTTCAATCATTATATCTGCCTAAAGAATACTTTAAGGTTCATATGCTTTTCATCTCTTTGGGAAGAAAAATCTGTAGAGCTGGAAGACCGAAACATGACGAATGCCCAGCGAATCATCTATGCCCATCATCGCATGCTTAAGCCTTCAAACAGTACTCCATCTCGTTGCCTTCTGGATCGAGTTTAATCCGGCCGATCTTAATCTTTGATACTGGTTTATTGACGGGAGTGCGGATTTTAATGATTCTGTTTCTGAAATCGACGCTGTAAATTGTTCCTATTCCAAGCATATTCCCAGATGGGCCTTCCAAGGATACAAGCAGCCCCTTTTCGTCTCCTTTCTGAAGTACGATAATCTTCTTTCCCATCTTCATCTCAGCTAATTTCACAGCTTCTTCATCTAGACCTGCTTTTTTCCCGATGATCAAGACTATACTGTTAAACGTTTCCTCGCAGCACAGAACCTCCGTTTTAAGAACCTCTTGCATCTTTTCTCTGAGCTGATCCCTTTTCTGACTATCCAGATGTAAGCTTCCTTCAACCTTGATCCAACTCAAAGGAAAAGAGCAAATCTTTGACCCTTTCAAGTGCTTCTTGTAGGCGAACCCGCGGAGAAGCCTCCTCGTTTTTTGATCTCGCCTTTTTATGTTCTCCGGTGACTCTACAGTAATGATGTTTCTTTCCTTCACAGAGGAGACTATTGGATCCAGCTCACCGCCTGTTTGAATTGCAACTATATAGTCTGGATCCACCATCTCTATGAGTCTAACCTTATACTTCACGGCGGCGTCACCGTCAATCCAGCCGTCAGTATTGATGATGATTAGGCCATCTTCTCGTCTTTCCAAAGCTTTCGCCTTCAACTTTATAGTCGCATTTAGAACCTCATCAACCACTCTGCTGGGACTTGTGACCCCGACAAAGACCGAATCATCCGGAAACAACGTAAACAGATCTGTAAAGGGCTTTGGGACAAAGCATAGATCAACTGTTCCGGGGGGACCTAGATCTGACTGGCCCAAGTCGCAATCTATCACAGATACTTTCCAGTTTGCCCTTAATGCCGTGTTTGCGAGATAAATGCAGAAACCCGTCTTTCCAGAATCTACTCCGCCCAAGATGAGAACTGTTATTCCTCTCTTTTCGGAGAGAATATTGCTTGCAGCTACTCGCCAAGAAGAAGGTATTGCAGCTACGTCTGTTTCTATGCATGACGCCTGTTCACCCATAAATAGTTCTGCTTCAAATTCTGAGCGGGCTTCAAAGGGTAAACGTCTACCTTGACGGATCACCACCTTCATCTCTGGCTTTACTTCCGCGCCTAGAACCTCAGCTTTTCCTGAAAGAAGTTGTACGCATGCAGGTCCATCGACTAGAAGCGTCCTTTCCTTATCGACTCGATATCTCAAGGCTCTCTCCTTTCAGAGGGTCAGCTGCTTTCTTTCCTGGCTATATTAACGGCTGCGTCAGCATCGCTTATCTTCCTTCTAGAGCCGTCTCCTCTTATATTGCTTGTGCCCGCCTCGCTTACGATTTCTATTATTGTATTCTCCGGAGCAGCTACTTGAAGCCGGCTTGCCACTTCTTCAGCTGTTTCTGGCATTCCGTCTCCAATCTTTATCTTACGGGTTCGAGCTGGATGCCTATTTATTGCCGTTAAAACCGCGTCAACAGCCATCTCTAAGGTTAACCGTTCCTTCTTCTCTAAAATATTTCCATCGCCGAGAACCGCAACCCCGAAGGTTTTACCAGGATCAACCCCTATCACCAATTCTTCGTAAGTCTTTTTGTTCTTGATTATCCGTAAGGCTTCATCTACTATTTTGGATGGCTCCTCATCAGGAGTATAGATTAATACTGAAGGATGATTGACAAGTCTACTTTCATCCCTTGTTGTTATAACCACCTTTATCGAGGGAGGTATAACCTCGCCTGGAATCAAACTCAAGAAAGGAATTCTTCTCCTATTCAACTCATTCACAAGCCAATAATAAGCCTTCCCTGAAACGGTGGTCACTGCTATCCTTGATCTCAATTTGACACACTCAGCCTTTTACCATTACCAATATGCATAATTTAGGTAAGCCTTTATAAATGACATGCATGATCGGAGGTTTACCCCTGGAAGGTATGGAAAGACTTAAATTTCAAGCCTCAAACAGAGAAACAGGCAAAAAAGACCTCCTGT
>PIYJ01000027.1 GCA_003601725.1 Candidatus Bathyarchaeota archaeon
ATGAAGTTAGATCGGAAGCTAAACGTAAAGGACTGGCTATTACGCCTGAAAATCTAGGTGAAGTTATGCTTGAGATGAGAAAGAAGGAGGGCCCAGCTGCGGTGGCGAAGAGATGCATACCAAAGATCAAGGCAACGGAATCATCGGTAATCTTCATTGATGGAATTCGAAGTCTACATGAAATAGAAGAATTCAAGAAAGAGTTTCCAGACTTTAGAATCCTCGCCGTCCACGCGTCACCTAAGACAAGATTTAAACGTCTCCTAAAAAGAGGAAGGAAAGATGATCCCAAAAGCTGGGAAGGCTTCGTAAAACGTGACCTCCGAGAACTCAAAGTTGGACTTGGCGACGTCATCGCAACAGCCGATTACATGGTGATAAATGAAGGGACAAAAAGAGAACTCAAAACTAAATTGATGAGGCTTTTGAGAAAAGAAGTGAAGGAGATATGGGCTTCAAGAGGATAATAGTGAAAACATACGTGGATGTAAATCCCACGGAAGACCCAAATAAAGTTCAAGTTGCCGTTGAGAAGGTTCTTGGGGGAATCCCCCTTGAGATCATAAAAGACGGGGATAGAAAGCGGCTGGTTGGTAAGTTTGAGGGACGTGAGGCTCTATCGAGGTTTTATGATCTTCTACGAAGGGAACAGATATTAGATGCGGCTAGGAGAGTCTTATTTAACGGGATTCAAGAGAACACTATCTGCTTCTATCTGAATAAGCAGGTTGCTTATGCTGGTCACATCTCCTTTTCTCAATCAGTTGGGGAATCCCCTCTCGGTCCGATCCAGATTGAAATAGAGAGCGATAATCCACGAGCTGTGATTGACTGGTTGACGCCTAAGACGGGCTAGGGAGACTGGTGAATAGAGAGTGAAGATTGGGTTATCGATGCTATATTGCATATCCCGTCCGTTTTCTGAGATGCTGAGAATTCTTGGAGAAATTGACGTTAAATATGTGGAGATCATAGATGAAGGGCCTCATTCACTAAATGAGGAAAGAATACGTGAAATAAGAAGGATAGCCTATGAGAGAGATCTTGAAATCTCCGTTCATTCACCCTTCGTAAATATTGACATCGCATCAGTATCTTATCAAATAAGACAGACTTCACTTAAACGATTGAAAAAATCTATTCTTCTCTCCGGGGAGCTAAACTCACCTATCTGGGTTTTCCATCCCGGACTAAAAAATGAAGCCAGTCAGCTCTATTCAGATGTGAATTGGGAGATGAACTTGAAATCTGTGCGAGAGCTGCTAGCCTTTGCGAAACAACATGATGTTCGAATAACGATTGAGAACGGTTTAGTTACGCTTCCTTTCTTGCTGAACACTGTTGAGGATTTTGATCGGTTTTACGAGGCTCTCGGAGAAGACGAGTTAGGTTTAACCTTGGATGTTGGACACGCCCATGTAAATGGGCAGATCTTTGAGTTCATAAATCGATACGCTGGAAAGATTGTGCATACCCACCTGCATGATAATCATGGAGCATGTGATGAACATTTAGGCGTAGGGAAAGGCAATATAAACTGGGCACGAGTGATTCAAGCCTTCAATGAGATAAACTATAGGGGAGCCCTCATAATCGAGTCTGAAAAGGACGTCGAATACAGCCTTAAAAAGGTTAGAAGTCTAATTCAAACGCTGCGATGACACACGCCGAAATTGAACTGATTATTCCTCAAGTGGAACGTCAATCTTCATGAAGTCCTCTGCGACCAGCACGTTTGGAAAAATCTTCTTCGCCTCTTCAAGGAGAACCTTTGTATCGCCATAACGGGCACTTATATGCGTTAATATGAGAAGCTTAACCTCAGCCTTCTTCGCGACCAAAGCAGCTCCGCTGGGCGTAGAATGCAGATCCTCCTCAGCTCTTTCAGCGAGATCATCAGCAAACGTCGCCTCATGGATCAAAACGTTGGCTCCAAAAGCGAAATCCGCTATGACCCCCGACGGCTTCGTGTCACCTACATAAACTATTTTTCTCCCCATTCTCGGAGGCCCAAGTACGTCTCTAGGCTTAACAATTCTTCCATCTGGAAGTTTTACATCTTCACCTCGTTGAAGACGAGACCACAAGGGACCCCTGGGAACGCCAAGCGAGATTGCCCGTTCCGGGTTAAATCTACCTGGACGAGGCTTCTCAATTAAGGCGTAAGCTAAAGACGGAACAGAATGCTCCGCCCATGCTGAGTGGATCTCATACTCTCTTTCTTGGCAGACTAGACCGTCTTCTATTTCGTAGACTTCAACTGGGAATTTAAGCGAGAACCTTACTGTTCTTTTTATGGCATCTATGAATTCTGCTATTCCTTGGGGGCCATAGATCTGTAGGGGTTTGTCTCGTCCTAGGAGAGACATGGTTTGGAGAAGTCCGGGAAGGCCTAGGATGTGGTCGCCATGCATATGCGTGATGAAGATTCTTGTTTTCCGATTGAATCCGATCTTCGCAGTGATCATCTGTCTCTGAGCTCCTTCGCCACAGTCAAAGAGGAAGAGCTCTCCCTCACGTTTCAAAGCGACGGCTGAAAGAGCCCGCGTTGGAGTTGGAATGCTAGCGGCCGTTCCAAGGAAAGTGATTCTTAAACTCAACTTGTAGCCCTCACGTCTTTATTTCATATGGTAAAGACCGCGATCTCACGGGTCAGTCGCCTATGAATGTAGATAAAATGTGATTCTTGATGTTTAAAACCTAGCTCCTTCGCGATTCTGCTGACATTGACTCTCTTAGGCGCGGCGAGACAGAGGCGGCCTCCCTTCTTAAGAAAACCTCGCGTAGCCGAGAGAAAACTCTTGAAAACCTCAGAAGTCCTCATTCCAAGAGTAGTTGTTGAGGTTCCATAAGGCGGATCCGTAACTATGCAGTCAACACTCTCAGATGGAAAAGGAGGAACACGAGCATCCGCGATGAGTAAACCTTCAGGTTCCACGCCGCATACTGAGAGATTCTGGATGCTTCCTTCAATCATGCGTCGCTTAATGTCAGATCCGATTATCCGGCAGCCAATGAGGCCAGCTTCAACTAGAAAGCTCCCAGTCCCACAGAAGGGATCAAAGACCAGATCTCCAGTCTTCGGACGGGCGAGATTAACCATGCATCTCGCCATCTTAGGCGGCATAGCTGCTGAGTGAGAGAAGACTGTTCTTGATGGACCTCGTTTTATGAACTCTCCGGCTTTGATCTCGACAGCTTTCAAGCCGAAGATGAAGTTTTCATCAGACAATATTCCTAGGAAAATTTTTTCAGGCCTTTCGAGGTTGACCCTTATCCCTTTCACGGAGTTGAATATGATTCTTCCAATCTTGCGTTCCAGTGATAACCCATCAATTTGTGGGGAGCTTCCCCTAATCCTTTTGATTCGAACAGCGAAGCTCTCACCTGGAGTTATATGCAGGGAAAGATCAGCCTTTTCGATTGTGTTTAATATTTCTTCGGGTGAAGCTTTGCAGTGAGCAATGAAGGGGCCGCAAGCCCTTGTAAGGGAAGATCTATACGCGACGGATTCTATGCATCGAGGATCTGATTTCAGAACTAAGACTTGAGTCAGCCTAAATAAAACGGAGTATGCATGGTTCTCAGCTTCTAAGATGGCTTTGACTTCAGCAAAGGGAAGAGTAGGATTCTCGCCTGAGACGAGAAAGAAGAACTTGGCCACATCTGAGCCCCTAGAGATGCCCTCCTGAACTTTACATCTTAAGTTTTTCTCTGATACTCCTCTAGGAGTTCTTTAGCTCTATCCATTCTGATTTTCCTTTCTTTAACCATTCTCTCAGCAATCACATCGATAAGCTCACCGGTGGCCCCAGCCATTATAGCGATGTTTCTCGCATGTAGCGACATATGTCCCCTCTGTATTCCCTCATGAGCAAGAGCCCTCAAAGCCGCTAGGTTCTGTGCCAATCCAACAGCAGCCATAACTTCAGCTAGCTCTCGAGCCGTCTTCACCCCTAGAATCTTCAAGGCAACCTTTGCGACTGGATGAACTTTCGTGGCACCGCCGATTATGCCGACAGCCATGGGAAGCTCAAGTGAACCAACTAGATCTCCATCTTCATTCTTCTCCCATATTGAAAGTGGAGAATAATGCCCAGTCCTCGCGGCGTAGGCGTGCGCTCCCGCCTCCACAGCTCTGTGATCGTTGCATGTTGCTATGACCACACCGATGATTCCATTCAGGATTCCCTTGTTATGCGTTGCAGCTCGATAGGGATCTGCAGCTGCAAAGGCGTAGGCGTCAAGAATCCCATCAACGACTTCCTCTCCGCCTACCGCTTCTTTATCTACAACTGTCCATGCTCTCGCCAGCCGCTCAGTTGCGAGATTGGAGATTATTCTCAGAATAACCTGGCCCCCCGTGATCTTTTCAATGATTGGGGCTACTGCTTCAGCCATCGTGTTCACAGCGTTAGCTCCCATAGCGTCTCTACAGTCTACAAGGAGCTCAGTGATGACCATGGGTCCCCTCACGGTGTGTATTACTTTAGCTCGTAAGTCCTTAGCGCCGCCGCCTAAAGAGACCAACAATGGATCTTGCTCGTTGGCCTTTTCCAAAATCTCATCCTTAGCTTCCAAAATCGCCATCTTGGCGCGATATGGATCTTTAACCTTAACTGTTTGAATCTGTCCTATCATCACTGGATCTGTGCTGCTTGTGAAGATTCCACCCTTGCTTCGGGTCATCTTCGCTCCGTAGCTTGCAGCTGCAACGACTGAGGTCTCCTCAATAGCCATAGGAATCAGATAGTCTTTCCCATTTATTAGGAAATTAACTGCGATTCCAAGAGGAATAGGGATCGCCCCAACAACGTTCTCTATCATCCTATCTGCCAATTCAATATTCAGAGACCCCGTGGACTGCAGGATTCTCACCTCATCATCCGTGAGCCCTGCAAATTCCTTAACAATCTGCGCACGTTCTTTGACGTTGAGCTTATAGAACCCTGAAATCTGCGATGTTTTCAAACTTATCTCCTCGCTTATGCTAACATTCCTAATTTTCCAATTTTATTTTATATTTTCATGCGACGCATTAATCTTAGTAATAACAAGATATGAAATTAACTGGTTTCTCTGAATTCATATTTGCTATAGCTAAAGCTCCTTTTAAGAAGAGATTTAGGTGGCCTCTGCTCTTATTAGGAAAGGGGAAGGGATAAGAATGATCTGTCCTAACTGTGGGAAAGAAGTTCCGGATGATGCTAATTTCTGTAAATACTGTGGGATTAGGCTGGCTAAAGAGGCACAGTTGCCTATACGAGATGTCATCAGAAATATTCTGATTCGGCGCATAGAAGGCATAAGAAATCGGGATTCGAAAACTATCAGGGAGCTTGTTGATCAAGATGAATATACGAAATTTGATGATTGGCCGCCCTTTGATCTTCAGGAATCTGAAGCTTTGGAGAACGAAGCGAAGGCATTGAAGGTGCTTAAAGAATATGATTATGAGACGAGAGGCTGGAAAATCCAGATCTTTGGAGACTCCGCTATAGCTATGTTCATAATAAGATATCACGGTCAGATAAGAGACTTAAAATTTGATGTGCAATCAAGAGTCTCAGCATTTCTATTAAAGAGGAATGGAGAATGGAAGATTGTTCATGAGCATTGGTCTCGATTTCCCTTGTGATTCATCTTAAAAATCAGATGAACGAGATGAGAATCTGTTACTTCGATAACGTTCTAATTCTTTTCCTTCTTTTTCTCTTCGGGGTTCTTCTTCAATGAGGGAATGGACGGAGGAGTAGTTGCCATTGCCCATCCGATCCAAGCTACAACAACAAGGAAAAGATAAACAATTATCATAACCGGGATAAGTAAAGCCCAGTCCCGTATGGTTCTATCTAAAAATACGATGGTCTGCGGAGCTAAAAACAATGCCCAAAAATATAGGATCATCGCGGTGAAACTTAAAACTAAAAGTATTCGTCCCTGAGTAATGTCCCGCAACCTCTTCACCCTTTCTCTGAGTAAGAGGGAGATAATACTTAAAACTTTGCGATTTATAGAAAGCCCTCAGCATTTTCATCGATTAATCGTCGCTTCGAAATTGAAAAGATTCTTAAACACATACCGCATATTAAATTAAAAGGTGTGTGGAAATGAATAAGATTAGAAAACTTCAGGGAAGAGTTCTCGAGATAGAAAGAACGGGTGAGACGGTCACTGATGAGTACGGAGAAAAATGGGAGAAATGCATATTCACTGTGGAATTAACAAACTTCTCGAAACGCACGCCGGATGAGAAGATTCCTGAAGAGATTAAGGGCAAAAAGGTTAAGCTAGTCAGATACTGCTGCTATGACTGGCATTATAAGATTGGCGTTAGGAAGACTTTAGAACCAGATGAGACGGAAGCTGTGCTCTCAGGAAAACCTACAGAAACAGTATATTGGTAGGCAACAGATAGTTGCCATACCATAGATTCTAATTCAAGACATTTTATATTTTAAACAGAGTTTAACATTGGTTTTTTATCTTCTTATGGTTACAATTTAATCAGGGAAAGAAGTTGTGTGCTCACAAAAATATTCCAAGTCAAGAGAATGGAATCTTCGAGAAGACCCTGATAGATGTGGAGAATGGAATATACGTAGAGAGATGGAGCTTATCCAGCCAAGAAGTGATGATAGGGAAAAAATGGCGAATCGAGAAGCGTAGGCTTTATGGAGGGCTTTCAGACGGTGTAGATATAATCACGGTGAATAACGGTCAACTCTCATTCATCGTTATACCAACACGAGGCATGGGCATATGGAAAGGGGAATATCAAGGCATCTTTTTAGGATGGAGCTCCCCGGTAAGAAATCTTGTTCATCCCCGCCATGTTAATCTGGAAGCAAGGAGCGGTCTCGGATGGCTTGACGGCTTCAACGAGATGATTGTCCGCTGCGGCCTCAGCAACTTCGGAGCCCCCGGAACAGATATAATCACGGATAACATGGGAAGAAAGAAGGAGGTTATGCTTACTCTTCACGGCAAGATCGCGAATATTCCAGCGTCTATTGTGAGAGTTAAAGTCGGCTTGAGGGCTCCTTTCAAATTAGAAGTCGAAGGAACAGTCTATGAAAGATCGATGTTCGGCTCCAATCTGAAGTTGACCTCCTCTGTTACAACGGTTCTCGGAAGCAATTCACTCACAATCTCCGACACCGTGGAGAACCTACGTGGAGTTCCAGATGAAATGCAGCTTCTATATCATTGCAATTATGGCTATCCAATCCTTGAAGAGGGAAGCCGCTTCGTAGCACCTATCGAGAAGTTATCTCCGAGGGATCCTATTGCAGCTGAAGGAATCGAAGAGTTCGATCTTTATGGTCCTCCGCAAAGCGGCTACATCGAGCAGGTTTATTTCATGAAACTGCTGGCTGACAAGAAGGGAGATACCGTGGTTGTGTTAACGAACAGAAACGAAGATAAAGCTATCTCCTTGTCATACTCGGTGAAGGAACTGCCCTGTTTTACTTTGTGGAAAAATACGTCTAGCCTTGAAGATGGCTATGTGACGGGGCTGGAGCCGGGAACCAGTTTTCCAAATGTGAAACCTTTTGAAAGAAAACACGGAAGGATCGTCGTGCTTAAACCAGGAGAAAAATATCGTTCGACGATAACGATGTCCGTTCATTTAGGAAAGGATGACGTGAGAAGAGCGTTAGACCGAGTTGAGAAGATTCGTAAAGGGGTTCATCCGAAAATTTTCAGAAGCCCCGTGGAAGAGTTTTCGTCTGCTTGATATAGAATATTTTTTGTAAATATCAATTAATCTTTTCTTTCTTTTTTGATATTTTAAATACAAAAAGGTCGGTATGAGTTTATGTTAAGATATATACCTATGTATATATTCGGATGTTCCCAGCATAATAGGAAGGTTCTAATTCATGGAGATACCGCATTAAGCAAGGTGAATAGTTATTGTCATCGAAGTTCACTAAAAGATGGGAAGAAGGCGATAGAAGAGGAATAAAAGATGTACTAAGACCTCCCGTTCCCTTGAAGTCTAAGATAGAACTCGCCATTAGACGTATAGAAGCTCAAATTCAATATTTGGAAAGCGCGTTAAATCGCTTCTCTGATAGAGATAAGTATCTCTTCTCTAAAGTTGTGGATGCATATTCAAAGAATCAGATTCAACGAGCAAATGTCTTCGCGAATGAATTAGCTGAGTTAAGAAAGATGGCGAACTTCATGGTTAATGCACAGCTAGCCCTAGAAAGAGTTGTGTTGAGGCTGCGAACAGTCAGTCAGCTAGGTAACGTGGTTGTGAATTTAGCCCCCGCAATAGAAGTTCTACAAAATGTTAGGACTGGAATCGCCGGAGTGCTTCCAAACGCTGAGAAAGAACTTGAACAGGTCGGAACGATGCTTAATGACATAATGATCGAGGCGGGACATACAACAGGAATGGCTCCTGACTTCGAAGTTGCAAGTGAAGACGCTCAGCAGATCCTTAAAGAGGCAGCGGTGGTAGCTGAGCAGAGAATGAGAGAAAAGTTCCCGGAGTTGCCATCTCTAAAACAATCCGGAGGATACCAAGAGGACTTTGAGCATTCACAATATTGAGATAAAATAAATTGATTAGGGGGATGATAAATAATGAGCATAAATCTTGACGCTTCGAAGCTGATAGGCAAAACCGTGAAGACCCGCGGGGAAGGCGAGATCGGCGTAATCGTATCCTTCATAATGGACCCTTCAGGTCAAGTTAAGGATGTTTTGATAGAAAGAAAACAGGGAGTCCTAGAGGAATACCCGGCAGAGATGCTACAAGTTGAAGGTGACGAGGTATTCATATCGTCATTAATCGAAAGGAAACTGAGGATTATCTCTGAGAATCTTCCAACCACGAAGAAAAAGAGAGAAGTGCTTAAAAAACTTTCAAAGGAAAAAGTCGTGCCTCAAACGATTTTCGAGAGCCTCATCAAGAAATTCGATAAGATGCTGAAAGAGATGATGGACGAAGCTAAGAGCCTCATAGAGGAGATAGAAAAAGAAGCTAATCTCCAAGAAGACCATATAAAAACCCTTCAGATGGCAAGAGCATTTTTAGAGATAGAACACGCGATGGGAACTGTCAACGAGGAAACATACAAACGTTCAATAGTCGCTCTTCTTAGAGACATGAAGAATGCTCAGCAGAAAAGACTAGAGCTACTGCGAACTAAGGAAAAAATCAATGACCTTCTTGAAGAGAAGTCTGAGGGCGGCCTTGAAGAGAAGCAAGAAGCAAAACCTCAAGCAGTCGAAGAGAAAAGTCAAGAAAAAGAGGAAAGAAAAGCGATCCCTGTACGTATAACTCAGGAATAGAATTCTTTTCAAGCGGTTCCTTTTCGGCGAGGGATGATGATCGATAAGATTCTTCGTAGAAATCGAAGCTCACTCAATGAGGCAATCTTAGAGGCCACTAGGGAGCTTGGGAAATACTATTCAAGAATCGAGCTGGTATGCTCTAAACTCGCGAAGAGGAACCAAGATCTTTTTGACGCATGCGTTTTTCACATGAAGAAAGGCTCAAAGTCACGAGCCGCAATCTACGCGAATGAGATAGCTGAGATTAGAAGGATACTTTCGATCCTTGAGTATACTCGGCTGGCGGTTGAAAGAGCCATTCTTAGGCTTGATACTATTAAGGTTATCACCCCGACCCTTGAGCCATTGAAGGAGGCTTTCAAAGAAGTCAGAAACGCGCTTGGTCTTGTAGCTAATGTAATGCCTTCAATAACCCCTGAGATAAGCAAATTAAATGACGTTGTCAATGAGATACTGGGAGAAACTGAATTTAATCTGTCAATGCCTATGCCTACGTCATTGAATGATCCCAACGCCGAGTTGATTCTCCGCGAGGCTGCTTCCCTCGTAGAAGAAGAAATCAAAACTAAAATACCTGAGCCGCCTCTTGAGGAAAAGCCCATCTTCAATAAAGTCAATAAATCCTTGGTAGCCTTATCTATTACGAATCATGGAGCCTATTCGGACAGAGATTCTTTAAAAGGCAATTCTGGAGCCGTTAAAGAGGACACGTTTGACGTATCTTCATTTCTCACCGAAGAGCTGGTGATGGATTATATTGAGAGAAACAACGGTGACATGAATGTAGTTAGATGCGCAAGAGAACTGAACATGCCTCATGATCAAGTGTTACGGGTTTTAGAATCGCTGAAGAGAAAAGGAAAAATAAAGATTCAACAGTGGCAGGAATGAGCGCCCTAGAAGAATTAGAAAAAATCGCAGTGAGACATGCTCAAGAGGCAGTGACGCTGGATCGTCAAGGAAAAAAGGAACAGGCCATCGCAGCTTACAAGCGAGCGATCGATTGCCTCCTCAAGCTTGTGCATGCTTACCCCAATCATAATCTTAACAGGTTTTTCATTCAAAGAGCTCAAACTTATAGGATGAGAATAAGGCTGCTGCAGGACATATGGGTCGACAGCCGAACCAGCGAAGAAGATGTAACAGATTACGGAACGGAACAGAGATCTCAGAAAGACCAGATTGAAGAGCTGATTCTGAGAGATCCGCCGGATGTGCATTGGGACGAAATTGTGGGATTGGAGGATGCTAAGAGAGCTATCAAACAGACGGTTGTTTATCCATCGTTGAGGCCGGATCTCTTTCCATTGGGATGGCCGAGGGGGATACTTCTCTTTGGGCCTCCTGGATGCGGGAAGACTCTTTTAGCGGCGGCAGTCGCAAATGAGATTAAGGCGACTTTCATCTCAGTAGACGCAGCTTCGATTATGTCGAAATGGCTCGGTGAAGCTGAACGGAATGTCGCAAGAGTCTTCAAGGCGGCTAGGGAGAGAGCTAAGAATATGCCTTCCATAATCTTCATCGATGAAGTTGACTCTTTAATGGGTATGCATCGTCTTGAGGTTGGCGGCGAAACGAGAGTTCGAAACCAGTTTCTTAAAGAGATGGATGGCATAATAGACAAGAAGAAGCCTATTCACGTTTATGTGATTGGCTCCACGAATAAGCCTTGGACGCTGGACGCCCCGTTTATCAGAAGATTCCAAAAACGGATTTATGTTCCTCCTCCAGGCTTTCAAGAACGTCTCGGTATTTTCAAACTTTACACGAGATGTCTAAGGCTATCTTCAGATGTGAATCTAGAAGAACTGGCGAGGCTTACTGAAGGCTTTTCAGGAAGCGATATCCTTGATGTCTGCCAGTCCGTTCAGCTCAAAGTGAACAGCGAGCTATTCGAATCGGGGGAGATCAGTAAAAGCTCTCTGCCACGTGAAATAGTCATGCGGGACTTTCTTGAGGTCTTGGAGAAGAGGAAACCAAGCATATCTAAAGCCGCCTTGGAAGCCTATGAAGAGTGGTTCAGCAGATTTAAAGCTCTATAGAATCCCGGTTGATAAGAGCCGAAAGCTTCTCTTTTAATGTATTCTCTCTCGTAACACGGTGATGTTGTTATAGTTTCCAAGCCATGCCTGAGTTAATATTCCATCAATCAGCTCGAAGAAGAATCTATATTATGCTTCGAAAGAATACAAAGAGAGCTCCCCGCTTCCTAAAAAGGGATTAATGAAAGGCTGCAAATGTTAAAAATTTATATCTCGACGTTCCTCAACATGATGTCACAGCTGCTTGGTGATCATGTATGGCTAGCGATGAAGAAGAAATGATTGTTACTCCATGGACGGTTTCAGGAAAGATAGATTACAGCCGTCTCATAG
Organism: Candidatus Bathyarchaeota archaeon; assembly: GCA_003601725.1. GTDB lineage: Archaea > Thermoproteota > Bathyarchaeia > Bathyarchaeales > DTEX01 > B63. The sequence continues at coordinate 11,691 of PIYJ01000027.1, forward strand.
AGGAGTTCGGCACCCAACCGATTACTGAGGACCTCCTGAAAAGGATAAAAAAGCATACAGGTAAATTGCATCTGCAGCTGCGTAGAGGACTCTTCTTTTCGCATAGAGATTTAGATTGGATATTAGATATGTATGAAGCTGGAAGAAGATTCGTTCTTTATACTGGTAGAGGCCCATCCGGCCCCGTTCATATTGGGCATCTGGTTCCATGGATATTCACGAAGCATCTTCAGGACGTTTTCGGCTCGAAGCTCTATTTCCAGATGACGGATGACGAGAAGTTCCTTGTGAATCCCGACTTCACTCTTGAGAAGTCAACGGGTTTCGCGTACGATAATGCTTTAGACGTGATCGCTGTTGGATTCGACGTTGACAAGACAAAGATAATCATGGATGTTGAAGACGCTGGAACAATCTATAAAATAGCTGTCAAAGTTGCGAAGCGAATCACGTTCTCCACGATCAAAGCAGCCTTCGGCTTAACTGAAAGCTCAAACATAGGCATAATCTTCTTCCCAGCGATTCAAGCAGTCCCATGCTTCATTGAAAGCGAACTCACAGGCGAGAACGTGCCATGCTTAATTCCAGCCGCTATAGATCAAGATCCATACTGGAGGGTTACCCGCGACGTGGCTCCCAAGCTCGGCTACTTCAAGCCAGCTCAGATTCACTGCAAGTTTCTTCCCGGACTAGGCAGGGGAGGGAAGATGTCCGCGTCGCTTCCTGAAACCTGCATATTCACAACTGACCTGCCTGAAGTCGCTGAAAAGAAGATTTGGAACGCCTTCACGGGGGGAAAGCCGACAGTCAAGGAACAGAAGCTCCACGGAGGCGACCCATCCATCTGCCCCATCTACTACTATGATTATTACCTATTCGAAGAAGAAGATGAAAAACTCAACGAGACATATAGGAAATGCAGAAACGGAGAGCTCCTCTGCGGCGAACACAAAATCATGCTCGCAGAAAAGGTAAAAAGATTCCTAAAAGAACACCAGAAAAAACGGGAAAAAGCAAAGGACGTACTTGACGACTTTCTATTCAAAAACAGATAAGCCGACTATCTGGAAGGCTTTGACATTAAAGTTAATATCGAAGACTTGGAGAAAATAGAAATAATGAAAAAGCCCGGTGGTGTAGCGGCCAAGCATGGCGGGCTCTGGACCCGCTGACGAGAGTTCGAATCTCTCCCGGGCTACCAAAACGGGTTTTCACATCTTTACCAGTTGATTTTCGGTCTGATTCAAGTAGCAATAAATTTTTCGATACTTCACAGACGATGTAAACATGTCTACCAGATACAGAATACAAGAC
>PIYJ01000028.1:0-830 GCA_003601725.1 Candidatus Bathyarchaeota archaeon
CCTGAGGCTCTAATCGAAGCTATTGAAGCAGCCGGCGAAGTCGACATCATAGCGGGGCCCTCAGGATACGGCGTACCCGTCACCTTTAATCAAGACATCGTTGACCCATACAGATTCGCATTAGAAGTCCTTCTTCTCACAAGAGAGGAAGATCTGAAAGGCGGGGTAGAACTCGGCGAGTTAGGAATACGCGTATATGAAGCAATCACAAAGGTTGTAGTTGAGCTTTGGCACAGGAAGCTTCCAGTATGCTATATACCTTCATGCATATTGCTGCCTACTATACCGCCGCATAGGAAGGTTAACAAGCTAGACATGGGAACAGCCGATAAGATGGCCATAGCGGTGCTGGGGGTTTTTGACCAGTCAACGAGATGCGACATAGAATATGGAGAAGTAAGCTTCATACTTGTTGAGTTAGGATTCGGATACAACGCGGCCATAGCAGTTAGCCAGGGCAGAATCATCGACAGCCTCGGCGGCACCCTTGTTCAAACAGGATTCCTCACAATGGGCCCTATAGATGGGGAGATAGCCGTGATGGGACGCGAATGGATCAGAAGCGACGTTTTTCACGGCGGCGTAGCCGACATCTGCGGCACACTAAGCATGGACGATGCGCTTAGCCGTTACGAGCAAGGCGAAGAACCATACGTATTAGCCGTCGAGTCTATGCTTGAAAGCATCGAGAAATCCGTTAGAAGCCTAACATCATCCATCGAGAACCCCAGAGAGATCCTCCTCTCAGGCAGAAATTCTAGACATCCGAAATTCAGAAAACTCGTTCAGGAAAGACTGAGCGGAATAGCTCCTGTAAGAATCCTCGGGAT
>PIYJ01000028.1:908-14148 GCA_003601725.1 Candidatus Bathyarchaeota archaeon
AGCAATTTAATTAAGCACATGCGTATAACTGATGCTCGAGGCATAGTGCTGAACTGGGTTTTCCATCCTAGACTGAAGGACGCCAAGGAAAAATTGCTTAGAACCTACGTGAAAAGCGTGAAAAATCCTAAGCTTTAGATGTTTAAAAGGCTCTTTAATTTCTTAATCAATTCTTCACAGTTTGTCACAATGTATATTCCCTTAATCCTTCTCAGTTTGGCCAAGTTTTCCAGGTCTATGGAGCTCGGAGTGACCTTTGCTTTCTCCCAGCATCGAATAGCTTTTGATGGACATGCGGCTTCACATGCCCCGCAGCCTCGACATTCATTATAATCGATTCTTACTTCGCGCCTTGAAAAGACATGTATCGCCTCATATGGGCATGCATCTACACAGAGAAGACAATGCGTGCATCTCTGCTCATCAACACGACAAGGCAGAGTAGTAACCGACTCCTCCGCATGATCCGTTGGAAGAATCACAAGCGGAGTGCCAGACTTAAGCGCTTGGCTGGCCGCTGTCGTCGGCAGCGTATCAGCTATTCCATGTGTAATCTTTGCCACAGTATTAGACGTCGCAGGAGCCACCATCACCACATCATAGCGGCGTAAGCTAACCCTCCCGCCGAGGGGAACACCGTCTTCTGTGATTCCGCTCCACGAAACTTCTCTGTATACTCCGCCGTATCTACCGCCAGAAGCAACCTTCCTAAGCTTATCGAGTATGCCGTAGATCCTAGCGACTTCTTCGCCGGCTCTTGAGAGGGCTATTCCCAATTCTATCTCGGGATATACGCTTCTAAGGTTCATAACCGCTTGGAATACGCTGCGTAATTGACCCCCAGCACCCGTGATGCACCAGAGAATCCTCTTCAAATATTACACCTCAACCATGTGACAGATATCCTCTAAACATATCTTTCTGGTTCCCGGAGGAACATTCTCTGATACGGTGTAAATCTCAGAATTGAAGCTTACCGCAAGCCAAGAGACAAGCCGATAGGCGATTTCAAGCTTCTTCGATTTATCCTCCCAAGCAGACAGATCGCCTTTCAGCCAAGGCTTAGATCTCCTACCTACAACGTTGCCGAAGTCCATGCCTACGAGGATTATGGGAGCTGCTCCATAATTAGACGCCATGAAAACCGCTCTGTCACCATCTGTGAATCCCCCAAAATTTTGGAGAGGCGGTACAGGCTCAACCTGCGTCGTTCCAACGATGAGTTTTGTCGCCGAGATTATCTCTTTCATACAGAGGGCTATCCTTTCCATGTTATCTCCATGAGCATGAATCACAAGAATGGAGCCTCTTTCCGCCGAGCGCAATATTGACTTCATGTCTCCATCCAGATCAGTAACTATAACCCGTGGAATCCTTCCTCTCTCAACAAGAGCCTGCGTAGCCCCATCAGCCGTTATAACCGTGAACTTTTCAGTGAAATTAGGATAGACCCGCAGCAAACTGTCCAAGTTGTCATCTAAGCTTGGGCCAGCTCCAAAAATCATCGCTGGAGTTCCAGATAATAATTCTCGGAGCTCCCTTAACGGAGGCTCTATACGTTTGGCTTTAAGAATATCTGCAAACATCCTCGTTGCTTTTCTGTCACGTGCAATCTCATAGCCCATGAACTTGGCTATTTCCGCATACTTCTCCAACCACAGCTTAAGCGGAATCAATAATGGGCAGCTCCACGATATGAATGAGGAGATGGAGAAACTAAATATTTTTGGTCAAAAAGCCGTTTTGTCCTTATCTTTGCCTGAACTGTTCAAGGCGAAGATGCTTTACGTGCCTCAATTAATGCATCGGCTTCCTACATTTTTATAAGTTGAGATTTAAACCTACTCATTAGCGCTTCTGGAGACTGCGGAAGACTTAATTGGCATAATGGTGATTTACATGAATTTAGAAAAGCTGGGTTTTTCAAGATCAACCTACAGCGAGGTTATCTTAACTGTTAGGCTTGAAGAGATGATTAATGCAGCTCCGATGGGCGTCCTCCTAAATGATGAGGGAAAGATCTATTTAAGAGTCTACAAGGGTCAAAGAACCCATGATATGATTGTTAACGGAGCAGAGGATTGCGTCTTAAATATTACCAGTGACCCGATACTCTTCTACAATGCAATTTTTGAGAAAGAAAAGATTCCATACTGCCCAGCTGAACGTGTTTCATCACCTCGAATACGCGATTGCGACGCATATGTTGAATGCTCCATCATTAATGTGACGGGACACGGAGAATACGTCAAAGCATTTTTGAAGCCTCTACTCATTAACGTAGCTGAAAGAGCCGTAAGCGCATATCATCGAGCGGGCCCAGCCATAATTGAGGCTTTAATATGCTACACTAGGCTTCTTTACTTTAAAGACGCTGATAGGGAAAAAGCCGAAAGCCTCAAAAAAATGATAGGCATATTCAGAGACATCGTTTATCACAGCACCGAGAACAACAGACTTAGAGAAATAGCGACAAAAATACTTGAAAGATCAGAAGAAGCATTATTGACGAAAAAGACGACGTCTACATGCGGTCTACCGAAAAAATCATGAGGAAGAGACTGTTGAAACTTAAAGATCTAATTGAACATGTAAGGACGTCCGCTCAGCTCGCCGCCGTTTTAGAAGCCAGCGGATGGCCGAAACCTGGGAACGTTCACAGAACAATAGATCATTCTGACGCCCGTTACGAGCATTTCCTAGCCGGCTCAATAGCATTAGGCTCATCAATCGGAGAAGCCGCCCTGAAAGGCTACATGGTTGCCCAGGGCAGACTGAGCATCTCAAAGATAGGCGTCGGGAATCTTGTTAAGAAAGCCGTTCAGGCTGTTTCTAAGTCTCATAAGGGAGGCAACACTCATCTAGGAATCTGCCTTCTTTTTGTCCCTTTGGCTGCAGCTGCATCGAAGACCCATGTTGAAGATGGCGGGATCTTGCTGAATGCTTTGAGAAAGAATGTTGATGAGATTATGCGGTCAACAACGCCTATGGATGCCGCTGAAGTCTATGAGGCTATAACTCTTGTCAGCTCTCCCCGTGGGTTAGGCAGAGTAGAAAACGGGGGAACCCCCGATTTATATGATAAGCAGGCAAGGAGGAAACTTTTGGAGAAGGGAATCTCCCTCTTCGATGTTATGGAGGACTCTTCGTCCTATGATACTGTTGCGAGAGAATTGGTAACAGGCATGGAAGTCTCATTTAAGATTGGATACACGGAGCTCGTTGAGACCTTTAAACGCACCTGCGACATAAACACCGCTACGGTTCACACGTTTTTAAGGATCCTCTCAAAGGTTCCGGACACATTCATCGCAAGGAAGATTGGGCTGAAAAGAGTCAGCGACGTGAAAAAGGCGGTTAAAATAGGCATAGAAGAGACCGCGTGGATATCGGAGATGGCTGAAAGATGCCTCAAACTCGGCGGGTTAACCACTCAGGAAGGCGCCGCCCTCTTATGGGAATTCGATCGGAAACTTCAGAGCTTAGGGAAGGATTACAATCCTGGAACCACAGCTGATTTGACCGCAGCTGCATTGATGATTGCATTCCTATTAGGCTTGAAATTTTAGTGATCAGAAATGTTGGAGATCAAAGCCCGAGAGGGAGATTTCATCGAGACTGTTGAAGGTTTAATCTTCGACGTTAAGGGTCTCGTTCATCCTCCAGACAGGATAGTGGCATATCTCCGTTACGTCGTGGATTCCGACGGAGAGAGACGGAGGGGAGACAGAACCTATGTTAAGGTATACTCGCTTGATGAGAGAGAAAAAGTGCTCAGAAAGAGATATCCACAGTATCTTTACTATGATCCGGTCTTCGGCATGTACCTGCAGGGAGTTCCAAAGAAACGTGTTTCAAGGATCTATGAGCCCTCAAAGAAGATTTCAGAACTTCTTAAGAAATCAAGCTTGGACCGTGTTGAGGCGGAGGCAACCGAATTCGTCCAGATTCTTCAAGGCGCATCTAACGTTAAGCTTGAAAAGATAGGGATCTCCGGATCGATCCTTGTAGGTCTTCACATGGAAAACTCGGACATCGACGTGATTGTTTACGGAAGAGAAAACTGCGTCTCTGTGCATGAGGCTCTAAAACGGCTGATGAAGAAAGGAAACGGGGCGATCTTAAAATATGATCTTAAAGATCTCGAGAGGCTTTACAAGTTCCGTTCGAAGGATACATCTATGCCCTTTGAAGAATTCATCCGGATGGAACGGAGAAAGGTTATGCAGGGAAAATTTAAGGGAAGAGACTTCTTCATGAGGTTTCTGCTCGACTGGGATGAGGTTGACGAGAATTATGGAGATCGAATCTACATCCCTTCGGGATACGCAAAGATAAAGGCAAGAATTGTGGACGACTCAGAAGCCATATTCACACCGTGCAGATATCCGATCGAAGACGTCAAAGTTCTTGAAGGAACAAAAGTGTCCTCCTTAAAAGAAATTACATCCTTCAGAGGCAGATTCTGCGAACAAGCCAAAAAGGGAGAAATAGTCACTGCGCAGGGAAAGGTCGAAAAGGTCGTGGAGAAAGATGGGACAGAATTTTTCAGATTGATCTTAGGCGCGAAGCCTTCGGATTTTATGATAAGTAAACCGGCTTAATCTGTTAATGGCTTTATGTAGTCCCTTCCTTCCGCCTCTTTTGAGCCGATTAAGACGCGGTGATATTGCTCTCCGCTTCTCCGATCAGTAACCCCCTCCAGTTTCCCATATGATAATATTCTTTCACCTTTCTCCGCTAAGCCGCCGTAAAGCCCCTCATACGATGCCACTTCAGATATGTCCTTGACTTCTGGTCCCTCAATTACCTTAACATCCTCAACCTTGTAGACTGAAGGCAGAAAATCTGCTTCAGAAGAATCTGAGACCGTAGCTTCGATTTTGATCATTCCTTCTGGTTTAAAGATTCGGTCCCCATAATTCTCATCGTTTTCTTCCTCTAGCTTCACCGGATGCATAGAGAACAATGTTCCCTCATAAACTCCGCGATTCCATCTTCGCCGTAAGATCCAGGCAGCCTCCTCATAAGTCAACGGGTACATCCTAGCTTTACTCAGACACCACTCTCGAGATTCCTCTTTGTTGAATCTTCGAATCGGGAAATCTTGATTCTCATAAAGCTGTTTAAGCGTCTCCTTTACTGATACGCTGTTCTTTTTCCCATAGATTATCAGATCTATGTCTGAAAAACTCTGATGGATATCTATAAGAATGGAACCTGTGACGCCGAAGAACCTTACTGGAACTCCGCTCTCATCAGAGATCAAATTAGCCAAATCGACAACCTTCCTTTGCAGATCATCCAGCTTCTCCATCCGTATAAGCTGAGATAACTTCTCTTCCGGTTTATAGTGAGCTGAGACTTTGTTCAGCGGGACAGCAGACATCTTGATGCCCATGACAGATGAATAATAAAGATATTCAGGATGGTGATTCTCTAAAAAATTGAATGTCTCCAAGAGGTCATGCATAGTATAATTAGGTAAAGCCCGCCTCAGCCGTTCTCTTCCTCTACCCCACTTCCCCGACGGGTCAGGAACATACTTTAAATAGGCTATCGCCCGATCCTCGGGGTGTACTGAACCAAGTACGCAAAAGAAAAATCCCTCCATCGTCTTCAGATAGTCTCGATCTCTAAATCTACGCATCAGCCTCTCACCGAGAATATTTAAGAGACAGGAAAAACAATAAATGCCGTACTATTTATGTTAACAGTTTTTACTTTTCCGTTCCTTTAAAATCGTATAATCTGCTTCAGCTCATTGACTAAGTTTCCTTTCTAAATTATCCATAAATATCTTCTATCATGAAATTTTAAATCTGACGAGATATACTTGCACGTAGTACAGCATGATAAACAAAGATTCAAGGTGATTCTGATCTGATGAAACTCAAAGCAAAGATTCTCGGTTTAGAGGCAGGAGGAAAATCAGTTGTCGTTCTCAACAAGGAAGATGCAGAGGATCTCAGCGTCTCAAGCCTTGAGAGAGTCAGAATAGTGAAGGATAACAAGGAATCAATCGCGATAGTGAACACTGCCACTAAGCTCATCGAGAGGGGAACAATAGGACTATACGAAGAAGTTAGAACTGCCCTAGGTCTAGAAGGAGAAGAAGAAGTTGAAGTTGAGATCGCTCCTTTACCTAGTTCCGTCTACTTCATCAGAAACAAGCTGAGGCAAAGAAAACTGACATATAGAGAGATCCGTGAGATCGTCAGAGACATGGTGAGAGGAAACCTCAGCGAGATAGAGATAGCCTCATTTGTCACCGCGCTTCATATTTTCGGACTGGACCTAGATGAGGCAACAAGCCTTTCACGCGCAATGGTTGAAACGGGAAACACCCTTAAAATCGATAGATACCCAATCGTAGATAAACATTCCATCGGCGGAGTACCAGGAGACAAGACAACAATTCTCGTCGTCCCGATAGTTGCGGCAGCAGGATTAACAATACCTAAGTCATCATCACGGGCAATAACCTCAGCTGCCGGCTCAGCGGACAGAATAGAAGTCCTCATGCCCGTAAGCCTAAGCCTCGACGAGATGAAGAGAGTAGTTGAAAAGACGAATGGCTGCATGGTGTGGGGAGGCTCCCTTAACCTCGCGCCGGCTGATGACATGTTTGTAAGGATCGAGCATCCCCTTTCGATTGATCCGCTTCTTCTCCCCTCAATCATGAGCAAAAAGAAGGCGGTTAACGCGAATCTGCTGGTTCTGGACATACCGACTGGAAGGGGCACAAAAGTTAAAACGATAGGAGACGCGGAGCTCCTAGCGAAGGACTTCATGGAGCTCGGTCACAGGTTGGATATTGAAGTTCAATGCGCCATAACCTACGGTGAACAGCCGATTGGATATGCGATTGGACCGTCCTTGGAGGCTCATGAAGCCCTAAGCGTGCTCATGGGTAAAACATCTGTACCTGACCTTGTAGATAAGGCAACGGACATCGCTGGCATACTCTTAGAAATGAGCGGAAAGAAGAATGGGAAAGCACTTGCACTGGAGATTTTGAAGTCTGGAAAGGCTGAGGAGAAGCTACGGGAGATCATTGAAGCCCAAGGGGGAAATCCGAAGATTAAACCTGAAGATATACATATAGGCGAAGAAACCTTCACTGTTCGATCTGGAAAGAGCGGCTATCTCCTCTGGATAAACAATTCGTCTCTCGTGGAGATTGCTAGGCTTGCTGGAGCGCCGAAGGATAAGGGGGCGGGAGTGCGCCTTCATAAGAAGATCGGTGATGTTGTGAGAGAGAACGATCCGCTTTTCACCATCTACGCTGAGAGGGACATCAAGCTGGAGAGAGCAATAGATAGACTGGAGGAATCCTACATTCTCGGAGTCGGAGAGAGAATGGAGATGTTGATCCATGAAGTTAAGGAGTTTCCTGTTCCGAAGAAGACTTTTATGCTTGAACGGTAAACACGTTGTTTCGATGCGTTTAGAAAAGATGCTCTAGAAGAATCCTAACTCCAATTAGGATCAGGATTGCTCCGCCGATCATCTCAACTTTTCTTTCGAAAAACTTGCCAATACGGTTTCCTAAGTAAAGACCGAAGAAGGAAAGCAGGAATGTAACGACGCCTATCACAATTGCAGAAGATAATATGGGAAATCTAAGGAATGCAAGGCTGAGCCCAACCGCTAATGCATCTATGCTTGTTGCAACCGAAAACGTCAGCAAAACAGCCCAGCTAAGCATATTGGTTCTTGAATCGCCGTCTTTTCTCGTGATGGATTCACGTATCATCTTACATCCAATAAGGAGAAGCAAAAAGAAAGCTGCCCAATGATCAAACTCAGAGATAAATCTGATTAAAGTTAGCGCCCCTAACCATCCGATGAGAGGCATAAAAGCCTGAAAGAATCCGAAGAATATTCCGATCTTAAGGGCATCTCTTATTTTCGGCGATTTCAGGAACAATCCGCTGGTTACAGATACGGAGAATGAGTCCATCGCCAATGCAACGGCGATCAAAAGAACCGTTGGGATATCCATCATTCCTCATACCTTTCTTATGGAGAGAACCGTTTTTTGCCCTAAAAATAATTAGGCACATATAAAGTTTACAGGCCTTTCAGACCTGTTGCCGCGCCACCATAAATCTTTTGGATTTTTCTTTTCGAATCCCTTTTTATCTTCTTAACCTTGTGTATGGCTAAAATCGTCCTTAAAAGTTAAGGTATACGAAAGATTTTGGTTGATCTCGGTTGTTATTTGTTTAGCTCCACAATGTTTCCAGGTCCAACTTTACGAATCTTGACTATTCCCTCTTTCTCCAGTCTTCTAATGAGTCTCCAAAGGGATGTTCTGGGTATCTCGGGGAATCTCTTTCTTATCTCAGATTCAAAGGCCTTCCCATCGTTTTCAGCTAAAAAGATCAATACGTCTCTTTCTTCTTGTCTCAGATAGGGATGATCTTTGATTATCTTTTCGATGTTGGGTTTTCTTCTATGCCAGATAAACAGAAGGACAATGACGACTGCTGAGATGACTAGAATAATAACGATGTACTCTACAAAAGGAACCGTGGGGGGAGCTGCTTCTTTAACTTTAAATTCGCCTTTTAGATCCGCAACCTCAACGTTATATATCCCCGCCTTCTCGCCTGAGATTCTAAACTTAACCTCAGTCGATTCTCCCCCGCTGAGCATGACGGTCTTTGCATCCTCTATTGAACCGTTAATTTTGAGAACAACATCATAAGAACCGGTTTCTCTTCCAGTATTCGTAACTAAAACTGAGATTGTTACCTCTTCTCCCGGTTTAACTTCATTCGGAGTTATCTGTAGATTGGTAACTTTGAAATCCACCAATGGACCTATAGGAAGAACATAGCTGATTTCCCAAAGGCTTGGAAATAGGTAAAGTGTTATTCTATTGCCTTCTGTGTTTATGGATAATGGCACTTCGTTTATGAAGATCACTTCTGCCTCTTCAGGAAGCCTAACGGTCACGTTATAAGGGCTTTCAAGAGATAAAGTCCAGACTCCAGCTTCCATGCTTGTTAACGATGCCGTGTCGTACTCTAATGTGGCTTTCGTAGCTCCTAAAGTGAAAATCGTGATGTTTGATCCATTCATCTCATAATCTAGAACGCTTTTATTCTCGTCAATAACCAAAACGTTACTGACTGAAGCAGAGAGAAGCGGCAGATTTATCTCAGGAATCGTCTCATTGACACGTACAACTTGAGTGACATGTACTAATCCATCTTGATATAGCGTAAGAACAACGGATTCTGTATGGAAATCGAGATTTTCAGCTGTAACATTTGCGACGGCAGGAATACTTACGGCTACTAGAATCGTTAAAATTAATGCTTCGCAGATGTTGCGCTTCATGGATAGCCGCAAATTTCAGTTCCCTCTCTAGCTGAAGTCACTGGAGCTAATAAAAATTATGAACCAGAAAAAAAGGTTAATTCTTCATCGTCTCGTTTACTAGATCAGCCCTTTTTTATCCTCCGTGGATCACGGGTATTAATACTATCTCGTCGCCATGCGTTATGGGGGTTTCTAATCCGTTAAGGACGCTTATATCTTTGCCGTTAATGAGTATAACCGCGTTAGGTAGGGGGCTTTCAAGTTCCGGATCGATTAAGACGCGTCGGAAATTCTCAGATGAGGCTGCTAATTTCTGAATGATCTCTCTTAACTGAGCATTATCTTCGATCTTCAGACTTACTTCACTACTTCCATAGGCTTTTCTGAAAACCCCTAGAAGTTTTATTTTAACCATCCCGTTCTTCATCGCTTCCACGTTAACAATCGATTTACAGTTAACCATTCCAAGATCTCTTGATTTTCTCGTATTTCTTTCAAGACTAAGAGGGGATGATAGCTTTTAAAAAATGTTGTGTGAATTTGAGATTGAGATGGGGCCTTTTGGTTGAAAAGGAGAAGCTGACGAAGCTCGGGATAAAGATCCTCAGGATCTCCGAGATCTCAAAATTGAAAGACGCGAGGGGAACTTATACGCTGATAATCTCTGTTCAATCAACCTTCTCATTGAAGATTGGAGGGCTAGGCGAGAAGAAGATTGAGAAGGGCTACTATGCGTATACAGGATCAGCTTTGGGAAAGGGATCCTCTAATCTCGCTGGACGGATCTCTAGGCATTTGAGGAAAAGTAAGAAGAAGAGGTGGCATATAGACTATTTATTGTGCAGCGAAAAAGCTGAGATTAAAGCTGTTTTGGCAATGATCACAGAGAAAAGGATGGAATGTGAGATAAACCAGCACTTGATAAGAACTCTTAACCCTAACATTCCGATCTCCAATTTCGGATCTTCAGACTGCCTGAGAAGATGCAAAAGCCATCTTCTTTATTTCAAATCGAATAATAATTTAGTGAATAAAATAGCTAAGTTATACCTACAGAAGAAAGAAGGCGGGATATTTGTGCTACTTAACTGTGAAACGTAGATTCTCACTTGAGATTAAAAAAGCTGCATTGACGGATCTTGATGAGATATATAAAATCGAGGTTGAATGCTTCGCTGAAGACGCGTTTACTTATCATCAACTGGAATATTGCTTAAGATCGCCAGATTTCGTGACGTTAATCGCCCTAATAGATGGTGAACCCTCAGGATTCATCATCGGATCGCTTGAAGCCTCGGGAGGAAAGATCATCGGACACGTTTATACGCTTGATGTGAAACGTAAATTCCGAAGAATGGGAATAGGATCTGCGCTTCTTGAAGCCTTAGAGGAAATCTTCATCAGTAAAGGGGCAGAGAAGTCCTGTTTAGAAGTCCGTCTGGACAATATCGCTGCGAAGAGATTATACCTTAAGCATGGCTACGATCTTAAAGGGATCATTAGGAATTATTATGGAATCGGCTTAGATGCTGCGAGATTGGAGAAGACCCTGCGGAAAGAAGAGAACACGCTTTAATGTTGTTCGCCGTCTGTTGCTTTGATACGTATAGTCTTTATCTCGAAGGGGGCGAGGGGAATACTTATCGTATTTTGTCTTGCATCGATGGGTTTAACTTTTCTCTCGAGAAGATCTGACTCGTAAGCCTCTTGAACGTTAAAATTAACAATCAATTCAACGTTGGTTTTCTCTCCTGTTGCATCGTAAATTCTGATTATGAGGTCTTCGGAATTCACCGCTTTTTTCACGCTGGAGACAACAACGTTTTCAGGCGTAACCTTTAGAAAGCTGAATTCTTCAGGCTTAGATCCGTTGACGACTGAGGGATCCATAACGACGACTGCCTCCAGAGGATGGTTAATCTCGTATCCCCTTCGGAAGGTTAATGCTTCTTTCCAGCTGCCTCTATGCGGATAGAGTGAGTATCTCACCCTGTGGGTTCCAACGTCAGGTCGGGGATCGGGGCTGTAGCTGGTTCTGATGAGGGTCATGCGGATAGTATTGCCTTTGGCGTCGAAGCCGTATTTGCAGTCATTTAGAAGGCTCACGCCGTATCCTTCATCTGAAATGTCAACCCATCTAAGAGCGGGGACCTCTGTGCCGTCAGCTGTTCTCTCGATATAGCCGAATGGGATCTCGTAAGTCACTTTGGAATCTCCAAGTATGGGGGTAAATGAAACCTTAAGCATCGGAGCTTCTACGCGGTCATTTGAAGCTTCCCTCCAATCGATAATCGTGTCAAAATCTACTCTTGGGACCCCTTCATAAAGCGATATGTACTGAGTGATCTTTGAATTGAGAGGTTTATGAATCACTCTTAATGTTGCTTTCACAGGTCCCTTCTCGACAAGTTCAATGGTTGCATCCCTTATGAGATTCTCTATTCGACTTATTTCACCTATAACCCAAGCAGACATGGGATGAGGCAGCTCATATAACACTTGGAAGAGATTGCTGAATATCGGCTTAGTATATGGGAATCTTTCCTTTTTGAAGACGAATCTATTCTGAGCCTTGTCTAGTAAGGAGATTATCGTCCCTGAATCTCGATCTATTTCAATCTTGAAATACTCGTTTTCAATCATGTTTCCATCGCATTTGATTGTTGAAGACGGCTCATACTCGTTTTTTCCATCGATCAAATAATACGTTTTATAACCTATCGGGGGCATCTTAGCGACAAAAATCAATTCTTCCCCGTCAAATTGAGCCTTAGCTTTCTCCCGTCCATCAGCCGAGATCAGCACCGGTCTATCGGGAATCTTTTCTTTTGGAATCTTCACTTTCACGATGTCAACACGATCCCAAGATAACGGATTAAAGACTACCACTGCAATTTCCGATCTAGAAAAACTTATTTGATGAGCTAATTTTTGAAATGAAGATTCTAGGATTCCCCGGGCGATTCTCATGGATTCTTCTGCTAGTCTCTTTGGGTAAATGTACGCTTCAGATGTGCCGCTTCCATCCAGTATATCGTGGAACTGATTGAAGAGCATGTTACGCCACGCCTTCTTTATACGGTCTCGCGGATAGTCTCCAGAAAGGACGGCGAATTTCTCCACGTCCACGAGAAGCCTTTCACATAGCCTATTGTATCTCTTTATATCACTATGCGTCGTATAGCATCCATCAAAAACGAATTGCAACTCATCATTGATAACGGGGATTCTCTTGCTATCCAGCTCGTTTTGGACTTCCCTGAAAAAATCATGCGTCGTGCTGAAGAATACGTTAGGCAGCAATTCCTTCTCTTGAATCTTATATGCAGCCTCGATATCTTCTATGGTTGCTCCTCCTCCATGATTACCAACACCATAAACGAACATGCTTGTCTTTAGACCGTACCTCTCGTAAAGTTCAATAACGAGATCAACGATCCTCTTCGGAGTTACAAAATTATTATAGACGCTTGAGAAGGCTAAAACTCTCGACCCGTCAGGAGACTCCCACCAAAAAATCGGCTCTCCTTTACTACATCTCATAAAATAGTAGTATCTGCCACCGGTTTTGCGGATGATCTGAGGTAAAGTCCAGACGTGCCCAAAGGTATCCGGTTCCCAGCAGACCTCAGGTTCAAATCCGAACTTCTCTTTAATGTATTGTTTAGCCTCAAGGAACTGTCTGATTAATGCCTCGTTGCCAGCCATGTTCAGATCTGCCTCAACCCACATTGAGGCGGTTATGTCCCATCTTTCCTCTTCTGCGCGTTTTTTTATCGATTCAAAGATTTCAGGAAACTCTTCCTCAACGATTTTATAGACCGCCGCTTGACTCTGTGAAAAACAGAAGTCTGGATACTTCTCCATGAATCTTAGCATCGTAATGAAGGTGTCTCTTACCGTT
>PIYJ01000029.1:0-1950 GCA_003601725.1 Candidatus Bathyarchaeota archaeon
CTAATCCGTTCTCTGCTGAGGGTTCATGGGTCAAGGGGAATCTTCATACGCATACCACCAATTCGGATGGTTTACTAAGTCCCTATCAGATCGCCTTTCTTTACCGGGCTAATGGATATGATTTTCTCTCGATAACGGATCATAACAGATTGACTGATGTTGAGGGGCTCTCATCGAGATTTGATGATTTCATTCTTCTCCCCGGTGAAGAGGTCAACATTGGAAGTCTTCATCTAGTAGTCTTCAACATAGAAGAGGAGATCAGATCCAATAACAGCCCTCAAGAGATAATTGAGGAGGTTTCGAAGCAGGGAGGAGAGGTGATTGTGGCACATCCATACTGGAGCGCATTGACGATGAGGGAGCTCCAAGAGATGAATGGATACTTGGGAATAGAGGTCTATAATGCGACGTGCGATGTATCCGTGGCTAAAGGATACTCTAACGTTTACTGGGATGCCTTGCTGTGCAGAGAGAAGTATATTTATGGATTTGCTGTGGATGACGCTCACCTAGGATTAAGCCTCCGAAGGCCGACGGACACATGTAAAGGATGGATAATGGTCAAGGTCAGCAAACGTGATCCGGAATCATTAATGGACAGCCTTAGGAAGGGCCTATTCTACTCGAGCACTGGACCGGAGATATATGATGTCAAGATTAAAGGTGAAACGATAAATGTTAAGGCGTCACCTGCGCAATCCGTCAATTTCATAGCGAGAAACGGTCTCGGAAGAAGATTTTTCGCTCTCGATAAGCCCCTGAGCGAAGCCACCTATACGATGAAGGGAAACGAAGGCTACGTAAGAATAGAGGTGAAGGACGGAAAAGGCGGAACCGCCTGGACGAACCCAATAATCCTCCAAAAAGATGATTTATGATCGGCTTTTTCAGCTTCGATCAAAGCTGAATACTAAGGGATGATGTGACAGCTTACGAAATAAAAATCCTAAATCGGAAGAGGCATCGCTCATCCTTCATTTCTGAAATAGAATGATGACGAAAGTTAAAAAAGGGCATCTTTTCAGTATATTCATCTTAGTTTTCAATGATCCATAGAAGCGTTAAAAGACTGGTTCACCAGTGAAACGGTTTGAAACGCTTTTCCCATAGTGTCCCTTAATTAGGGAAAAAGACATTTTTGATGCGATTCGAGATATCTTAATCTTAAAGCCTGGTAGAAGACAAACTAGTCACGGAAAGGGAGATGCAGATGTATACGCGCAGAAGCCATGTAACGAAAAAATTCGCTATTTTCTTGATTTTCTCAATACTGTTTCTTTCACTCTCTCCGGTTCATGCGCTTGCAGTGACGGTCTCCGGTAGAGTCATAGACGAAGACGGGCAAGGAATGAAAGATGTCAATATTGAAGTCTATGCTTTCGATGAAACGTATCAAGTTGAAGTTTACGTTGATAGCTTCACGACTTCATCTGACGGCTCATTCAGTATCGCCCTAACGGTTGGGAAAGAGTACTCCCTTCGCTTCTCAAAGGAGGGATACGTCAAAGTAACCAAAAGCCTCTCCGTGAAGATTTATGGAACTGGAAAAGTCTCCCTCGGCGAGATAGTTCTAAATAAAGCTGTAAAGCTCTCTTCCACCGTTTTAAGCCTAGCAGCAAATCCTGGAGATAAACTGTTAATTCCATTCGTAGTCAGCAACATCGGTGGAGAAACAGAAACAGTGGAATTCTCAGTGTCTCATCCTGAAGACTGGTCTACGCGAATTCTCGATCAGGCAAGCCGAGAAATCAAGAAGACGGAACTATCATCGGGTGTAAGCTTAAACTTACAGTTGGAAGTCGCAATTCCCTTGAAGGCTACTAGGCGTCACACCCTTACGTTAACGGCTGCCAGTAAGACTAACTCGACTTTAGATTTCACGATAGATGTTGAACCGCCAAGCGAATCCATACTCTTTTGTCAGTTCCCAGGGAAATCCGTTGCACC
>PIYJ01000029.1:2065-15044 GCA_003601725.1 Candidatus Bathyarchaeota archaeon
TTTCAGAGGTGATCCTCGGCGGCAACGAGTTCGTAGACTTCATTGTTGAAGTTGAATCGCCAGAAAACGCAAAGGCCGGAGAAGAATACAGCCTAACGGTTATAGCTGAATCGCCCGGTGGCAATGTGACAGATTCTTTGCCTCTAAGCGTGGCTTTAACCGAGGCTGAGGAGGACATTAGAATCTCCGCTAAGTTCCCTGAGGTCACCGTTGAAGCTGGGAAAGCCTTGAAGTATCCAATCACAATCTCGAACCTAGGCGAGATTGATAGGCTTCTTTTGCTTTCTGTTCAGCCGCCTACTGATTGGAAGGTTGTCTTCAAATCTGGAACAATGGAGATCTCGAGGCTCTATCTTGAAGCTGGAAAATCTGAAAGCCTAATTCTCGAGGCGACTCCTCCAAGCACGGTCAAGATCGGCACATACACGATACCCGTCCAGATTAAATCTCCAGAGGGCTCCATATACGCGGAGATGAATCTAAGGGCAACTATAATCGGCTCCTATGAGCTAACTTTGGAGCCCTCAACTCTTCTGACAAGTGTGACCGCCGGCGGCTCCACGACCTTCACGGTGAAGGCTACGAATACCGGGTATACATCCGTTACAAGCGTCAGCCTTAACATTGCTATTCCGGAAGACTGGGAGTCATCGGTTACCCCTGTTCAAGTAGATTCACTCAAGCCTCGGGAGTCATTCTCTTTCAATGTGGTGATAAAGGTGCCGGAGGATACTGTCGCCGGGGACTATCTAATCACGCTTACTGGTTTAAGCGACCAGGTTGAGTCAGATGAAGTTCAAGTCAGAATCACCGTTACAGCTCCCACTTCTTGGGGGTTGATAGGGATAGGTTTAGCAGTCGTGATGGTCATTGCGCTTGTGCTCATATTTATGAAGTTTAAGAGGAGGTAAATGATGCCTGAGCCTATAATAGAGACTTATGAATTGACGAAATATTATGGAAACGTCAAGGCTGTTGATCATCTGAATCTAACAGTTTATGAAGGCGAAATCTTCGGGTTTCTCGGCCCGAACGGCGCGGGAAAGACAACGACTCTTCTGATGTTGATGGGGCTCACCGTTCCAACTTCAGGCACAGCAACCGTAGGAGGCTATGACATCATAAAAGAATCAAGGGAAGTGAGAAGAATAGCGGGGATGCTGCCTGAGGGCGCGGGTTACTATGAAGACTTAACTGCGAGGCAGAATCTCGATTACATAGGACAACTGAATGATATCCCCGAATCTGAAAGGGAGAAGAGGATAGATGAGCTTCTCGAAGCTGTAGGATTAACAAAATGGGCTAACACAAAAGTTGAGAAGTTCTCTAGGGGAATGAAGCAACGGCTTGGAATAGCGGAAGTGCTGATCAAGAAGCCGAAGATCGCCTTCTTCGATGAACCCACCATAGGGTTAGATCCCCAAGGCACAAAGGAGGTTAGAGACTTAATGACCCAACTGAACAAGGAGCATGGACTAACAATCTTTCTATCTTCGCATCTCCTCTATGAGGTTCAACAGACATGCCACAGGGTAGGCATAATACGCGGGGGGAGACTTGTCGCTGCGGATACGATAGAGAACCTATCCAAAAATATAGCTGAGAAGGGAAGGATGGTCATCGAGTTTAAGTTAACGGAGATAAGATCCGATCTGATCAGGGAGCTCGAAGCCATCAACGGTGTAACACACATCAAGCGAGGAGAAGATAATAGGCTTTACGTCTACATGGAAAGCGACAGGTCTAGGGAGGTCTCTGAAACCATCACGAAGCACGGCTCGATAATTCTATTGATGAAGCCGAAAGAACATAGCCTAGAAGAGATATTCTTGAAGTATTATGAAAGGGAGGCTTAAGAAATGGCTGGTGCGATAACCGTATGCAGAAAGGAACTTGCAGATCACCTGGGAAGCAAACGTTACATCGTGCTCTTCGCTTTGATACTGGTCCTATCGACGCTGTCAGCCTATCAAGGCGCCGAGTACATAAAGGATAATCCTCAAGCAGGATTCATAGCCGTCTTTTCAGGCGCCCGATTCGGCTTCTCCTTCACGTCGCTGATGGTCTTCTTCGGACCTATAATCGGGTTGTCCCTAGGCTTCGACGCGATAAACAAGGAGAGAACGAGCGGAAGCCTCTCAATGCTTCTCTCTCAACCGATATACAGAGACTCCGTCATAAACGGGAAGTTCCTCGCGGGGACAGCTGCCCTTTCCCTCCTAACAGTAACCACCATAGGCATCATGAGCGGCGTAGCGATGTCTATTCTTGGATTTGGGCCGACGCTTGATGATGCTTCCCGCATAATCCTATTTACGTTGCTCACGATCCTTTATCTGGCCTTCTGGCTTGCCTTAGGCCTCCTCTACTCAACCGTGACGAAGAAGACTTCGACATCAATACTCATGTCTGTCGCCACATGGCTCTTCTTCTCTATAGTAATCGCCATAATAGCTGCGCTTGTCGCCAACCTCCTCGTCCCCATAACGATGCCTAGAGATACATCTGGAGGAAACATCGCTAAGATTCTCCGGTCGCCGGAGTTCAGAGAGCTTCTGCGGAGAAGATTTTCCATTCAGATGAACATCCAAAGGGTCTCCCCAGCCTATCTCTACAACGAAGCCGGCGCGTCGATCCTCGGCATATCTGGAGGGAGACTTGGATTCATCGGGCCTGGAGGAGGAAGGCCATTCAAATCTTTAGAGCTGATTGAAGGGCTTACAGCAAGCTGGCCGCAGATAACAGCGATCGCCGCTGGACTTGTCATCTGCTTTGTCGCGTCTTATGTGCTGTTTCTCCGTCTTGAGATTAGGCCTGGAGGATAGATCTGAGTATAGAAAAGCTGCTGCGGAGAAAAACTGCTTTATTGTTCAATGATGTAAGAATAAGATCGAGTAGCCATGATAGAAGTTGTTGGACATAGGGGAGCAGCTGGATTAGAACCGGAGAATACTCTTAGGTCGATTCGGAAGGCTATTGATTTAGGAGTAGACAGCGTTGAGATCGACGTCCGCGTTACAAGAGACGGTTATTTAGTGGTGATCCATGATGAAACGGTGGATAGGACGACTAATGGACATGGATACGTCAAAGACTTAACATTCAACGAGATAAGGCGGCTTGACGCTGGCAAAGGCGAAAAGATACCTACATTAGAGGAGGTTCTTAACCTCACAAAAGGCAAGGTCGTCCTGCAGATTGAGCTTAAAGCTAGGGAGGCAACTGAGCCTACGGTTCATTTAATCGAGAGAAATAATGCTGAAAGAGACGTCATCATAATATCTTTCATGCATGACCTTCTTAGAAGGGTGCATGATCTCAATTCGGCTTTGAGAACCGGAGCAATATTCTTCGACGTTCAGGGAGATATCTGTCAGAGAGCCATTGACGTTCACTCCGAAGCGATCCATGTATATTATCGGAATGTCAACTCAGAACTGATAGAGAATGCCCATAAAAGAGGATTAAGGGTCTCAGTCTGGAGCCCCGATGAAATAGAAGACATGAGAGAAATGATAAACTTAGGAGTCGACGAGATATGCACAAATAGACCAGACATACTACTGAATCTTCTAAAGAAATCGTCATGAGATGAATAGGGGTCTCACTCATGCGTCCCCTACGCGTCTCGCTGTGAGAGCAAAACGAGGATCGGAATCGAAAAGGCTGAGATTAACGCGGCGGCATAATACATGGTTACAAAGCCATAATTATCTACGAGGAAGCCTAAGAAATAGTTCCCAAGGAAGCGGGCTATACCTGAGTTTATAGAATACAGGCTTAAGGCCAGCCCCTTTAGGTCTTCATCTACGGCCTCAGAGAGATAGGAGACGCTTACCACGTATAGCCCACCGAAAGTTAATCCATGAAGAAGCTGAGCGCCTATTATCACCCAGGGATTCCAGCGAATACAGTCAGCATATACCTCACGGGTAGGCTGCCAAGCATAGAGCTATCACCTTCCTTCTTCCAATACGGTCTGACAGAGAGCCGAGGTAAAGCATGGCTGGGACCTCAGCAAATGGTGTAATGGAGAAAGCCAGTGAACTTAGAAACTTTGAAGTTTCAATATCCTCCGTCATGAACAAGGGGAGAAAAGTGTAGTATGCGGGGGTTGAAATCCAAGCTGTGAAGACCGATGCATATAAAGTGTAAGCTGTCTTGACCGTCAAGACCCTTTTGAAAGCCTCCAGGCTGACTGGAGAATCATGAAATGTAGAAGTGAGCTAGCATACGTATAGATCATCATAGTTGATGCTAAGCCGACGCCGATTATCCCCTGCAGTTTCTCCCTGTTGATTATGTCGGATATTCTGCCCATGATCGCCACTGGCAGAATTGATATTAGCGTTGCAAGAGATGCGACGAGGCCGACTTCAAGTGGGCTTAAGCCTCTATGCGACATGTAAAGCGGGAGAAGAGGAGAGATAAGGCCTAGTGCTGCATAGGAGAAGAGCGTTGCAAACCATAGTCTTTTTAGATCTTGAAGAGGCATGTCTGAAACCCATATTGCCAAGGTTGAAACTTTTAAAGTTACCGTTTGTAATTAAAGTGCTGAGCCCCTGATTCATCATATGGAATCCATAAATGACTTTTCGGAGGCAACATAGAAACAGTCATTAGTCTCCCTTAAGGAATAGAGAACCAGAGAGGATAAAAGATGCGAAGAATACTCGTCTCCTCTCCTGGCCGAGCTGATTTTCTGAATACACATCAAGACTATAAGGGATTACCCGTTGTGCCGGTGGCGATTGATCTTCGAATGTACTTGCACGGAGAAGTTACAGATAATAAAAGATTCAATGTGAAGTCTCTTGATCTCGAGAGACACGGTGAACCTTCAGTAGACTCTTTTGGGATAAAGATAAACCATATGCGAGAAGGAAAGTTTTTTGGGAACTATCTACGCGGCGTCGTAAATGTGCTGGTGAAACGCGGCTTCGCCGAGAGACTCCGAGGCATGAATGTGACGATTAAAAGCGAGATACCCGTGGGCTCCGGGCTTTCCAGCAGTGCAGCCTTGGAAGTCGGCTTCACATATCTATTGAACGCCGCGTGTGGATTGGGGCTTGAAAAGAAAGACCTGGCGGAGATCGCCTTTGCCGCTGAAAACCAGGAGGCGGGGATTCCATGCGGTAGGCTAGACCAGTACGGCGTTTCTTTCGGAGGGATTATAAAACTTGAATGTAGACCGCCATACAGGGTTGAGCCGCTTCCGTTCAGAGATTTAACATTCGCGATTATCGACTCTGGAATCAGGCATTCAACGGCGGACATCCACCCGAAAAGGCAGGAGGATATAAACAGGGGTCTCAAGGCTCTGATGGAGAGTTCTAGTGTTCCGAGTGAATTAAAGATGCTTTTGGGTTACCGGTTTGATGAGCCGCAATGGGAGAAGATCAGCGAAGAGGAACTGGATGATTTCCTTAGGATTGTTGATGAGAGAGCTAGGCGGCGGATTCTCTTCACCCTTAGGATGCAGAGGTGGACCGAATTTGCATTGAAGGTTCTCCGCGGAGAGAAGATCCGTGATGAGGAAGGTTCCTGGATGCTCGGCGAAGAAAGATGGCGAAGAATAAGGTCTTCAGCAGCCACGGAGCGGAACCATGTGATCCTAGGTGAAGTAATGAATGAGCAGCATTCGCTTCTGAGAGATCTTTACGATGTTAGCCTTCCAGAGATTGATGATATATGCGATGCCGCTTTGGATGCTGGAGCCTACGGGGCGAAGATCTCAGGGGCGGGAATGGGAGGAAGCGTCATAGCTCTGGTTAAAGATGAAAAGCACGGGAGAAAAGTCATCGATGCATGTATGAAAGCCAACGCTAAGGACGGATGGGTCTCAAAGGTAGGGGAAGGGGTCAGGATGGAATCTGACATTAACACCGTGTAGAAATTTTTTCATCTCGCATTTTTCCGAGACACAAGGCGTCAAGGTAAGCATATCGTTTCAGAATAGACTGGCTTCGAGGAAAATGACTAAATTGGGCGTCCTCTAATAATATTATGAAGAGCTTTAAGGATCAAGGGAAGCCTTTTAGGTTGTTGAAGTATGGTTACGAATCTACCCGCTGAAGCTAAGGCGAAATGGGCTGAAGTAGTCGCCTGCAGATCTGTTCCGGAAAAGATAAAGCTGATGCGGGAATTCATCTCGCTCGTACCGAAACACAAGGGCACCAGCACTCTTCTAGCTAACGTTCGGCGGCGAATCGCGATTCTGGAAAGAGAGCTGGAAAGAAAGAAAACACGTAGGAAAGGCGGATACGGAGGCTTCTCAGTGCCGAAGGAGGGAGCCGGCCAGATAATCATACTCGGCCCGACGAACGTGGGGAGAAGCAGCCTACTTGTCTCTTTAACGAGTGCCAAGGCAGAGGTGAGCCCCGTGTACTTTGCGACGAGGAAACCGATCATCGGCATGCTGCCTTATCATGACATACAGTTCCAGCTCGTCGAGGCGCCTGCTCTGGTTGAAGGCGCAGCGGAAGGAAAGATGGATGGGCCTCAGATATTGGGGCTTGCGAGGAACGCGGACGGCTTGATTCTGATGGTTGATCTCTCCGCGGATCCCGTTGAAGAGTTCCGTATGCTTCGTTCGGAGCTTGAGCGGGCGGGCATAATGATTGAGAAGCCGGAAGGCGAGGTGGAAATAATCAGGCGAAGCACAGGTGTAGGATTACAGATAATAGGCGGCGGAACTTTGGTAGGCTGCACCTTGGAAGATGTAAGAAGATTACTTGCTAATTACCGGATAAATTCTGCGTTGATCAGGATTCGAGGAAAAGTCACGCTGGAGACTCTTGAGGAATCCCTATTTTCAAGCCTCGTCTATAAGCCTACAGTTCTCGTTGCGAATAAGTTGGATGCGTCAGGAGCGAAAGAGAATCTAATTCTATTAAGAGAATCTATGAAAGAAGTGGTGATTCCAGTTCTTCCAGTCTCATGTAAGAATAATGAGGGATTGGAAAAACTTGGGGACTACATCTTCAAGATGCTTCGAATAATCCGGGTTTATCCGAAAGAGCCTGGTGAAAAGAAGCCTTCCTCTAAGCCTCTCGTCATCGATGAAGGTGCCACGGTGATCGAGGCGGCGAGAAAGCTCCACAGCAAACTTTACAAAGAATTCAGGTATGCACGTATTTGGGGTCCAAGCGCGAAGTATCCTGGGCAGAGAGTCGGGGCGACTCATATCCTCAAGGACGGCGATGTAATAGAGATAAAATAGGCTGTGAATGTATTAAATATCCAGTCCTTCAGTTGAGATGCGGAGAGCCTTCAGGATCATCTTGCATCCTTCAAATGTGACTTTATCGCCGTGCATGACGTCTCCTCTGGTCGGTTCGAGGATAAAATTCTTGTAGGTTCCTGAAGGATTAAGCAGATAGAAAGCTTGTATAACGAAGAGTAAAAGATTTAGCTGTTTGCTTGTCAGATTCTCTTCGAGAGCTCGGCTTTGAGCATCGGTTAAGTGAACTCTCTTCCGCAGGGACTCCATTATGCCTTCTTTCTGTTCATCCATTAAGCTTAAGAGATCCGATAATGTTACGCCTTGCTCTTTCAAGTAATTTTTCAATGCGGTTCTCAGGTCGATGTATTCTCCTCTCCGAGACATATCTTCTCACTTCAATCTTCAGAATTGATCCTCAGATTAATCGGCGTCCTCGGAGCCTTACGGTTTGAAAATCTAAAGGCGTTTGATCAATAATAATCTTTTCCGAAGAGGCATCCCGGTATAAACTTATCTGCATGAAACTATAGTATCGAAGGGGAGATGAACATGGATTTCAAGGGACTGATGAATGGCCGGTTGATCCTAGTGACCGGAGGAGCAGGGTTCATCGGCAGCCACCTTGTCGATGCGCTTATGGCCAACGGTGCAACGGTGCGAGTTATAGACAACCTCAGCAGCGGAACATTAGATAATATTCGAAGCTGGATTGGAAATTCCTCTTTCGAATTCATTAAAGGCGACTTACTGAACAAGAAAGATCTTGAAAGAGCCACGGAGAAATGCGAAGTTATATTCCATTTAGCCGCTAATCCAGAAGTTAGAATAGGATCTTCGACGCCTGAGATTCACTTCGAACAGAACGTTGTAGCCACTTACCGTTTACTGGAAGCTCTGAGAAGATCTGGAATGCCTGATCTTTTTGTTTTCACGTCATCCTCAACCGTCTATGGAGATGCATCTGAGATTCCGACACCTGAAGATTACGGCCCTCTGAAGCCCATATCGATCTATGGAGCTTCTAAACTCGCCTCAGAGGCGCTTATAAGCTCGTTTGCCTCCACTTATGGATTTCGAGCTATTATCTGCAGATTGGCTAATATAATCGGTCCGAGAAGCAGACACGGAGTCATTTATGATTTCATCGAGAAACTCAAGAGTAACCCGTGGGAGCTCGAGATTTTGGGAGACGGAACCCAGAGGAAGTCTTACCTGTATGTAGATGATTTTGTATCCGCCCTTTCGACGATTATAGAAAAGACGCATGGAAAAGTAGAGATCTTCAATATCGGTTCTGAAGACTGGGTAGACGTAAAGACGATCGCTGAGATCGTCACGGAAGAGATGCATCTGAAAGAGGTGTCCTTCCGTTTCACCGGAGGCGTAGACGGCGGCAGAGGCTGGAAGGGAGATGTAAAATATATGCTTCTTTCAATAGAAAAATTGAAGTCGCTCGGTTGGAAACCGAGACTTAACAGCGCCGAGGCGATAAGGAAAACCGCAAGGAAGATTCTTGAAAAAGAGCATAAGTTTTCCTCAAAATCAAATTTCACGCTATAAATCGTTCGCATTTTCATCGATGAATGTACATAACGGCTTCTGGCTACTTGTTACTAAATGTTTATCTGTCCCCCCTCATTAATGACTTAATATCTCGTTATTTAAAGAAAAGAAGGGGTAAATATGGATAATCACCGCGTTTCTACCGGAGCGGATGCGTTAGACAGAGTTATTGGAGGGGGATTCCCCCGAGGCAGCTTGATCATTGTTGCAGGGAATCCCGGAACTGGGAAGACGGTTTTTTCAGCGAGGTTTCTTTATCGCGGTGCCGTTGACTTTGATGAGAATGGGGTCTATGTGAACTTTTCAGAGAGCCGTGAAACCTTTTATAAAAACATGAAGAGGTTCGGATTTGATTTTGAAAATCTCGAAAAAGATGGAAAGTTCCATTATCTCGGCATGTTAGCTGTGAGGGAGACCCGGGTCTCTTCTGTGCTGAGATTAATTCTGGAAGTGATCAACAAGACAAAGGCCAAACGGCTCGTCATAGATTCCTTTTCAGTTATCGCTCAAGCCTTCGAGAACCCGCATGATACAAGAATACTTATTCATACGGTTCTGGACAAAATCGTCCGGCAGGTTGGATGCACAACCTTGATGATAGTCGAGGTCCCTTACGGAGAAGAGAAGATAGGCTTGGGTATTGAGGAGTTCGTGGCTGATGGGGTTTTATTTTTCAGAGCGGGGAGGCTTGAGGAGAGGCTTTACAGGGACATGTCTATCCGTAAGATGCGGGGGACGGAAGTAAAAGAGGACGAGGTTGGATTCACAATTAAGGATGGATTTAAAGCCTTTTCTTCGTTCGAGATGAAGCCCATAACACGTAGAGAGAAGTTTAAGCCTCTACCAGATCCGTCTGGAAGATTCTCCACAGGCTCGGAGGAACTAGACAGCCTTCTCGAGGGAGGATACCCCAGAGGCTCAACGGTCCTCCTCGAGATCGGGAGAAACGTATCAACCCAGCAGTATCATCTGGTTCTGTCGCCGACTCCATGGAACTTCCTAGCGAAAAGAGCAGGCGTAATTGTTCTTCCATCTTCAGGCGTCGACCATAACATCATATGGAGACGCGCAGCAGAATCAGGCCTACCCAAAGAAACCCTCCACCGCTGCTTGAGAATCTGCATTTTTAAGTCGCCGAGAATCAAAGAGGAGCCTTATATTTTTGAGATCGAAGGGAAAGATGTGGATGAAGATTATCAGAGATACCTTGAATTTGCAATGGCGCTGTATGAGGAGACTTGTCAGCCTCTTCTTTACGTCATCGGGGTCAATAGTCTTCTCGCCAATTATGGAACGAATGATACTATAAGGATGCTTAATTCAGGAGCTACGTTAACCAGAGAGTGTGAGGGTCTCCTCTTCTTACTGCTTAAACCGGGATATCCAAGGGTCTCTGAGATTCTAAACGCGATTGCCGAGATTCACTTAAGAATGATTCAGAAGCATGGAGCTCTTCTGCTCTACGGATTGAAGCCGAGAACCCGCCTACACTTCGTTGAGATGGACGTCACAGAGGGCTATCCGCAGCCGAGACTTACGCCTATACTATGAAAAGTTTTCATTTTTAATTTTTGAAGCCGCCTTATTGACTTAGAGCTTCAGTTTTTAGAACAATGTAATCCCGCGGCGTACATCAACATCTGGACTCAGCCACCAAAAGGCTTTTATACTTCATAGCTATGTCTTGATGATTCGAGGTTACTGAAATGGGGTATTGCTTTATCGAATAGATTCGCGGAGAACATCTTGATTTTTGACACCACGCTGAGAGATGGTGAGCAGACACCTGGAGTTTCTCTAACCCCCGAGAAGAAACTTGAGATAGCGAGGCAGCTTGATAAGCTAGGAGTAAACATCATCGAAGCGGGCTTCGCAGCTGCATCGCAGGGAGAAATGGAGGCGATAAGCCTCATATCAAAGGAGAATCTCAAAGCTGAAATCTGCAGCTTCGCAAGGGGAGTCAAAAAGGACATCGATGCCGTCGTAAAGAGCGGTGCAGACTCCGTTTTCCTCGTGATACCCTCGTCTGATCTGCATATCAAGCATAAGCTAAAGAAGAGCAAGGATGAAATTTTAGAGCTAACAGCGAAGAGCGTCAAGTATGCAAAGGATTCAGGGCTGATCGTTGAGCTCGGACCTGAAGATGCAACAAGAGCAGACATGAAATTCCTTAAGAAGATGATAGCCAAGGGCATATCCGAAGGGGCAGATAGAGTCACACCATGCGACACTGTGGGAATTTTAACTCCTGAAAGAACCTACAAGTTCTATTCTGAGCTGAAAGATGCCTTTCCAGACGTCAAGTTGGGGGCTCATTGCCACGATGACTTCGGAATGGCGGTTGCAAACTCCATAGCTGCGCTTAAGGCAGGTGCCGATGAAGTTCACGTTACCATGAACGGTCTAGGCGAAAGGGCTGGAAACGCCGCTTTGGAAGAAGTCATAGTCTCCTTGAAACTACTATACAACGTTGAAACCTCCATAAAGACGGAGAGCCTATATGACACGTCTTTGCTCGTCTCACGGTTAACAGGCATATCAGTCCAGCCGAACAAGGCGATCGTCGGTGAAAACGCCTTCGTCCACGAATCCGGAATCCATACGCATGCGATTCTCTCGAAGCCCTTAACGTATGAGCCTATACCCCCAGAGATCGTTGGGAGAACAAGGAGACTCGCGGTGGGAAAGCACGCTGGATCACGTGGGATAAAGGCAGCCTTGGAAGAGATGGGATTACATCCAAGCGAAGAGCATCTAGAAGAAATATTCCGCAGGGTGAAGGCTCTCGGCGATAAGGGGAAGATCGTCACTGATGCTGACTTGTACGCCGTAGCAGAGGCGGTTATGGGCTTGCCGACCACTCGTGCCATCAAACTTGAAGAATTAACAGTTGTAACGGGAAACAAGGTTATCCCAACGGCTTCGGTTAGACTGAACCTCAACGGCAATCCCTTAACTGAAGCTGCAACTGGAATCGGACCGGTTGACGCTGCGATGCAAGCCATAAGAAAAGCTGTCTCCGCCGTTGAACCCATCCGCCTCGAAGAGTATCATGTGAACGCGATCACGGGGGGAACCGACGCTCTCGTCGAGGTTATAGTTAGGCTTCGCAAAGGCGACAGGGTTGTCACAGCTATGGGTGCCCACGGTGACATCGTTATGGCGAGTGTTGAAGCTATGCTGAACGGCATGAATGTGCTGATGAGCAATCATAACAAGACTTGAATGGCGGCTGACCGTGGACTCTGATTTCAAAAAGCTTATAAGCATGTACCTTATAGGTAGTCTGGTGCTTCATTCCTCTGGAGGACAAGCAAGTGAGGGATAGTCGGGTACGGAGGAATCGTTTCCTCTCCCGTTGAGATAGCTTTTCTGCCTTTTTATATTTTCGAGGAACCAACAATCACCCCTGAAGGTTGTGTCAATTCTTTGAAAGAAAGAACATATCCAGAGCATCTTCTAATCCAGCATCCACTGTGGAGGGACAAAATAAATGGTTAGAATGACAGGTGCCAAAGCTCTTGTGGAGTCATTAAAGAGACAGAACGTGGAAGTCATATTCGGCATACCCGGAGGAGCAACTATACCGATCTATGACGTGCTATACGACACAGACGGCATTCGGCATATACTGATGAGACACGAGCAATGTGCAGCTCACGCCGCTGATGGATACGCACGTGCAAGCGGAAGAGTCGGAGTCTGCATGGCTACTTCAGGTCCGGGAGCAACAAACCTTGTAACTGGAATAGCGAACGCATATATGGATTCATCTCCGATCGTCGCCTTTACAGGTCAAGTTCCCAGGCCCTTCATAGGGAAAGATGCTTTCCAAGAGACGGACATCGTGGGAATAACCACTCCGATTACAAAGTATAACTTTCAAGTCCCTGAAGTCTCTGAGATTCCCCGAATCATCAAAAAGGCCTTTTATATAGCCACAACGGGAAGACCGGGACCTGTACTTGTGGATCTGCCGAAGGACGCTCAGATAGAAATAGATGAGATTGAATTTGATGATGATATCGAGATTCGAGGTTACCGACCGAACTATGAGCCGCATCCAATTCAGATAGGAAGAGCTGCGGATCTGCTGGCAAACGCTGAGAAACCTGTTATAATAGCCGGCGGGGGAATAATCGCTTCAGGGGCATCCTCAGAGCTCGTAGCCTTAGCCGAACTGTTGCAAGC
>PIYJ01000030.1 GCA_003601725.1 Candidatus Bathyarchaeota archaeon
ATCTGAACTCCATGAAAAAGAAGTTCGCCTAGATCCTCAACAACTCTGACGAGCATATCTTTCTCCCCGACTGAGCTTCCACCAGAGAATACGATGAGGTCATGATCCAGATATCGAGTAGCCGCCGATCTTATTTCATCAATAGCATCAGAAACAATGGGGGACCTCGTTACTGAAGCGCCGTTCTCAAGAAGTATCGAGGTAAGCGTATACGAGTTCACATCGTAGACTTGCCCCTCTTTAAGCGGTGAACCTAAATCGCATACCTCAGCTCCTGTCGGAATAACAGCCACACGAGGCTTCTGATAGACAAGCACGTCTTTGTGTCCAAGAGATGCTAAAACCCCGATCTTTGCTGGTGTTAAAAGGGCACCCTCCCTAAGGATTACCTCTCCTTTCTTTATGTCCTCCCCCTTTGCGGCGATGTTTGCCCCCGGATAAACTCCCTTGAATACTGAGACGAAACCGTCTTTTTCTTCAGTGAACTCCATCATTACAACCGCGTCTGCACCTGGAGGAACCGGACAGCCCGTTGCAATTCTGATGCATTCACCGCTCTTGATCGGCTTATCGGTCGATTCACCGGCATGTAAAACATCTATGATCCTTAGCTTAACGGGATTAAATTGCGAGGCTTTGAATGTATCTTCAGCTTTAACGGCGTAACCATCCATTGCAGATCTGTCGAAGGGGGGAACATCCCTCTTTGCTTTTATGTCGCTTGCTAAAACCCTGTTGACTGCTTTTTCTATCGGAATTCTTTCGGTTCTTTCTATAGGTTTCACCGTGCTGAGAATAATCTTCAGAGCTTTCTCCCGTGAGATGAGAAGCTTAAAGGGAGCCATCTTTTTCAACGTTCAGTCTCCTTCTTTTCCTTTTCCAATCTGGATATTGATTGTTACTGAATATGCTGCTCAACCTCAACAAGACGTGATGGAACCTTAAAAAGATTAAGAAAGCCCTTAGAGTTTATTCTCTGTTTCCGTATGTTTTTCAGGCTTTATCATCCGCCGGGTGCACCGTGAAATGGGACGCTTCGCCACATCATATCGAGCCATTCTTCCGCGGTTATCGTCTCTCCGCGTATAATGACCTTTAAGACCTGCTTGGGAAGCTTATGATGTCTCTTCTCATCCGCGAGGATCGTGTTTAAGAGAAGCTTCACTTTTTCATCCGTGATTTGAGGAATCTTTTCGCTTATTCGCTTTATGAGGCCCATTTCTATTTTTATATGCTTCTCGATGAGCTCTTTTTGTTTGTCAAGCTCCCGCTGTGAAAGAGCCTTCGAAGTTCTCATCATCAATTCGATCACGGAGGAATACATCTGCGCATGCTTCATTGAATCAAAAGATGTTCCTTTAAGAACTTCTTTAACGGCGGGCTTCTCGATTCCGCTGATGTTTCATCCAGCGACTTCACAATTTGTTTTTCGATCTTAATCTGTTCCTTGAGAAAACTCACTATTTCATCTAAGCTCAAAATGCAGACCTTCTAATCTTTAGTCAATTAAAATATGTGATCTTCATTGCGTAAACCTTTTGGCGCCATTAAGCCTTCCGCATAAAGATTGTTGTTTCATATCTATTGTGAGGAAGCCTCTTAACCTTAAAGTCTCTATATTCAGCTTTAAGAATTTCAAGCGCTTGAGCAACATGTTTTTTTCTGTTTCGCGTCACAAACTTGACGGTCATCACTGCGGAGGAATTTCTTTTGAGAAATTTCGCCAGATCAACCATTATTCTGGCTGATTCCGCAGGGTCAAGGTTCATGTCATTAACGATCAAGTCGAAATCCCCCATGTCGCTGGGAATCTCTTCAGCTTTGCATTTCAAATGAACAACGTTCGGAAGCGTCTTTACGGAGGGATCGAGATCCGCAGGGTCAACCGCTACGACATTATCAGCTAGGCTTGCGAGAACCCTTGTCCACCCTCCAGGCGCAGCGCCAACATCGAGCACTCTGAAATCTCGTTTAATCTCCAATTTGAAGGCTTTGATTGCTTCTTTGATCTTATGTTCAGCTCGAGTTAATGGACGTTCGCCTCTTTCGTACTTTTTAAAGATCTTTATCTCCTTCCTCAATATCTCGTCGGCTCTTGAAACTCCGATGAAGGCTTGATCTTGAAAGATCTGGACGGTCACAACTTTAAGGGGATTCTTTAGATCCACAACTGCTCCGGACGTCTTTTCAAGTAGGGCTCCCAACTCTCTTTCAACGTCTTGGCTTGTGAAATTATGCCTTCCCCTTCTTCTGCATCTTACGACGAAGGTTTCCCCTTCCCGTAGCTTATCTAAACTGAGAACTTCGTCATATATTTGCTTCAAGCTCTCCTTATTCTTCGATATCTTCACTGCCTTTTCAACGGGGAACACTCTGCCGATGTATTTAGTCTCATTCTTCTTTACTGCGGAGATCAAATCAGCTGAAGGGGGACATTCAACGAGAAGGTTGCCTTTAAAGAACAAGCTGCAAACATCAGCATAGGGAACTAATCTTTGAATCTCTCTTTTAGCTTCGACTTCGAAGCCCGCGGAGACTGTTACCAAATACAGTTTCTTACCGGACATCTGATGCAGACAGCCTTTTATAATATCGTTTAATTTCATCTTTGCCGCTTGAAAAGCCTTTTTTTATTTGACAGATTATTTTTGATTTAGCTACTTCAAAAAGAAAAGGATGAGATGCTATTTAACACAGGTTTCCTTTTTGACCATCATGGAGGAGTGATCTTTATCGCTTGAACCGGGCATTGAGTCTCACATGCTAAACATTGTATGCATTCATCCTCTCTGGCTGGGAATGCCTTCTTCTCAGATTTCGGATGACCCGGCGTCTCTCGCCATTCATAAAGCTGCACTGGGCATACTTCGATGCATATTCCATGGCCTTCACAGATATCCCAGTCCACCGCAACGTTAGTTCCACGTATACCAAGCTTTTCCGGAGGGTCTATTGGCCCCCAGATGGCCACGCCTTCCTCCTCCCCCACCTTCTCCCGTTTATTTTGAAAATCCGGATCTATGGGCAAGAATCTCACCGTGATTAGAAATTAAACGCACAGAATATTAGCATTTCTATTTTTAGAAAACATCTCCCTTCTATGCTTAAGTCCACCCTCTTCGTATCCAGGCTTAATTTCCTTTTTTCTTCTCATTCTTTAACGTATGCCGCGGTGAAATGGAATTTTAGATAAAAATATGAGTTAGCTACGAGTTGTTATTCTGAGACAGATGGCGTGATGCTTTAATGTCGGGGATGGCTGAAAAGGTCCTCCGAGAGATCGAGGAATCAGCAAGGAGAAGATATCTTCCCATCATTGGTCCTCTTAGAGGCGGAGCTTTAGCCAAACTGGTTGCTCAGCTGAAGCCGAAGCGTGTTCTGGAAGTGGGAACTTTGATAGGTTACTCAACGATCATCATTGGGAAAGAGCTTGAACACGATGCTGAGATCGTCACGATCGAAATCGACAGGGAAGAAGCTGAAGCTGCAAGAAGAAATATTGAAAAAGCAAAGATTAAGCCTAAAGTTCAAGTGATCATAGGCGATGCCTCAGATGTTATTCCTACGCTTCAAGGAAGATTCGATCTGGTGTTCCTCGACGGGCATAAAAGCGAGTATCTTAAGCACCTAAAGGCGATCGAGAAGAAGCTGCATCAAGGAAGCATGGTGATAGCGGACAATGCTGGTGCTTATGCATATTTCATGCGGGACTATCTTGATTACGTAAGAAATTCAGGTCATTATGAGAGCCGTTTTATTCAATTAGGCAAAGACGGGCTAGAGGTAAGCATAAGGCTTTAAGCTAAACTGGAAAGACGGCTTTTTCATCCCTAAGAGTCTCTAATCAAGCAGTCTTTATCTCCTTGCTTTGGCGAGAAAAGAGTTAAAAATCTGAGGGGATAACTAACTTCTCATGAATCTTTTAGAAAGATTATTAGCTGTCTTCTCCGGTGAAAAACCAGATGTTATGCCCTGGTTTGCAGATCTGACTTATTGGTATAGGGCGAGACTTTATCACAGTGATCTTCCAACCAAGTATCTAGGCGAAAAGGGACGTATACGGCTCTACAGGGACTTAGGCTGCGGCGCTCATGAGGAGCTATACAATCTTCCCGGCACAGTAGCTTATTACGGCGTAAAGCATGTCAGGTCAGTCGAAACTCTTAGGGATGGAACAACCATAAGTGAAGAAACATACAAGACGCCAGTAGGCAGCATAAAAAGCGTCACAAAATTTGTTCCCAAATCGGTCAGCTCAGCTCATATTAAATACGCTGTTGAGAACAGGCGGGATCTACGGGTTCTTCAGTACATCTATAAGAATCAAGAGTTTAAGCCGGACTATTCGCTTCAATATGATCGCCTAGAAGATTGGGACGGATTGGGATTCGTAAGTTCGTTACCGCCACGCACGCCTTTTCAAAGATTGATCGTTGTGTGGGCTGGTGTTACAAATACGATAAGGCTGATGATGAGAGAACCAGAGGAACTCGAGGAGACGATTCAAGTGATGTCCGAAGCTGACGACCCCATATATGAGGCGATATGCGAGTCTCCCGCGCCCGGCGTATATTTCGGAGAGAACATAACAAGTGACGTCATCTCACCGTGGATCTTCAAAAAATATCACGCGCCATACTACAAGATGAGGGCAGAGCAGCTTCACGCCGCGAAGAAGGTTATCTATGTACACATAGACGGCACGCTTAGAGGAGTTCTCCCGCTTATAGAGGAGACCGGCGTCGATTGCGCGCAGTCTGTAACGCCGGCGCCAGTAGGCGATATTCCAGTGGAACATCTACGTGAATTAGCTGGTTCCAAGATTATTCTCTGGGGAGGGTTACCGGGGGTCTATTTCAGCAAGCTATATCCTGAAAGAACCCTTCGAGAAATGGCGATGAAGGTTATAAGGCATAATCTATCTGGACATAAGTTCATAATAGGTGTGGCGGATCAGGTTCCTCCGGATGGAGATATCGCTCGTGTTAGAATGATAACTGAAATTGTAGAGAAAGAGGCAAGATACGATTAATAACCGTGGAAGCAGGATAAAATGCGGCTTGCTCAGTAATGAAGAGTGTTACAGGATGGGTTTGTGGCTCTCTTTTACTGAATCTATCGTTGACTTGGTTATGGCGTATCTTCCATAATACGCTGCTGAAAAGGAAAATTAATACAAATGCTGGGGCAATAATAAGAGGATAAAGCGATTCACCTCATGATCTGGGTGAACGATTGTTGAGTGATGCTCAAGAAGAATTGAAGAAGAGGGTTCTTAAGATCCTTGATCTTCTAGAAAAGGAACACCCAGACGCTAGGATAGCGTTAAAATTCAGCAACCCATTAGAGCTCCTTGTCGCAACGATTCTTGCCGCTCAGTGCACCGATGAAAGAGTGAATCAAGTTACCCGCAGCCTCTTTAAGAAATATCGCTCAGCTGAAGATTACGCAAGGGCGGATTTAGCTACTCTGGAGCATGATATTAAGCCAACCGGCTTTTATCGAAAAAAGGCTCAAAGACTGAAGGAAGTCTGTCAAATTTTGGTTGAAAAGTTCAATTCGGAAGTGCCGAGAACAATGGAAGATTTATTGTCGCTTCCCGGAGTCGCTAGAAAGACAGCTAACATTGTTCTCTCGAATGCGTATGGAGTAAATGAAGGGATAATTGTAGATACCCATGTCCTTAGGCTTGCTAAAAGACTGGGATTAACACAAAGCAAGACTCGAGAGAAGATTGAAAGAGACCTCATGGAGATTGTTCCTAGAGAGAAGTGGGGAAGATTCGCTGATCTATTAATATTTCATGGAAGACGGGTCTGTAATGCTAGGAAACCTAAATGCGAGATCTGCGTATTAAAAGATCTCTGCCCATCCCGAGCAACCTTCAGCACATAGCTATCAAAGTAATACAGTTTTACCGAGTGTTGCTTCTCAGATTCACATTATTGCGATCTGTCCGCTTTGCTCTATTGTATAGCATAGCGATCATAAATGGAAATCGTCTTAAATTGGAGACTATTTTCTTATCTTCTTTCTAATTCAAGAAGACTGAACGAGACCACTCAACTTTGTGTTTCATCAGATCCTTGCAATCAATCTTTTATTAAACAGCCATTTCACATATAATGGCAGATTCCATGAGATGTTTGGGTGATGTTCTTGACTTTGCAAAGCTCAATCTCCATTAAGGATCTATTCAGATTAGACGGAAAGAAAGCGATCGTTACGGGCAGCGGAGGGGGAATCGGAGGAGCCATCGCTGAGGGGTTGGCTGAATTCAACGTTGATACTGCCTTGTTTGATGTTAACTTTGAAAGCATAACAAGGCTGAAAAAGAAGATTGAAGACGAATTCTCGATTAAAGCCTTAGCGTTTCCCGTTGACGTTTGCGATTCGGAACAGGTAAAAATAGCAGTAAAAAGAGTCTTCGACGAGTTCGGACGAATAGATATTCTGGTAAATTGCCACGGTATTGGACAATGGTCCCCAGCGGAGGAAATGAGCGAGGAAGATTGGAAGAGAATGCTTGATGTGAATTTGACTGGAGTATTCTTAATGTGTCAAGCTGTAGGACGATTCATGATTAAGCAGAGACACGGAAAAATAATTAACATATCCTCAATGTCCGGAAGCATCGTGAATAAGCCTCAGCCTCAGGCGCATTATAATGCTTCGAAGGCTGGCGTAATAATGTTGACGAAGAGCCTTGCTGCTGAATGGGCCAGATACAACATAAACGTCAATAGCATAAGTCCAGGCTATACATTAACCCCCCTCGTTGAGAATCTTCTAAAGCAGCAGCCTGAATACGCAGATATGTGGAGACCTCTTATTCCTTTGGGTCGATTTGCAAAACCTAGGGATATAGTCGGCGCCGTAATCTTCTTAGCTTCAGATGCAGCTAATTATGTCACGGGACACAATTTAGCAGTGGACGGCGGATACACGATATGGTAAATCAGCACGATCGGCTATTCAACGTTTTAGACGAAGCCAGCGGCCTATAATTTTAAGCCGCAACGTTCAAATCTTCTATTTTCTCTTCAGAGACGAGTAGATGAAACATTTATAAACAAAGCGCATGCATCTTTTTGATATACGCCGCTAGAGACAAATCAAGATAAGAGGGCTCTCATAATGGAAATTTCCTATGAATTCTTAATCTTCATCAGGGATTTCGCCATCTTCTTCGCGATATACCTTATAGTAGCGTTAAGCCTCAATCTAGAGTATGGATATACAGGGATACCGAACTTCGGTAAGGTTTTAGCAGTAGCCGGCGGGGCGTTCACGGTCGGCGCTTTCCCAGGTAGGATAATCGCTTGGCTCTTTAAGGTGAAGCCTGATCTAGATTACATCAGAGATAATACTATCATAGTTACCGAAGTAAACAAGATCTTAGCGGGAGACCCTCTGCTAAGCATATCAATCTTCTTTCTCACCTTAATAGTGGCAGGAGCCATAGGCGCGATTCTAGGTCTTATTTCTTGTTATCCAGCTATAAGGCTTCGTGAGGATTATCTGGCTATTACTTTGCTTGCCATGGGTGAAGCCATTCAAGTTATAGGCTATAATTATCGTCCAATAGTGAAGGGAAACATCGGCGTTTTGGTACCGGATCCGTTCGGATGGGCCGGTGAGTATCGATACGCGGCTGTAGCTCTCTTCATACTCGGCATTTCCCTTGCTGTTTTTCTCTATCTAGAGCGGCTTGTAAGATCACCGCTGGGCAGAATGTTAAGAGCGATTAGAGACAACGAAGAAGTGGCGAAATCTTTGGGTAAAGATGTCACTAAAATAAGGATGAAGACCATAATAATCGCAGCTGTTATAGGGGCAGTTGCCGGGGCTTTAGATGCATTCAAAGCAGGCGGCGTAATAAGTACCAGTTATCATAGGGTTTCATGGACTTTCTGGCCTTGGGTCATAGTCATCCTAGGCGGTGCAGGTAACAATATAGGAGTTGTTGTAGGCACATTTATCTTTGCTACTCTCAGAAGAGTCATAGATTATTATAAGGGCTATTTAGGTCCTTTTATTCCCTTCAATGTTGTATGGCTTGATTCTCTGCTGCTGGGTATAACGCTTATCATCATACAGATGTATAGACCGGAAGGCATCATAAAAGAGAAACCGACACCGACAATAGGATACAAAAGAATTAAGGAAATATTAATGGCAAGAAAATCTTCAGCTAAATCTAAGGATACAAAGTCATCCCAAAAAATTAGCTGAGAAAAGAGACTTCTAATATTATTTTTTATTTAGAGATCGATTTTCGTATCGAAGCGGCAATCTTTTGCCAGTTCACACCTGCCAACCCGCTGGGGGCCAGAAGCAGCGTCACAACGATTGCTATTAGCGGAATTAACGGTCTATAGGGTATTACCCATGGACCAAGCATAATTGCCAATGAGCTTGTACCAAGCACCTCAGCAAGTCCGATGAGAAATCCCCCTAAAACAGCGCCATATATGCTGTAGATTCCTCCAACAGTACTTGCAGCAAAGACGCTGACTATTATTCTCGAACCCATGTCCGGGTTTCCAGGGAACCATAAGGGTAAAAGCGCTCCGGAAAGCCCGCCTAACGCGCCAGCTATGAACCAGGCTACTGAGTATACCATGTTCACGTTTATACCGATCACGCTGGCTAAGGATGAATCTTCAATGGCGGCTCTCATAGCCACTCCGAAACGGGTCTTCGTTAAAATTAAGTATAGAGATATAACTGTAGTTGCCGCGAGAATTGGGGCGATTATCAGTAGGCCTCTTTGACCTGCTATTCGTATATCATATGAGGAGAAAAGGAAGTATCGAGATCGGATCTTGAAAACCCTCGACAAGTAATCAGCATATATGTTAATGATCGCTAACAATATGAATTCCATGGCAAGAGTAGTGATCATCAATGCAACTATTGTGGCTCCTCTTCGTATGAGCTGCCTAAACACGATGAGGTATTGTGCGAGCGCAATTAGCCCGCATATGATTGGAGCTAACAATAGAGACTGATAAGGATTCGCATGCCATAATTTAACGGTTGTTAACATTATATAAGCTCCGACCGCCGCGAATGTTCCATGAGCAAAGTTTGGAACCTTAGTCGTCAGATAAGTTAATGTTAAGCCGATGCTCAAGAGAGTAAGAAGACTACTGAAAATCAGAGCTCTGCTAAGTAGCACTATATCGATCATATTCTCTTCTTTAAGAAAAAAGACAAAGAACAATTAAAGATTTATGCAAATAACTCTTCAAATAGTTACTTTAAGGCTCTTTATCATTGGCTATTTTTTTTAAAAAACCTTTTGCAGAACAGCAAAATTTTTAAGGAAAAACAAATGATAAATGTGGGGGACCGATAAAAAAAGAGGTTTATGGGAGAGGAAAAATGAGTCAAGCTTGGAAGACCTATACTGTCGTGGCACTACTGATAGGGTTACTCTTAGGAGTAGGGATCGGATGGCTTGCGAAACCAGTTCAGGTTGGAATAACAAGGGAGGAATATACAAGCCTCAAAGCGGACTATGACGATCTGAGAATGAAGTATGAAAATCTTCAAACTGAACTCTCCTCCAAAGTTAGCGAACTTAATGAAACAAAAGGGCTCATAGAAGATTTAATGAACGCTTTGGTCGGCGCAGGCAGCGAGGCACCAATAAAGTCAACATTGAAAGGGGAAGTCAAGATCGGCGGACTCTTCTCGCTGACAGGAGATCTAGCTACTTATGGTGAAAACGAGTATACAGCAGCTCAAATTGCAGCTAAACAGGTTAACCTATTTCTTAAGGCAATAGGCGCAAATTGGACTCTCACGATTGTTGCTGAGGACACTCAGACGAAGCCTGATCTCGCACTCGAGAAGGTTGAGAGTTTCGCAGCTAGAGGAATAAAGCTCCTAATAGGCCCCTTAAGCAGTGCAGAAGTCAGAGCCATAAAAGGGTACTGCGATGCCAATAAGATACTTGCGATAAGCCAGTCTTCAACGGCTCCAGATCTGGCTATACCTGGCGATTACATCTTTAGATTCTGCCCAACTGACAAGTATGGGCAAGGCCCAGCGATCGCTAGGATAATCTATGAAGATGGCAAGAGGTACATTATTCCGGTAACGAGGAATGATGCTTGGGGAACGGGACTCGAAGAAGCTGTAGCAAAGAGATTCACTGAGCTGGGAGGAACTGTTCTCGAAGGCATAAGATATGCCCCCGAAGCTCAAGAATTCTCCGCTGAAGCTGCGGACTTAGCAAACAAAGTATCCGATGCCGTTTCAAAGTATGGAGCGGATAAAGTATGCGTGCTTCATATCTCCTTCGAGGAAGTCAACGCTTTCTTCACAGCGGCCAGCGAATATGACGTGCTTTCATCTGTTAAGTGGTATGGCAGCGATGGAACATGCGCGAGCGGCTCAATGCTTGAAGATCCTGTCGTGCGAGATTTCGCCTATAAAGTTCAGTATCCGTCCACAATCTTTGCGCCTATGGAGTCTGCTAAGTGGGATATGGTTCGACGGAACGTCATGAAGATT
This sequence comes from Candidatus Bathyarchaeota archaeon, assembly GCA_003601725.1. GTDB lineage: Archaea > Thermoproteota > Bathyarchaeia > Bathyarchaeales > DTEX01 > B63. The sequence continues at coordinate 10,528 of PIYJ01000030.1, forward strand.
CTTGGAAGAGAACCGGAGTCCTACTCTTACGCTGTGTATGATATTGTCTGGGTGTATGCATTGTCAATCTTGAAGACTGATTCCACGGATCCCGACGCGATTAAAGCTGTCCTACCGGATGTCGCTCGCTCCTTCTTTGGCGCCTCAGGCTACATTGATCTTGACGAGAATGGAGATAGAAAAGCAGGCGACTACGTCATATGGCAAATAGTAAAGACAGACACAAATGAATATGTTTGGAAGGTCGTGGGCAAATATATCTATGCAACAGATTCAGTCGTATGGTACTAAACCATCAAGTCTCCCTTCTTTTTTGTGATGAAAGATGCAGGAAATGCTTCGTGTTGAAAACTTGACAAAAAGATTCGGCGGGCTGATCGCGTTAGATGAAATCAGCCTCGACGTGAAGAAAGGCATAATAACTATGCTTATAGGGCCGAATGGAAGCGGAAAGACGACTCTTATAAACTGCGTGACCGGATTCTATAATCCAGATAAGGGAAAAGTGACGTTTGATGGAAAGATAATCACGAACTGGCCTCCCCACAGAATATATGAATTAGGCCTGGTCAGAACGTTTCAAATTCCGCAACCATTTCAAAAGCTTACGGTATTAGAGAACCTTTTAACGGCGTATAGAGGGCATCCGGGAGAAGGATTTCTGAAAGCTCCATTCAGAAGATCATGGATGAAAGAAGAAGAAAAGGCAACAGAGATGGCCTTTCGCTTCTTAGAGATTCTGGATCTGGATCACATGTGGGATCATCCTGCTTCTAATCTGAGCGGAGGGCAAATGAAGCTCGTAGAAGCTGGAAGAGCAATTATGAGCGGGGCTAAGATGATCCTCATGGATGAGCCGGCTGCGGGTCTTTATCCGAAACTTGCGCAAGAATTGTTTTATTATTTGACGGAGATGAAGAACAAACTTGGAGTTACTTTCTTGATTGTAGAGCATAGGCTTGAGCTCATCCTGGATTACATCGATCATGTATATGCTATGGCAAGAGGGAGAATAGTCTCAGAAGGAGAACCTGATAAGGTTCTGGATGATCCAATAGTCATAGAGAGCTATCTAGGGGGATAGCAAAGCGTCAACAGCCTTATCTATTAAGAAGATAAATGCGGGCTATGGAAATCTCCATGTACTATTTGATGTCAGCACAGAAATAAGAAGCAAAGAGATAACAGTGCTCGTAGGCCCGAATGGAAGCGGAAAAAGCACGCTGCTCAAGACGATAATGGGAATAACGCAGACCTATTCGGGAGAGATACTCTTCAATGGAACTAACATAATTGGGCTTCCACCTCACATCGTAACTAAACTTGGAATAGCATATTTACCGCAAGTAAATAATGTCTTCGCGAATCTAACAGTGAGCGAAAACCTACTTATGGCTGGCTATGTTTTAGGCAAAGAGAAAGCAAAGAAAAAGGCCGAAGAGGTTCTAGAAGACTTCCCGGTATTGAAGGGATACTTGAAAAGAAAAGCGGGAACGCTCAGCGGGGGAGAAAGACAGATGTTAGCGATGGCGATGGCGATGATACGGAGACCGCAAATCATGCTGTTCGATGAGCCGACAGCAAGCCTCGCGCCTAAGATCGCATTAGAAGTCCTCAACAGAATAGTCGATTTAAGAGACAACTACGGAATCACAGTGGTTCTAGCTGAGCAAAACGCAAAAAGAGCGCTTGAACACGGGGACAATGCCATTCTTCTCGTAAGTGGAAGAATAACCTATCAGGGAGATCCGAAGGAGCTACTGGCCCATGAAGATTTAGGTAAAGTTTACTTAGGAATCAAACAGACTGACTGATCGGGCAGACATCCGAGTAAATCGTTAAATCTTAAAGAACAGCCATAGCTTTAACGCGTATTTTTCGAAGCCTCTTAGATGGATATTGTGTGAAAACATAAAGGAGAAAAGAGGAAATCTCTCTAATTCTTTAAAGATTTAGGGAGTAAACAGTAAAGATTTAAGTCTGTTAAGTAACGTATGCGGTTTTAGGATGTACTGAATGATTTTTTTCCGTTGAATGAGCCTTGTGTAACGAACGATGTCTTCATATTTTCGTACCTCGCTGAGGTATCCTTTTAGCATGAGTACAGCGCTTTTTTTATTTTTTAAAAAATGTAGTAGAAAACGAGCTGCCGCGAATTCTGGGCAATAACCTAATGCTTTCATCCCTTTGCCGAGATAATAGTTTTTAGTGGGATTTCGAGAGGTGGGTCTCTGAGAATAGAAAGGTAAAGGAAAAACCCTTGTTTTTAATCCTAGCGACCGGGCTTTTATTAAGCAATATGTTTCCCACCCGTAATTCAGAGGATACAAGCCGATCTTTTTAATATATTCAGTCTTTATTATCCGTCCTCCTCCTCGAGGAACTTCGGGGCTCCAAGGTTCATTCGCTACATAACCAGAAGCAATCGCAGTGTTAGTCTTCTCCATCCGCTTAATTATTTCTTCAATGTAAGATTTTGGAAAAATATCATCTGATCCAGCTATCATTATATAATCTGGATTATGCTTGAGGCCTTCTTTTAACCCAAAGTTTATGACTTCTGCGAGATGCGGCGTGCCTGTTGCATAATAGCCCACGTCAGGCAATTTGATGACTTTCGCTCCGCTCTTTTCGGCTACTTCAGAAGTCTCGTCTTTAGATCCATCATCCACCACTACTATTAATTGCGGCGTTAATGACTGTCTTTTGAGGCTCTCTAAAGTTGCCCTGAGAAACTTGCCGCTATTTTTCGCGGGAATTACAACACAAACTTTTGGAGTCTTTTTCATTTCTCATCAGCTTGTATGCTTTTTAGATCTCGATAGAGCTAACAGTTCTAAGCTTGATAAGGGTAAAATAAGATCACCCTTTTCCTGACGAGATACTTTAGGCATATCATTAGGATACGTGGAATTCGTTCTGTAAGGCACAACAATATAGTAATTATTAGCTAAATAGAGGCCGGCTGCATCTCCAAGCATATTTGTTGCAATAATGTTGATTTCTCTTTCCTTCACATCATGAAATCTTTGAACTATGCTTGATCCTTCGGGAGCCCCAGAAGATGTCACAATATCAGCGATCGAGTTCATTCCATAACTAACCTTGAAATTTTAAATACATACGCTATCAGGATGCCCTGAATGAACAGCCACGTCTCAAAGATTCTGTCCATCATCTACACCGCCCTATATGAAGCGTTCATCATCTCCGAGCCCACCCAAGCAGGTCCGGCGACGTAAGATTTCCCCGTCAAATCTCTCACAAGCTGTACTGTGGAAAAGATTATTATTTGGAGTTTCTAATCAGCTTTTCTATTTTACGGTGTGAGGGCCGTTCTGGAATCATCACTAATCTTTGCTCTTCTTGAACTCTCCTCAGGGTTTACCGAGTTCCTGAGGCACATCAGACATGTAAGAGCTCGGGCAGATTCTTCAAGTTGGAGATCACGGTGATTTTCTTCTCAATTTCATCCACATTATCATATCTGCCATATCTATCAACGAGAACCGCGTGGCATCCGACTTTCAAGGCGGAGTAAACATCGTTCAACAGGTCGCCGACGACCAGAAAATCTTCAAAC
>PIYJ01000031.1 GCA_003601725.1 Candidatus Bathyarchaeota archaeon
AGAAGATTAAGATAATAAGTGAAAGAATCGGAGAAGTTGAAGCGGACCTCTTAGAAGATAAGGCACCTAAAACCGTCAATGCGATATGGGATGTCCTTCCCCTCGAGGCCAGAGCAAACACCTGGGGCGATGAAATATACTTTTCGATTCCGGTAAGGCTAGAGGAGGAGAACGCCCACGAGACCGTTGAACTCGGCGACATAGGCTATTGGCCTCCAGGACGAGGATTCTGCATATTCTTCGGCCCTACACCTATAAGCCGCGGAGATGAAATAAGACCAGCCGACCCCGTGAACGTCTTCGGAAAGATCAGGGGAGACCCGAAAGTCTTCAGGAAGGTTAAAAGCGGAGATAAAATACGGATAGAAAGAGTTGAAGAATAAAAAAGAAAAATCATCTTCCTAAGCGTGCAAAAAATTTAAATGGAAGTTGGGGAGGGGATACACGTCTTAGTGTTCTATTAAGACTTTTTTCTGTATGATTAGAAAAGTAGGCTCTTCGGGAAAGACTTATTTGTGTAAACGTTTATGTTTACTTTGTGATGTTATATGACGCAAGTTCAGGTAAGAATGCCTGAGAAGCTCGTCAAAGAGATAGACAAATGGGTCGCTGAGGGAAGGTTCAAGAGTAGAAGCGACGCTATAAAGACGATTGTGGCCTTGTATGAGGAGAGAGAGCGTACTAGAGAGTTCTATAGGATGCTGGTTGAGCGGAGCAGAGAAGCACGGGAGAAGCCTGAGATTCTAGTTCCTCTCGAGGAGATCCCTTGAATTACAGAGTTCTTCTCCACCCGAAAGCTGCTGATTTCTTAAGAAGACTCAATTCGCCTCTAAGGGAGAAGATTAAAGGCTGCTTAAGGGAACTGGAGAAGGCGCCGGAGGAAAAGGGGCAACGTCTTAAGCATTCTTCCTTCTACAGGCTTAGAATAGGCGATTACAGGGCGATCTATGAGATCCATCCAGAAAATAGGGAAGTTGTGATTCTATTTATAGGACACAGAAGAAAAGTCTATGATGAGTTTTCAAGGATTCTCTGAATATCCCTCACAATTATTAAGACAAAGGATAAAGATTAATGTTGGGGCGGCTTCACTTGTCCATTGAACGTCTTTCTGTAGGCATCCCTGAGCTTGACAGGATGCTGGCTGGGGGAATACCGGAGGGATTCACCGTCGCCGTTACCGGAGAACCGGGCACGGGGAAGACGGTTCTTTGCATTCATTTCATCGCTCAAGGCATTCGTGATGGAGATCGATGTGTCTATGTTACCACGGAGGAGAGCAGGGAATCCATCATTATGCAGGCAAGCCAGTTCGGATTCGACTTCTCTAAGAGCATAAAGGAGAATAATCTTGTCTTGATCGATGCGTTGATGGGCCTAAAAGAACAGTGGTCTCTGCAGAGCTTAGATATTGAGGAGCTCGTTGACAGGGTGATCCAAGCTAAGAAGACCCTTGGATATGGCAGGGCGAGGCTGGTTATCGATTCTCTCTCGGCTTTCTGGCTTGATAAGCCCGCCATGTCTAGGAGGCATTCATACTTCGTTAAGAAGGTTCTATCCAAATGGGGCTTCACAACGATGGTTACGTCTCAGTATGCGATAACGACTTCTGAGGCGTTCGGGTGGGGAGTTGAACACATAGCCGACGGAATCATCAGGTTCAGAAGATCAGTAAAAGGAGGCATTCTTAGAAGATACATCCTCGTGGAGAAGATGAGACAGACTCCGCATAGCTTGAAGATGCATGAGATCGAGATCGTAGACGGCAAGGGCATAGTGATCAAAGGATCAGTTGAGATGCGAAAGGAGGACATAGCCCTCCCCAGACAAGTGATGAATAAGATCCGTAAAGCATCGCAGAAAAGAGATGTTGAGACACCTTGAGTCTGGCTGAGGAACATTATTCCCGCGTTGATGTCAAGAAGGAGATCGTTGATTTCTGTAAGGGCCGTTGGGTAGCCGCTCATTACATAGATTCTGAAGGTAAATTGGTCTTTAGAAGATACCTCCGCAGAAAGCCTTTAAGAATCAACAGCCCTGAAGAATTTTCCAGAATCATTAATCTGCGAGGGAACGTTTTAAGGTCGATTTATGCGACAGCTAATCTTTATTGGAAGACCGAAAGCATCGAGGAAGTATATGATTTATCAAACATCCGCCGTTGCAGCCCCGTGTGGGACATCGATGGAACTCTATCCAACTGGAAGGCAACCCTCGAAGTTGCAAGGGAGATAGGGGCCTTTCTGAATGACAGGGGCGTCGAAAAGTCCCTCTTTTTTAAATGGTCAGGGAATGGATGTCACATTCACATCCACGAAGAAGCCTTCTCAGATGATCTTTTGAGAAGATATCACCCTCTTGATTTGGCCTATGCGATTGTTGAATACGTCAACTCCAAGACGTCTCAAAGAGTAAGGGAAACATTGCTGAAGGGAAGAATCACGGTGGAAAACAAGGTGGATCCAACCCGCGTCTTCACGTGTCCCCTTAGTCTTCACCGCGAATTAAATGTTGTATGCATCTGCTTCAAGCCGACCAGACTCTCGGAATTCACGCCGGAATGGATTCGCCCATCGAGTTTTCAGCATGACCCTTCTTGGCGAGAATTCGTGAAAGGAGAGGCAGATGAAATAGCCGAAGACGCCTATAAAACAGTAGGCGGATACCCATTGAGGCGGAGGCGGAGAAGACGGAGAACGGTGCCGCTTGATAAACAGATAGTAAAATGGCTTCAAAAGGATTAACCCATAAAGTTTTCTTTAATCGCAGCCCCAAAACCTAAATCTTTCATTTTTTTACAATAAAATAGGTCTTGTAAGGCTGGTTGACCCGAAGTTAGAGCTCCGATGGAAATGAATCGTAAGGCAATAGAAGGAAATCTGCTTCCCGAAGAATTTAAAGGCCGCGACTTGATAGAACTGGGCTCCATAAAGGTCAGATTGCTATTCTTCGATTCGCTTGGAGCTAAATGCAGCTCAGTGCTCGTAAAGACCCCAGATGTTTCGATTCTAGTCGATCCCGGCGCTGCTGGGCTGCAGCCGGGGTTTCCCCTCTCTTCCGAGGAGAAGGCTTCTCTCCGTGAAAAGGCATTTGAACGGATACTTCGATACGGCGTCTCCTCTGACGTTGTGGTGATAACTCATTATCATTATGATCATCACGTTCATCCCAGCCGACTGGAAGAGATGATGAATCTCTTCAAAGGGAAAACATTGCTCGTGAAGAATCCGAATCAGTGGATAAACAGGTCTCAGAGAAAAAGAGCTTTTGTTTTTCTTTCTAAGCTGTATCAGATGCTTGGTGGACATGAACCCTTCGATAACATTCTGGAGCCTTCAAGATTCACGATGATAAATGATCCTTTTGATGATCATCCGAAGACGGCGGCTCTCTGGCGGAAGGCTGAAGGAAAAAAGCTGATGGTCTATCGGGCGAAGAAGAGATGGTTCAACAGGATTGTGGAGAGCTGGCAGCAGAACAAGTGGATGGGAGAATTCAAAGTTGAAGATACAGAGGTGAGATTAGCTGATGGAAGAGAATTCATTTTTGGGAATACAAAGATACGCTTCTCCCGCCCACTCTTCCACGGACAATTTCTCGACAATATAGGCTGGGTCTTAGGGTTCACCGTGAAGCATGAGGATGAGACTTTTCTTTTTACTTCTGATCTGCAGGGGCCGATAATAGAGGAGTATGCTGACTGGATCATACGGTCAGAACCAGACTTAATCGTAGCGGACGGCCCTCCCCTCTATACATACGGATTCATGATTGGAAAGGAAGATGTGGAACGCGTAGTCGACAATATGAAGAACATCATCCGTGAAGCTGAACCCTCAGAGATCATCTGGGATCACCACATGTGCAGGGGACTCTTCAAGCCGAAGTTGAAAAAGGTATATTCATATGCAGAGAAGGTGGGAGTCAAGATCCAGACAGCTGCTGAACATATCGGCCGTAAACCTCTAATAGAGCAAGTTTCCCCTCTTTCTATTAGTAAGGTAAGAGATGATTGAAGCTTAAGATGGATCTCTCCCCCTCTTTAACAGCTGTGAATCTGCTTCGCAGTAATAATAGCTCTGTATAGCATGTAGGATCTTAACTGATACTTTATGGTGGTCTCCTATGCGTTCAGTCTTCGTCTTCGGGTTACTCCCAGAATCCCCAGGGAAGACCGTCATCTCCTCCGCTTTGACGAGGGGAATGATAAACAGGGGGATCAAAACATGTGTGTTTAAGCCGCGCTCGGGACATAACTTTTGGTATCAATATGACATTTTTCTGAAATGTAAAAAAGAAGGGCGGCTCTTCTGCGAAGATATCGTTAAGCTGAGACGAGCATGCAAGAATTCTTTACCATTTGAAGTTTTGAATCCAGTTGACGCCTTGATGGGTCCGCTGAACGCAGAGGAATTTATTGAACGTAAAATGGTAGATCAGCTTTATCTCTTCGAAGATGATGTCTTTTTGCATCTGATAGCTGAGAGATACACGATATGTAAAGATAAGATTGAGAATGTTCTATGCATTAATACGAGAGCCATAAGATCCCGCCTTGTGATGACGGACTTGGAATATGTAAGAGAACTGGAAAAACATGCCGACAAAGTTCTGTATCTAAATAGCTCCGATGAATGGAACAGTATCTTCCAAGATTACGGTCCAAAAGCTATACGTAGCTGCTATCGAAGAATCTCAGAAAAATCGGATTACGCAATAGTTGAAGGATTTAACGACGCGGTCTGCCCTGAGGAATCATTACGATACGACTTGGTAATAGGAGTTGCGCCGGGAGTGATCATTTTCTATGACGCAAAAGATTTCCATGACGTAATAGAAACATTCAAAGATTTAGGTAAAGATCCAAGAAGCCTCAGAGCTAAAAACATAATTAAATATCTGAAGAAAGTGAAAACCTTATCGATCCCTGCTCTTCCATCTTCGCATCTTAAAGATTATGACGTTTTAAGCAAAGACCTGAATCAAGTTGTAGAATCAGCTCTAGATATGATTTGAGACCAACTGAAGTTAAATGAGCATATGAGGCAATGAATAATCTAAGGATGGAATGAAAACTTGAAATCGCTGGATGCCGCTTTCCGTCAAAGTATGATCCTAGATAAGAGCCGAACTGGAAGCGAAGTGACTTGTATCCTTCCTTCTCTGACGTCTTGAATCATAGAGACCAGATCGTTCGCATATTCGCTTCTACATCTTTGAATGAGCCTCCTGACTTGTCTGAATCCGAATGAAAATAGTAGCTTAATACCTGCGGCCTTCCCCCAGTTTTTCGGCGCGAAATACTCTTGAAGCAATTTTTCTCCCCAGTCTATGTTATGTTCCCAGCATTTCAGAAACAGATCGGAATGCGTCGGAGTCATCTGATCCAGCATGAACGATTCAGCCTTATTCTTTAGTCCTCCCCCTGAGATTAGAAGCAGCGGAACTATGAGACTCTTGAATGATCTTAGCTCTTCGACCAGATCAATCGTCAATTCGATGTCTCTTTCAGTCTCTCCGGGAAGACCCAAAATCACAGTTGCGCATGGCACCCAAGAATTCTCAGACATAATCTCAAATGCTTCAATCACAACCTGCGGCCATGCTTCAGGACTGAACGGCTTACATTTCCCGCTCATAAGCTTCCTTATCAGCCGTGGGCTTCCAGTCTCTATGCCTGTTTGAACACCCGACCAACCCCTGTCTTTGCCTATACCTGTGATGATCGAGATCTCTTCTAATAGATCCGGGGCACTGACAATCGAAGACAACGAAAAATGGCTTACGCCGATGGAATTAACTCCGGGAAATTCCATGACGCTCTTAAAGAGCTTTATGACTTCATCTCGGTTCGGCTCAAAGCCTTTCGCCTTATATCTAAGTACATCCTCCGCGTGGAGAAGAGGCATTCTACCAGCTTTTACGTTCACTTCAACCTCTTTCAGAATATGCTTTATGGGAAGGCAACGGTATCGCCTAAGAGTCGGGATGCAAAATGCGCAGCCCCGTCCGCAGCCTCTTGCAATCTCAACTATTCCATCGATGGTCGGATTCTTGATGACCGGTATCTCATCTACTTCAGCGGATTCTCCATAGACGATGCTTGGCAAAGGCTCATCATTCAAGGCTTTTTCAAAAAGTGCGGGAGCAACCTTTTCGCCTTCCCCTATCACTACGCAGTCTATTCCAAGTTTCCTCCGAATCTCTTCATCTTCGAGCTGCCATGCTCCTGGACCTCCAACGATGATCTTCGGTCTATATCTCCGAATATAGGGATGACTCAGCAGCCCTCTGAATTTCATCGCCATGTATGCTTCCCCGCCGAAGAGCTGCGTGAAGGTAGATGTAGCCGGCCCTATTCCTAATGGGTCGTTCTCTGTTATTCCCACAACTCTGGTTTTTGGGCCGATGACCTTTTCTAGATGCTCCGGATGTGCAACAATCACGTCTTCTTTCTTGAATCCATTATTCAGTAAGGCTGCTTCAATCTTTCTTGTTCCGTAAGGGGCATATTTGACTGATCCATCACTGTTAGTTTCAACTGATGGGCATAAAAAGGAGAAATAAAGCCAGTCGGGAATCAATCCACGCGGCACACATGCGCTGAACCCTAAAAAAATGCCCCCGCCATACTCACTCATTAAAGTTCTATCAGCAGTGAGAACTACGGGAAAACCTGAACCCCTACTCATTAGGTTCTCCTCCCGCTGCAAGTTTCGATGCATGAACGGGGCCTATGAGTAGTTAAAATTGATATTTCTCCCCATTTTTATATACTTTTTTTGGACTGAGAATCGGAAGATTCTTGCAGATACTCTTATAGATTTGGAACATAAGGTTCAGGGCGGAAAACGATGATTTGCTTTAGATTTTCCTGTTTTTCATTAACGACAACCGAAACGTTTATTAATTCGTAATTTATCGAATTTCTTTCAGAAATAATCGAAGACAATTCAATTTTTGGTGAGTTGAATTCTATGTTCGGGAAAAAGAATGAAGATGAAATTGAAAAACTTAAGGAAGAGATTGAGCAGCTCAAGAAACAGTTAATGAAGATGTCTGAGATTCTGAAAGAGAAATCTGAGAAAATTGAAGAAAGACGCCGTTATAAAGATAGAGCGCGCGCAAGCGGCTATGTCATGATGTTTGATGATCTGGGGGAAAGAATCAGCGAATACGTCACCAGCATGGTGGAAGGAATTTTAAACGGCATAGTCGGGGAGTTGGACCGCACATTAACCATAGGTCGACGCGGCGGAAAAAGACCCAAGATACGTGAACATGTCAAAGTTGATCCGAAGACGGTGGCAGAGGTCATGAGCGCTCTCGGCAATGAGCATCGGATTCGGATTCTCGGCGAACTTGTTTCAGGCGGTCTTTACGCAGGGGAACTTCAAGAAAGACTTCATGAAATAGGTGCCAGCACGCTTTCAAGCCACTTAGATATTTTAGAAAAAGCCGGGATGATCGTGCAGGAGAAGGCTCGGGGGCGTTATTTAATAACAATGGCTGGGCGGCTTGCATATCAGATGGCAAACGAGATAGCGAAGCAGGTTGATGAGAACGCTCTTGATAATGACCCAGAGCGTCTTGACTTCTAAAAACCAAGGATTCACGGACAGCCTTTATATGAACCGTTTTGTGGACAGAGAAATGGTCCCTCTTACGCAGAATAGTTAACTGGAGTGACCAGACCACTATTATGTAGAATCAAATTGTGAGATTTTCAGAGGTGCAACGTATGAACGCGGCGATCGTATGCAGAGACATAGTGAAGGTCTACAACAGTCGGAAAAAGAAAGTGGTAGCTCTCAACGGTCTAAATCTCACCGTTAAAGAAGGTGAGGTCTTCGGGTTACTTGGTCCCAACGGTGCTGGGAAGACGACACTGGTAAGGATCTTAACTACGCTCTTGAAGGCTACTGAAGGCTACGCTACGGTCGGCGGCTATGATGTTGACAAGGAAGAAAGCAAGGTCCGCGAGATAATAGGGTATGCTGGTCAAGATTCAGAACGGTCTGCCTATTTCAGACTAACCGTGAGAGAGAATCTCTTGTATTTTGCTCATACGCTTAGAGATGTGCCGCGTGATGTTGCTGAAAGACGGATTGAAGAGATAGCGGAGGCTGCTGGTTTCACCGATCGTTTGGACAGACACTTCATAGCTCTGTCCGGAGGAGAGAAACAGCTTGTGATCGTGATGAGGGCGATCCTGCATAATCCTCAAATCTGTTTCCTCGACGAGCCTTCCAAAAGCTTAGATCCTATCACAGCTCGGCGGGTTAGAAGTTTCTTGAAGGATTACGCCCGTGACCACGGGATGACTATATGCTTAACGACGCATAATATGCTTGAAGCTGAGGATGTATGTGACCGTCTGGCTCTTATTAACCTCGGGAAACTCAGGTTCATAGGCGCGCCATCTGAATTCAAACGCCGCGTGATTATTAAGGAGACAATCGAGATCGGCGTTAACAACATTCCGAAGCCGGTTGAAGACGATCTCTTAGCTCTCCCAGGGGTCAGTAAAGTAACTCATGGAACTGTTGTAAGGCTGTACTGTGATGATGCGTTCAGCATTCTTCCAGACGTCGTAAAAGTAATGAAACGTGCAGGTTTAAGGGCGCCAGTTCGCATGGTTGAGCCTTCACTCGAGGATGCCTTCGCATTCTTTGTTAAGAACGGTTTAGACGAGGTGAAAGAAGATGCCTAATCCGTTGCGGCTTTTCTACATGGCTGTTTGGCGAAACATATTGACATTAACTCGATACAAAGCAAACTTCATATTCGAGATTCTGACAAGCGTACTTTTCGGGTTCGGCATGCTCATACTTGCAGTTGCCTTCGACACGAATCTGCTTGGAAACATGATTGGCTCAACCAATTACGTTGCCTTCATAATTTTAGGCATAAGCTACCAGAGCTGGCAGGGGATCGCCTTATGGGAAGCAGCGAACATGTTCCGAAACGAGCTTAACACAGGACAGATTGACTATACCTTCACCTGTCCGTTTTCTAGATACTTCTACATTGTCTGCAACATCGCTGCCTCCGCTGTTCAGTCAACGATTTTCTTTTTACCGCTCTTCTGCGTTGGTCTGTACTTCACGATGGAAACAGTAACTCCACTTGGGCTTCTATTAGGCTTGTCGGCTACCTTGATTTCGGTGGCTGCATTGGCTCAGCTAGGCGCTATCTTTGCTTCTTTAGTATTGAGATACAGAGAGGTTACGGCGATCTTCGGGTTCTTCAACTTCGCCTTCCAGATGTTAACTGGGATGTTCGTTCCATTCCAGCTTCTACCACTTCCGTTGCAGATTATAGGATACTGCTTGCCGATCACCTTCGGAATGGACCTTATGAGGCATTACTTGATGAAGACAATACCGATCATGCCCGTAACCTATGAATGGATCGTTCTCCTTGTTGAATTAGTTGTTCTAGCCTTAATCGCCAAGCTGGCGGTCCTTTACTTGGAAAAAACCGCAAAGGAACAAGGGCTTCATTACCTCTAGATACTCAATGAGGAAGGCATAACAGGTTACGGACAAAACTGTTTACTAAAGGATCATTAGATCATGTGATGATACGAAGGGGCCATTGATAAAATTCTTTAAATAAATGATGCTACAAAGATCTTCGTGTGAATGGTTAATTTTAGGAGCGTAGGTCTCGTTGATGGCGTTTAAGCTATCCGTAATAACGGACGAGGTTTCCCAAGACTTAGAGACTGTAGCTAAATTTGCGAATCGATTCAAACTAGACGGAATCGAGATCAGAACCGTATGGAATAGAAAGCCCCAAGACCTCGTTGATAAAGTAGACGAGATCAGGGAGATCCTTAAAAAGTACGATTTAAAGGTCAGCGCCATAGCATCCCCCTTCTTCAAGGCTGATATCGACAGCGAAAAGGAATATCAAGAACATCTGGAGATACTTAAAAACTGTATCAGCTTAGCTAAAAGTCTCGACACCAACATAATTCGCGGCTTCACATTCTGGAGGAAGAATAACCTCGACGAGTACTTAGAAAGGATCATAGAGAAGTTTCAGAAACCCCTAGAGATCATAGAGTCTGAAGGGGTGCTGCTTGGAATTGAGAATGAGCCTTCTACATTCGTTGGGAACGGAAAGGAACTAGCCGTCTTCCTCGATCGTTTAGGCTCAAAGAATGTCAAGGCCCTCTGGGATCCGGGAAATGATATATGGGATCCAAACGGCGAAACACCCTATCCAGATGGCTATGAGTATGTGAAAGGTAGAATTATTCACGTACATATTAAAGATGGGATTCGCAGAGGTAGCAGCGGAAAACATGAGTTCTCTGCTGTTGGAGAAGGAGAAGTAAACTTCCCAGATCAGTTCAGAGCCTTAAAGGAAGACAGATACGAGGGTTACCTATCATTGGAGACTCATTGGAGACCAGGGAAACAATTGTCAGAAGACCTTGTATCTAAGCCGGGCGGTAAGGAGTTCTCGGGGCTCGGCGAGTACGCATCCGAGGTCTGTATGCGTAACCTCTTGAAGATATTGGCGAACCTCTAATCATTTGTTCAAAAAGATCTCCATCTTCCCATCTTTTTCCATAAACTCTCTTATGATCTGCCGATTTTTGGGAAGATAAAAAGGGGTAAATTTCTTTTTGCTCTCTTCACCTAGAATAAAGAATCGTGTGCTCATAATTTTAACTTTACAATCAGAAATCTACCAGTAAAAATTAAAGATAAAGTATTGTTAACAAAATTAAAATCAAGGAAACAAAGGATATAGTAAAGAAATTTAAGAAAATCTCTCTGATTGCTTTTAAAGCCTCTTTACGATTCATGATTTTTATCTCATATTTCCCATGCAGCCTATTATGAAAACCAAAAATATGGTCGACTAATTTAGGACCATATTGAAGCTAACGCTTCAGTTTGGGATCTTTATCTATCAGCCGAAGAGTCTTCCGAAGAATCCCCTCTTTTCTTCTTTTTCAGGCGGCTGTTCGACGACCTCTACTTCTTCAGCTTCTCCTTCTGGCTCTCTCCTAATCGAAGCGAAGGGCTTCAATCCCTCCACTAGGAATGGGCTGTCCACTCCGGCTAGGACAACGGTTGCTCGCATGCTTCCCTGCATCGCGCTGTTCACCCTTGCGCCCCATGAAACCCGAGCGTTAGGAGAGATTCTTTCTATAACGATCTCGCCTGCCTTGTTGACATCTTCCAGAGTCATGTCGTCCCCGCCTTCAATATGTATTAATGCGCCTTCCGCCTTTCGGATGTCACCTATGTCGAGAAGCGGCGTGTCAAGAGCCTTCTCAACCGCATCCTCGACCTTCGTGTCTCCCTGGCCTTCTCCGAAGCCTATCGCGCATACTCCGCTTCCAGTCATGATAGCCTTCAAGTCAGCGAAGTCCATGTTCATAAGGCTCGGAACAGATATTGTCTCAGTAATGTTCTTTATGAATGTCGCTATAAGCTCGTTTGCAACTGTAA
>PIYJ01000032.1 GCA_003601725.1 Candidatus Bathyarchaeota archaeon
GCTTCTTGAAGAACCTATCTATGGGATCCCTCTTCATCCAGAACTCGACCTCATCCTTCGGCCTATACCAAGCCGTATCATAGACTCCATGCCCCTTCTTCCTATAGGTCCTACACTCGATGAACGCAGGCCCATTACCCGATCGAATATGCTCAACCGCCTTGCTGGCCGCATAGTAGACTGCTACCACATCATTCCCATCCTCGACGAGAAATGATCTCATCCCATAACATGCTCCTCTAGCCGCTATACTCTCACCAGCAAACGACTTCTTATGGGGAACTGATAATGCATATTGATTGTTCTCGCATACGAATAGTATTGGCAGCTTCCAGGCCGCGGCCAAATTAACACCCTCATTAAATGCTCCGGTGTTCGCCGCCCCGTCTCCGAAGAAGACGACGGCTATCCTGTCCTCCTTCCTATACTTCAAGGCCAATCCAACTCCACAGGCTATCGGTATACCGCTCCCAACGATCGCGGTGGCCATCGGGATATTGTGCTCGACGCTTAGGGCTGAATGCATGCTCCCACTCAACCCCTTACAGGTTCCTGTGATCTTCCCGAAGAGCTCGGCCATCAAAGCCTTCATCGGAACTCCTCTAGCGATCGCGTGGCCATGACCTCTATAGGTAGAGACTATAACATCATCCTCTCTAAGAGCTTTTATAACTCCGACCGCAATCGCTTCTTCACCGAGATAGAGGTGCGCAGGCCCTATAAGCTTCCCCTCCACCAAAAACAATCTCTCAACCATCTCCTCAAATCTCCTAGCCTCAAGCATTTTCCTCAACATCATCCTCAAGTCATCTTCTTTCAATTGGAGATCCTTATATCGCTCCATTGGAATTTCGTGCACTACTTCGACCTCTCCTTTCATACCTTTAACGGTTCTAGAGGAGAATATCTACTTTTTTACTTAATTGAGCATCTATGAACGATAAGAAATTAAATGCTTATATAAGGCCAACAATCTATCGTAATCGAAGTCATGGTGTCGGTTAAAGTCTTGAATGCTTCAAAGAAATTTGACGGCAAAAAAGTATTGGATGATGTAACCTTTGAGGTCAAGGATGGGAGTTTCACATCTATCCTTGGGCCTGTTGGTGCGGGAAAGACCACATTGCTTAGAATTATCGCTGGGGTTGAGTTTCCCGACAACGGATCGATCTATTTTGGGGACAAGGATGTGACCATGATACCGGCCAAGGAGAGAAACGTGGCAATGGTGTATCAAACCTTTGCACTCTACCCGCATATGAGGGTCTTTGACAATATTGCTTCGCCGCTGGCCATAAGGGGGGTTCCAAAGACGGAGATCGAGAAGAGAGTTAAAGAAGTTGCAGAACTTTTGAAAATTGGTCATCTACTATCAAGATATCCAAGAGAGCTTAGCGGCGGTGAAGCTCAGAGAGTGGCTATTGCTAGAGCTCTAATAAAGAAAGCTGACGTCTACCTCTTTGATGAGCCTCTAACCAACCTCGATTATAAGATCAGGGAGAGTATGAGAGGTGAGCTTAGAAGGATTTTTAGAGAACTTGGAGGTACGATCATCTATGCCGCATCTGACCCATTAGACACATTTACGATGGCTCAATACGTGGTGATCTTGCATAGGGGGAAAGTATTGCAGACAGGAACGGTGGAGGAAGTTTACTTCAATCCTAAGAACGTTGATGTAAGTAGGATTCTTGCAAGACCTCCCATGAATCTCATCGATGCCGAGTTGAAGGTCCGTGGAGATAAGTATATCTTGGATATGAAGGGAGTTGAGATCGATGTAAGCCACCTAAAGGATCTATTAAAGGAAAAGGAGTATATCGTCGGCATTAGACCTGAGCATCTCTTCTTCCCAACCGGGGAGGAAAGAAAGGTGATCAGCTTCCCGAGCACGGTGATTGTGACAGAAATAGAGGGTTCTGAGTCAATAATTCACTTAGATTGGGAAGGATGCAAGTTGATGATGTACTACCCGTACATTAAGAGGCTAGCTCCAGGGGAGCGGCTGATTGTGAGCGCAAAACTTAAGAACCTCTACATCTTCAGTAAGAAGAATGGAGAATTGATAGCTAGGTACTCAAGGGAGGTTGCTTAAGGATGGTCTCTGTTAGATTGGAGAACATAACCCATATTTATCCAGGAGATGTTGTAGCCGTAAGAGATGTAAGCATGGTCTTCCAAGACAAGACCTTTAATGGCTTACTCGGCCCTTCTGGATGTGGAAAGACCACCTTAATGAAGATCATCGCAGGGTTGCTGAAGCCGACGAAGGGTAGGGTTTACTTCGACAATCAAGACGTAACTGACGTATCGCCGCAGAAGAGGAACATAGCCATGGTTTTCCAGTTCCCGGTAGTCTACGACATGTCGGTATACAATAATATAGCTTTCCCACTACGAGTTAGGAAGATGCCCAAAGATGAAATTAGGAGGAGGGTGTATGAGGTAGCAGAGTTATTGGGTATAAAAGATTTATTACATGTTCACGCTATGAATCTCGATGCTAGTGGGAGACAGAGAGTTGCTATCAGCAGGGCGTTAGTGAGGAGTCCTAATGTCTTCATCCTCGATGAGCCGTTTACTAACATAGATCCACAGAGCAGGCTAGTCCTAAGAGCCAAGCTTAAGGAGATTCAGAAAGAGCTTAAGCAAACAATGATCTTCGTGACCCATGATCAAGCAGAGGCAATAACTCTATCAGATAAGATAGCTGTGATGAATGAAGGTAGGATCATACAATACGATAGTCCGGAGATGATCTATGAAAATCCGGCGAACACATTTGTGGCTTATTTCGTGGGTATTCCAGCAATGAACTTGATCCCAGTCAGCCTGCAAGGTTCTTTCTTAGTGGCTGGAGACCTGAGATATGATGTGTCAAAATACAGGCATTTATTGGAGCCCAGGGGTACGGAGTTTATCTTAGGAATTAGAGCCGAACATATAGAGATCAGTTTATCAGAGAGAGTGGACAAGGAATGGCTAAAGATGAGATGCTCAATGATTGAGAGTTTAGGTGCTCTATTGATATTGCATTTGGAAGGAGCGGGGATTTACGTCAAGGCAAAGACTCAGAGAATCCCTGTATCCGAGGGAGACTTCGTCTGGATCAGATTAAAGCCTGAGAAGGTGAAGATCTTCGACAAGAGAAGTAAAGAAAGATTAATTTAATCCGTACCGGATTTCTGAGTCTTTACGCAAACTTATAGAATAGCCATCCTACTATTCCTCCTATAATCAATGCGCCCCATAGCGATAGCCTATACATAGGCTCTATGGTCTTTAGCCAGACGAAGCATATAGCGAAGGTCAAGACTATTCCCACAAAGACTCTCTCGCCTTTTGTTAGCCTCACTGGTAAGAGCCCCATCATCTCACCGCCCCGAACGTTAGCGCTGTGGCAATATGTTTCTGCAGGAAATATATAGCTATTATGACGGGAATGTTGGCGACCACGGAGAGGGCGGCTATTTCGCTCCAATTAACCCATATCTGAGACATATAGTGTAGCAAACCTCCTGTCAATGGCATAGCTGCTGGCGAGGTTGTTAATAGAGAAGCAAAAAGCATCTCATTCCAAGTGAAGATGAATACAAAGAGAGCGGACACCGCTATGGCTGGCTTTAACAAAGGTAGGAGGATCCTCCTAAGCATTTGCCAGAAAGTATATCCATCTATGTATGCGGCTTCCTCAACTTCTCTTGGAATCGCGTCTATGAAGCCCTTAAGCACCCATATTGTGAACGGCAGGTTTCCTATGCTATTGATGATGATTAGTCCATGGAGGGTGTCAAAAAGATTGAGATAGGTGTAAAGAACCCAGTAAGGTATTAAGAATGCGGCTGGCGGGGCCATCCTATTTGTTAGGAACCAGAAAAGGAAGTGGTTGTCGGCTTTGAACTTTAATCGTGAGAAGGCATATGCAGCGAGAATGCCTGGTGGAAGACAAATAGCTACTTCCGCGATTGAGAGGATGAAAGAATTTCTTAGATATGCGCCATAAACGTCCTCAAAGAGTGGTCTGTAATAGTTAATCAAGTTCAATTTATGAGGTAGGAAGACCACTCCTCCAATAACTTCCAGTCTTGTCTTGAAAGAGGTAATTATCAACCAATATAGCGGAAAGAGGATAAATATTAGCATCAAGCCCACAAGGATCCTAGATGAAACTTTTTCCCAACTTACCATCTCTCCGAGTTCACCTCCTTGCCATAACTTTTAAAGTTATGAAAGTTATTATGATGACGATGTATAGGAAGAAAAGCGACATCGCGGCGCAGTATCCCATATCTAACTCGCTTAAAGCCGTCTTAACGATATATATACTTAGGTAATTTGTGGCTTTTTTAGGGCCTTCAGCTGTCAGAACCCATACTTCATCAAATATCTTGAGGGCGTCCATCATTCTTATCAGGAAGGCGATCATTATGCCGTACTTCATTCCTGGAAGCGTAATGTATCTAAAGATGTCCCAAGAAGAAGCGCCATCAACCATAGCTGACTCATAGGGTTCAGGTGGAATTGAGGCCCTTGCAGCAACTAAAACCAAAAACACGAAAGGTGTCCAGTGCCACACATCCATTAAAACTGTTGTGAAGAAAGCTTGAAATGGAGAAGTTCCAATATCGTAATTGAGGTTGAAAAGCTTTCTAAGGATGTAAGGAATTGGCCCGATATCAGGTCTGACCATTAGTAGCCAAATTGAACCAACGACTAGAGGTGGAATAAGCAAGGGGGTAGAGAGGATCGTGCGTATTACCCTGTTTACACGCGTGTCCCTGTGGAGTGCTAGGGCAAGCGCCAACCCTAATGGAATTTCGATGACTAAGCATGCAAACACGAAAGCGAATCCCTTTGACAGAGAATCCCAAAAGATAGGGTCGAACATTAGGTGGAAGAAATTATCATAACCTATGAAAATCGAAGGAACACCTAGCGTATATTTTTGAGTAGCTAGATAAGCGGCGTAGAATGTGGGTATGAAGGAGTTAAATCCAACAATTATAAAGGCAGGCAGAAAAAGCAACCATGGATTAATGACCTGTCGACCCACTCTTCATCCCACCTATTTGAGCAGTAAAAAAAGGTATGAGGGGTATAAATATTTAACGTTTTTAGTCGAACTACCACTTGACCGGATAGCCTAGTTCCTTGAGCTTCGCATCGATCTCCTTTGCCAACTCCTTAGCACATTCTTTTGGCGTAAGCTCTCCTGAGACCGCCTTGGCTAGCTCCGTGTAGAAGACATATAGTAGCGGCGCATAATCTCCGACCTCTAATGGCGTACCTATGAAGTACTTTTGGGCAATCGGATCTCTAATCATGGTGAAGATTCCTCCGAACTTGGCGTTCAATGGATCTAGCTCCGGGCTCATTAGCACGGATGTCCTTACCGTCGTGTTGATGGACTTCGCCCTATCAAGCTCATTCAGCGGCGAGATTACGAATTGCGACCACAGGAATCCCAGCTCCGGATTTGGTGAACACCATGGAATACAATATCCGCTGATGTCGGCATATCCGATGGGCTTGAACGGTGTCCAATATTCCCTATCAACTGGCGGCATAGCAACCTTAAACTTTCCAGCGATCTTAGAGACTTTCGGGTTAGCAAAGGTTGACAGGAACTGCGTGTAGGTAACTGTCTGAGTCACCCTCCCCGCAGCCACCTGCTCGGCACACTCTACATAGATCCAGCCCTTAATTCCTGGTGGAGCGAATTTCAATAGCTTTAGGAACCAATCGATAGCTTTGACGGCGGCTTCACTATCCAAGGCACCGCCATATTCCGTCCTCGCACTCCAAGTCTCAGTATTAATTCCCCATCCTGGCAGTAGCTTCCTGTTATATGGGCTCAGCCCTTCACCTCCAACTCCGCAGGACGGGAACCAGGTCTCGAAGAAGTCGAATCCCAAAGCCTCGTGTGCCTTGGCTCCACATGCATTAATCCATCCATATAGGTCTGGCGGCCTCGTGAAGAACTCAGCAATGTCGTGGACTTGATCCCAATATCTCGGCGGCTCCAAGTCATATCCATACTTGCTCTTAAAAGCTTTCTTCTCATCCGGGCTCTCAAAGAGGTCAGATCTATAGACATAGGTCTTCGGATAGTACTCAGCTGGAATAGTTAGGATATGTCCTCTTGGGTCGACACAATAGTCTAAGCAGAAGATGTCATTTGGATCGAATCCAGGCTCAACCAGCTCAGGTCTTTCTTCCATCAGTTTAGTTATATCGATGACCCATTTCTTTCTAATCCATGTGCCGACCATGTCCTGATCATCATATGTCACCGTGTAGATTCCTGTACCCTTCTCCATATCCATGATCTCTTTCTCCATGACCAGTTCGTTAGAGGTTAACTCCCAGTCGATCTTGATTCCAGTCAGCTTCTCCCACTTCGGTCCAACAACGTCCCTCAAGTAGTAATTTGGCTCCCATGCCTGAGCTAGGATCTTTATTCTCTTGCCCCTCCAAGGCTCGGTAACCTTCCTCCACCACTCTCGAAGCTTCTCAGCCATAGCTGGAGTTGGCGGAACAGTTGTAACAGTCTTAGTGACGGTCGTGGCAGCCCCTGGAACGGTGACTGTTGTAGCAGCCCCTGGAGCTGTAACCGTAGTCGATTTCGTTACGGTGCTGGTAATGATCTTCTCTAAAACCTTCGCAGGTTTTGAATACCACCCAACAGCCGCACCAACCGCGATACCGGCTATTGCAGCAGCTACGGTTTGCAGCCATGTTCTTCTATTAACCTTTCCCTCTCCAGACATACGTCTGTTTATGAACAATTTGGATATTTAAAGCTTTATGGAGAATTCTGAATTTTGGCGGCAAATCTTATATTAGACTCTTTGCGAATACTTACGCCATGGATTATCCATTGTTCTTAGGTACTGATATAGGAACCTTCGGAACTAAAACAATCTTAGTGGATGCTTCTGGGAAGATTCTCGCTGAGTCCTTCATTGAAACGGACGTCATAATTCCAAAGCCTGGATGGGCTGAGCAGTGGCCAAAAGTATGGCTAAACGCATATATCGAGAGTGTAAAGGAGGTGTTAAAGAAGTCTAAAGCTGATCCAAAGGACATTGGAGGCATATCCGTTAGCGGACTCTATACCGGCTCGGGGATTCCCGTCGACAAGGATTTCAGACCTTTAAGGCCTGCGATCATATGGATGGATAGAAGGGCTGTCCAGGAAGCTGAATGGATGAAGGCCGAAATTGGGGAAGAGGAGATCTTCAAGAAAACTGGGAATATAATAGATCCCTTCTTTGGAATAACGAAGATATTATGGATTAAGAGGAATGAGCCAAAAATCTGGGATAAAATACATCAGCTAGTAACATCCTATGGATTCGTGACTCATTACCTTACAGGGGTCAACTGTATCGATCATTCAAGTGCCGGTGTCATCGGTGGGATATATGATATCCATAAAAGGGGGTGGTCTGATGAACTTATGCAAGAGCTGGGGGTTCCAAGAGAATTCTTTCCAGAGAGGATAAATTGGTCGAAGGATATTGTGGGGGAGGTTAGAGCTGAGTGCACTGAAAAGACAGGGCTGGCAAAGGGAACTCCGGTGGTAGCAGGCGGAATCGACGCACCTATGTCGTCTCTAAGCGTTACAGCCCTGAACGATGGAGATTTAGCTTCTATGATAGGCACGTCGATGTGTAATGGCTTCATTCAAGATAAGCCTAGGCTCTCAAGAAGACTTGTAAACATGCCTCATGTAGCATATGATGAGAAAAAACTATACTGCTTCGCTGGTATAATAACCGCTGGAGCGGTCGTTAGATGGTTTAGAGATAATATCGCCCTTCAAGAGAAGAGTGTTGGAGAAAGAGCTGGAATCTCAGCATATGCTTTATTGGATAAAATGGCTGAAAAAATCCCGCCGGGAGCTGATGGAGTGATCTTCACGCCGCACATGACGGTAGGTGAGAGAGCCCCATACTGGAACCCATACCTTAGAAGCTGCATCTTCGGATTAACGCTCTATCATACGCAAGCACATCTCTTTAGAGCTTTCCTTGAGGGAGTCGCCTTCGCGATCAGAGATAGTATCGAGGTTGCTAGAGAAGCCGGGATTCCGTTAAAGAGGGCTATCTTGGTGGATGGCGGAGCAAAGTCTCCTTTATGGAGACAGATAATCGCGGATGTCACCGGAGTAGAGTTCACCTATATTAAAGGTGCTCCAGGAGCGCCTTTAGGGGATGCTTTGATAGCGGGAGTTGGGACAGGGCATTTGAAATATGAGACGATCTTCGACTGGGTGAAGGCCGCTCAGAAGGTCAAGCCGATTAAAGAGAATGTGGAGAGATATAATGCGCTATACGAGGTGTACGTTAAAGTCAGAGAGAGTCTCCAAGAATGTTATAAGCTGCTAGCCGAGAAGATGAAAACTCAAAGATGATGTAACTAAGTGACGATGATTATCGATGAGAGCTTACTTTCAGTTGAATCTCTAAATTCCTCTTCTTTGACGTCATCTCCATAATCTTTTACATTAAGTCGTGGCTGGCATGTCTGAAGGAGGTGTTAACCCCATCTGTAGCTATAACTCCGATCAAGACCCTCCCCCTAACCTTGAGCTCATTAAGGGGTACAGAGATGGATGATCGTCTGAGGTCTATCACTAGGGGGATCCACGTTTTTCCGCCATCAAGGCTCAGATTAACTCCATAGAATAGCTGGTCTCCATCCTGATCAAATGCTTTCCAACTGATGATGAGATGAGTCAAGTTTTGTTTTATCACGATTTTCTCAATTGTTGGTGGATGCTCGGAAATGTCTCTGAAGATAGCCTTGTCATTCCATGGATCGAGGATAAGAATTCTTTTGGCGGCTTGATTGAAGGGTATTCTTAAACAGAAGGGCGAGAAATCCCTCACTCTCTTGAACCCTACAAATATACGATACATCTTGATAACCCTTCCCTCGCTATCCTCATACAGAATATCTAAGGGTCTTGCGTCCAAAGGGATGATAGAAGATGAGGCATTCCTTAGTAGAACTCGATCATAAACTCCGCCTTTGAAGAGATAAAATGGCTCTAAGAATATGCTGCCATTTCTAAAGAGATATCCGCAGACGCCGAGGACTTCTTTATCTGAGAATCTCCTTGCATGCACCTCCAACTTCTTAACCAACTTCCTATAATCCAGCTTACATATCCATCTATCTTTTGCCGCGGTACCCATGAAGCATTCAGAGTCTTTGATGTCTAGAAGCTTATTCACCCAAAAGCCGTAAGCTGGTCTTCCTTCAGGAATGAATATGCTAGGCCCGATCCCATACTCACCCAAGTGATACTCATCTGACAGATCGAAGGTGTGCCCCAGCTCATGCGCTAAGACGCAAGGATATGTATGTTCAACCATGAACGCCATGGTCGTCGAGTATTTGAGGGTATTTCCCGCCCATCTCTGAGCGAAGTGCCCAGGCCAACCATGAGGAACTATTGCGACAACCCTGTCCCAATAAGTTTTCAAAATCTCATTTCTCCAAGCGATCCAGCTCAACTTGGTTACATAATTTCTCAGGTAATCTCTTACCATAATTCCAACCATATTCTCGTTAAGCTGCAAATCGGTTAATTTATATCGAATTCCCCTCCATGAAATTTCATCAACAGTAGTAACTGGAATGAACGTATTGGATTCCAGAGACCCCTCTGGGATCGGGTATGTGGCTGCTAAGAAATCTAGAAATGATATCAATTCCTTACGGCCCATCAATGGTACCGGATCTTTTGGAAATCGAAGCTTGATGAAGTATATTCTGATTCCAGATGTCCGGACTACATGAAGTTTAAACAGACACTTGTTTCTAGAGTAGGTGTCTAGGGTCTTTAACTCAATCACAGCCTCGCCCTCATTAGTGAACTTGAACGGAGTTCTTGGAATGGGGGTCTCTAAGGAAACGTTTAGGGCTCCCGGAATTATTCTCCAGCCTCTTATCTTGGCAGGGGGAACTGAGTATCTTTGACTTATGTAAATTATCTTACCGTTTATCGAGAAGGCAAATCTAATTGTCTTTGGAGAAAGATAAAAGTTCTTGATCACGACTTTCAACTCCTTTCTCAAAGAGTAAGGCCATCCGAAGATGAGGGTGTTTTTATTCGCGATGAAGTCCAAACTCGTTGTTAGCACGATGTCGCCATTCTTTAGTCGTTTAATTTCAACATCTTCTCCGTAGAATGGATCTGAGGGCCAAACTACTTGAACCGGCTGAAATCTGCTGTCAATGTATAGATATCCAAACTCGCTTATGGATCTAATGCTTAAGATGAGAAATGCTACTATGAGGCCAGCTATGATGATCGAAGTAATTGATCTATGCAACCCAACTTGTGGTGGTTTTGTTAAAATATAAGCCTTGACGGCCCTTAGAAGTTGTAGCCATACGAAGAAAATGGAGTATTGTCTAAAGATTTAGCGTAAGCCTTTAGCTTACGACATTATCGGTAAGGTTCCTAGATAATGAAAGGAAGTTGTAGGCGATTATAAAGTTCATGAGCGGGTCCACCCAAATTCACTTCTTTAATGTCGTCTCCGCAACCCTCCTCAACTCTTCTACAGCTTTCCTATAATCATTTGATCTGAAGATGGACTTTCCCACCACTAAGACGTTTGCTCCACTTTCGACGAACTTCGGGGCCGTTAAGGTATTGACCCCGCCATCAATCGCGATGTCCACCTCTTCTCCACAGATCTTCCTCAGCTTCTTTAACTTCCTACAAGCTTCCTCAAACCTGACCCTCCCCCCAAAATTGGCGTTAACCGCTACTAGCACGACCTCATCGACCCGATTCTTTCTTCTCTCCACATGGGTTAAGTCGCTTGAGATAGTCACTCCGAGCCCCACTCCAACTCCCTCCGAAATTAGGTAATCTATGATGGCATCCGGTTCCTCAAGAACCTCTGGATGAATAATGATCCTATCCGCCCCCAATTTCACGCACTTCTTCACAAACTTTAAATCGGTATCTATGGATAAGTGCAGATCTATTGGAATCCTAGTCCTCCGCTTAATGAAATCGACTAGAAGTAGACCCATGTTCAATGCCGACAGCTCGCTATAGAGGTAGGCTCCTAGAAGAAAGGGATAAACGTCTATATGCAATAGATCCGCTCCACTTTCATTTATCCTCTCTAACTCCTCATCTAACATATCAAATCGAGCTGTAATGATTGATGGCACTATCTTTACCCTCATCTCTATC
>PIYJ01000033.1 GCA_003601725.1 Candidatus Bathyarchaeota archaeon
TAATCGAGAGCACCTATGCCGATGAGGATCACACTCCTAGAAAAGAACTAGAGGAGAAATTCATCGAGGAAGTCACTAATGTTGTTGAGTCTGGAGGCACGGTTCTCGTCCCAGCGTTCAGCGTTGGACGTGCACAGGAGATCGCTTGCATCCTCGCTGCCTATCACTTTGAGTATCCAGTCGTCCTGGATGGGATGGCTAGGGAAGCAAGCAGAATAATGATGGGGCATCTTGACTTCGTAAAAGACCCGAAGCTCTTCATGGACGCCATTCATTTAGCAAGCTGGATAGAAAGTTGGAGAGAACGAAAGGAAGCGGCGAAAAGACCAGGCGTGATAATCTCCCCGGCGGGAATGCTGAAAGGCGGTCCTGCCGCTTCTTATATACAGACGGTTGGAAAACGGCCGAATAACGCCATCTTTTTGGTTGGTTATCAGATTCCTGGAACTCCGGGAAGGGAACTGCTTGATAAGGGACACTGCGTCATCGATGGGAAGATGCGGAAGGTCAAAGCTAAGGTTGGCTTCTTCGATTTCTCCAGTCATTCAGGCGCGAAGGAGCTGAAGGAGACGGTTAAGAGCTTGAAGGGAGACCCTAAAGTGTATGTTGTTCATGGAGCCGAGGGGAACTGTCCGAAATTTGCGAAGTGGATAAAAAAGGAGACGGGGCTTGAGGCTAAAGCTCCGAAGCCAGGGGACTCTTTTATTATCTAGTAGCATGAAGGGCGAAATCTGGTCTGATGAAGATTGAGAATCCTGATTCTACCAATCGATTTAAGAGACCGGAGAATTTTAAATGAGATAGCGGATGGACTCTCAAAGGTTTTTTCTGGAAGCTTATGCTTGATCTCTAAGAGTATCCTTCCGATTCCAAGGAAAGCCTATAATGCCTCTAGACGGCAGTATCTTTCAACGATAATTCTGAACTGCGTTAAGGACTACGCCGAAAGAAACAGGAATAAGAGCACGTTCAACAGAATCTTGGGAGTTACTGATGTTGATCTTTATGCTCCTGGTTTGAACTTCATCTTCGGCGAAGCGGAACTTCTAGGGGAAGCTGCCATAATCTCGTTATATCGGCTTAGACCAGAATTTTACGGCGAACAACCCAACCGAGATCTATTCACAGAAAGAGCGATAAAGGAAGCTATTCACGAGATCGGGCATACCTTAGGGCTTAGGCATTGTCCTAATCCGACTTGCGTCATGCATTTCTCACTTCACATAGGCATGACTGATAGGAAACGAAGAGAATTCTGCAATGGATGCCGTCGGAAAATCGAGAGATACCTCAACCCATTTAGAGCTCCAGATTTCCTTTAGGACCCTGAAGGCTGATCTTCAATCTCCTTTAGATATTCGAGGAACCTTTCAAGATCATCTTTCGTATTGTAGAAGTGAGGCGAGACTCTGATTCCGTTCATCCGTGCGGAGACGATTACTCCTTTTTGATGTAGCTTCTCGACTTTCTCTTTCGGCTTTGAAGCCTTGAAGTTCACAATTCCGGAGCGATTAGAAGATTCCTGAGGCGTCTGAATCGTGAAGCC
Organism: Candidatus Bathyarchaeota archaeon; assembly: GCA_003601725.1. Lineage (GTDB taxonomy): Archaea > Thermoproteota > Bathyarchaeia > Bathyarchaeales > DTEX01 > B63. The sequence continues at coordinate 1,547 of PIYJ01000033.1, forward strand.
GTCTTCTTTAAGTTTTTCAATTAAATAGTTAGTCAGCTCCATTATGCGATTTTCAATCTTTTCTATTCCACACTTCAGGATCAGCTCAAGCGCAGCTGTTGCGCCTACATAGCTCAGAAGGCTCGGCGTTCCAATCTCGAATCGACGGGCTGTTTCTGAAAGAATCAGCTGGGTGTTATTCCATAGATCCACCGTTTCGAAGATTTCGTGTTTCACGCTTGCCCATCCGACGAAGATGGGTTCAGCTTCCTCTATCAGATCCCTTTTGACGTATAGGAATCCTGCCCCTGATGGGCCTAGGAGCCACTTGTAACATGAAGTCGCCAAAAAGTCGATTTCTTGCCGTTTGACGTCTATGTTCATGGCGCCGGCGGATTGGCAAGCATCGACAACGATGAGAGCTCCATGCTCATGTGCGATCTCCGCGATTGCTTTTAGATCATTTTTGAATCCGTTGCCATACTCCACGTGGCTGATGACGACGGCGACTGTATCGTCGTTCACGGCTTTTTCAAAATCCTCAAGCCGAAGTCTTCCCTCGATATTTTTTACGTATCGAATCTCAAGATTAGAGCTCATCTTTATCCTTAACCATGGATAAACGACCGAAGGAAACTCAAGGTCAGTTGTGACGACGTTGCTGCTGCGGGGATACTTCAATAAATTAGCGGCTATGCTTAGCCCCGTTGAAGTATTCGGCACGAGAGCTACTTCCTCAGAGCTTGCATTGATAAGCTGAGCGAACAACTTTCTAGCTGAATCTACGTCAAAATCTTCCTCTTCTCCCGAGACTTTATTTTTTAAATAGCCTTGGATCGCTTCTGAGACTGGAATGCAAAGAGGCGAAACCCCAGCGTGATTGAGAAAGATTCTTTCTTTCACGCAGGGGAAGTATTCTCGGATTTTTTGAAAAATATTCATATTAAGACCCTCACGGATTCTTTGCATTGCCTTTTATTCTGCTTATATTTAAGATTGATTAGAAAAAGAATCTCATACATGAGAACGGCGGATCGATACGACCATGATTAGCCAGCTATTCTTTGAAGATTACATCTTCTTTGCCGCTTTGTCCCTTCTTTCAGTTCTTTCCGGTTTACTTGTCAAACTTTCGATGTCAGCCTTAGGAGCTTCAAGGGTGGAGAAAAATCTTTTTATGTTTGACGAACTGATCGGTCATCTCTTGATTCGAAAGAATTCTCTTCAAACATTTATCCGGATATCCCTATGGAACATGATGGTCTCATCCATAGTCATAATCTCTGGAGCCGTAACGTTCGGAGCTCTCCCACTTGTCTGGGCTTTCCTTAATCTAGGGTTATTCTCTCCAGATTCGAATCTCTTCAGAGCATACCTGTATCCTTGGGTTGAGGAAGCAGCGAACATCCTTTCAGTCGCCTTAGGAACATGGATCGGCCAGAATCTCTACGCCTTTCCCAGCGGATTCCCGATTTTCGTATGGATGGTCATAATCATATTTGGATTATACTTGGTCTCATCTTTGCTGGAAACTCTGAAGATTCATAACGTTCGAATCCTTAACTCCTAATCATCTTCGTTCCAAGAAGCGTCTCTATGGTTCCTTTCTCTCTTTTCTGACGGCGACAAAAGATCCGGCATAATCAAAACGTTTAGGAAACAGATAGAAAGCTGGAATGGCGATGGCTAAGTAAACTGCGAATCCGATCGCCTGCCGGATTGTATTGGGAGCATCCCACAGCCAGCTCATAGCTCCATTGAAGCGAGCTCCAGCTATAAGCCATCCGAAGGCGACATCGACGATGAATTCAGTCTTAGTTCTATAACGCTGCGTGTATTCTATTAGATGCGAATCAAGAACAAGCACAGCATAGATCGGTATCACAAATAGAAGATTGAAAAGGGCAAGGCCTTGCACAATGCCGTATCTCTGCATGAAACCCCTAGCATAAAGGTTCGCCTCAGCATAGGGCGTTCGACACGAAACGGCGGTTATCAGAAAATCCAGAAAGATGAATCCCAGCAATAGGATTGTTCGTTCAAGCCATACGCCTTTTGGAATAAGATACTTGATTAAGGAAGGAAAGCCCATAGTAGGATTACTTTTGCCAAGATTCATATAAAAGAAGCTGAGGGAAAAATCTGAATTTTATTTCTTAATTAAATTACTGCCGGGCTAGACATCTTGACAGGTTGTCGTGGCTTTGACGTATATTTCTCTTTGATCAAAACATTCAACTCGAATTTCTCTGTTATATACTCTCGGTGGGCCTACTGTAAATCTTGCCAAGTAGGTTCCATTTCCATAATCTTCAAGCACATAACTATCTAAAAGCCCCGCTTCATGCCAGTTTCCAGATTGATCCTTATAGTAAACAGTGAGATTCTCACAGAGCGCAGGGGAATCTTCATTAAAAACATGTATTGTGACGTTGATTAAGTGTTGTCCCCAAAGCCATTGGGAAATGGCGTTTATCGTGATATGTGTGGTCACATTCACGGAATATCTCGTAGTCGTCTCTCCGTTTTCATCCGTCAAGTTAAGTGAATAGTCAACCTTTGCGCTTGAGACGCCGAAGCCGTTTGTCCCCCAAAAGATTCGCAGTCCAGACGAGTATGGGTAATCCTCGGATAGCTCGAAGCTGAAGGCGCACTCCCCCAGATAATAATGAGACTCAACAAAGGATTCCCATCTTTGAAGATTGCTCCCAAGAGTCTCGTTGCTTCCTCCCCAAGATATGTTCGCGAGGCTTCCTATCACAAGGTTCCGAGAAGCCGACTTAACGTTCCTAATGAAGCTATTCAGCTGTGAGGACCGTTCCTCCCATCTTATATTTTGGCTTGTCTGGTAGACGTAAACCATGACTGAGGAGATGATGAATGCCATCGCTAAGGCGGCGAGAAGGAGAACCTGACCGGAACTGTTCTTTCTTAATCTTCTCATTTCATCCACGCCAGTTGAAGCCTAACAACATAGAAGTTGAAGTCAGCCCTATCAACAAGCAAGTATTCAATTGAGATAACGTTTCTGCCGTTAAGATCTCCATTGGAGATTGAAGAGTTGTTGATAATCTCCGATTCTTCGTCATAAACAGTCAAGTTGTACGAGACCCCTAAAGGTAAGAGAATGGAAAGCCTACTAGCAATCTCAGTCCAGTTTCTCTGATTGATTAATCTTCCCAGCTCGCCTTCTCGGTCAAGCTGAACCAGAACGTTCAAGCCGATATTATACAAGGAATCTTGATCATCTTGGCTGTCAAAGGATACATAGATGGATCTACTTAGCAACAACGCGCTGAATATAACTGCGGTCGCAAGGAAAGCCTCTAAAACACGGATTTGGCCTTGCTTGTTTCTATGCATCTTCATGTCCCTCCGATGATTATCTTACATTCGTAAGTTGCGGAGTTAATCGTCACTAAGAACCGAGATGAGAGGGCATCTGCCAAATGATATCTGCCAGTGAAGTCCAATCCGAAATCCAATGGAATCTGAGGATAGGAGACCCATTCTGCGAAGTATTCTGATGAGCTCGCATTCAATCCTGTTCCAACGAGAATCATAGGGCTCTCATCTAAAATCTTTGGGACCGCAAAGCACTGAGTTGTCGATGCGTTTTCAGTCTCAGTGAGGCTAAACGAGTAATCATAAGTGAAGACCTTCGCATAGAGAATTCTGTTAGAAGAGGATGTTAGATCAGCTCTCAAAGTATAATTCAAAGGGCTGAGCGTTGCGTATCTGCCTGCCTGATTAGGAGAACTTCCAGAGTTATGGGCAAAGGAGTGAACCGTGTATGAGAGTATCTTTGGTTCTATCTGGGCGAAGATGACTAGCAATGCGGTTCCATTCAAGCTCTTCGGCAGGGAAACGTCGATTGATCCTTCGCCTAGACTGGATGTTGAAGAAGAATTGCTCGTAACATAGTTTCCTATCACAGCATAGCATTTGAAACTCGCCGCAACAGGCAAGTTTGATCTTTTAGTGGAGATGTTAAAGTGATAAGTGATTTCAGATGCTTCTTCGGTCTGAGAAGACAGAGTTACCGTAGCATTGAAGACAGGTTTAATTATGATTTTGAATGGTTTATCCTTTGTGTTTAGCGCTGTGAAAGCCTCGAGAAAGCTCAAGTTATATTTGTTTCTTTCATTCAGCCGTGTAACCTTATCAATATCAAGCTCGAAGGGCGTTGATGCATTCTCCTTTGCCAATCCGAAGCTGATCAAAGTCTCATTAGTCTCCGCTCCCCAATCAGCAGGCGACCCCGTCTCGAGGAGTAAATATTCCGCCAACCTTCGACTTGTCTCCGCGTCATAGCTTGAAGTTTGATGCTCGATGAAGGGCTGGACCGCTGTGAAGACTCCAACCATGGAGGAGAGGACTAGGCAAATCATGACTGAAGACGCAAGTAGGGTATCAAGGGAAACCGTTGGCATTCCTACAGCAGCCCCATGATTAGATCAATAACGTTCTGTGAAAGAAGAAGAGAGACAAGCGCGGTGATCGCTAGAAGAATTGAGTATTTGAATCCCGCGGCGAAGCTTCCTTGGGCGACTTTCCCTATGAAGAAGCCTGAAAGCCAAGAATGAAAGACTATTGCAGATGAGAAGAGAGCTAATTGTGATTCTATCATAGGTAAGGCCGGTCCGCTTACATGCATGATTGGAAGGTGGGTGACGACGTAAAATGTGAAGGTGAATGTTAAAGCCATCAGAATTGTCCAGATGAAGGGCAAAACAACGTATGGCCTTAGCATTTCCCTCTTATTCTTCTCAATATCCCGAATCTTCTCGCTGTAGGCTGCTAGAAGATCCAGAGCTTCAGGTGATCCTCCGCCTACTTCTATCGTCTCAATCAGTATCAGGAAGTTTATCAGAACAGGCCAGCTTCGAAGATGATCTCTTAGATCCATATAGATCTTCCTGAGAGAGACGCCCCATTCAATCTGGTTCACTGTTCGTTTCAAAATCTTGGTGAAGGAGCCGTAGCCTCTCCTCGTCGCTGCTTGGGATATGCTCTTCTCAGGGGACATTCCGGTCTTTCGGTTTTCGCTTATATCTCGGAGGAAGCTCGGCATCGATTCCTCAGCCTTCACATTGAGTTTGATGATTCGGGTGTACTCAATCATCGGATACAAGGATACAAGCGAAAGGCACATCACCATTATGATTGGGACTACATAGTCCAGCAGTGACCCGATGTGGATGAAGGGCAACGCAGCCTCAATCGTCTTCTCAAGGGATAAGACTGAGGATACGAATATCTCCCTCACTTGGGGCACAATGAAAGTTCCAGCCAAGACCGCTGAGCTTATAATGGCGAAGGGAATCGCCTTTAGGTAAATGCTCCTTATATTCATCAGCGTACCCTTCCGTGCCAAATGCGCGAATGCCATGAAGATTATGGAAACCATAGGCATGAATAGGAAGAGCACGAGATATACTAGGATTTGACCGTTGAAACTGAAGCCCAGAGCATCTGTAAAAGAAGAGGAAGAAACAACAGCGACGAGGATATAGACGCTCAGCAAGACAAGTAATACCGCCATATAGGCTTCCACAAGCGTCTCTAACCTCTCAATCGATCGGGTTGCGGCTGCCGCTCGAACCTCAAAGATTGACCTAAGCTTGCTCTTCAGATAGCTCGTTACGCTTCCGCCGCTTTTAACGGTGGAAACATAGCCTCTTAAGAAGTCTCCATAAGCTTCTGACTCTGTTTGCTCCGCTCTCTCCTGCATCGCAGATAAAGGATCGACATTTAACACTTCAACCTGTCTAACGATCTCATTCGATTCTTTTTGGACGAATGGGAGAAGATCGACGAATCGGAGTCTCTTGAAGCTCTCATAGGGGGATATGCCGCATGAAGCCATCAGAGTGATCAGCATAAATGCGAATGGAAGCTCCTCTTCCCCGACTTCTTTGGATTTTAATCGGAGCTTCATTCTTAAATCTCTCCGTGGCTCACTATCTCTTTGTAAACAGCCTTGGGATTATTGTAGAACTTGACGAGAAACTTTGCGATGTTTCGGTAGCTCCTCATGTTTTTTTCTACCAGATGTTGAAGCACATTCTTTCGCCGTTCGTATTCTTCATAGACGTATTTCACTGGGAGACTCCATTTCTCAGCTATCTTAGCAAATAGATAGCTATTCATAAGGTCGTCAACATACTCGTCAGTTGAGCTGTCCCAAACGAAAACATCGTGAATTTGATTAGCCTCAATAACCTCTGAAACCTTAACAAACTTTCTCCTAGAGCGGCGATGCCCATAGCCCACTAGAATCGGAGCTTTAACGTGCCTAACTGAAATCACGCAGTTCATCAGAGGAATAATATTGTTCGGAATATTCATCGGCGGCTGCGTCAACCTCTTTATAGCGGTTTCAGCATCATCAGCATGCATTGTGCAGAGTCCACCATGCCCCGTCGCTAAAGCTTGGAAGAGAACGTAAGCTTCTTCGCCTCTAACCTCCCCTACGATTATCCAATCCGGCCTATGTCGCACCGCCGCCTTTATCAAGCTGTAAAGGGAGATCTCTCCTGCGTTTTCTATGCCGAAGCCTGCACGTGCGATTGTTGAAACCCAATTCTCTCTTAGAAGATTTATCTCCGCAACTTCTTCAACTGTTATTATCTTCTGTTCTGGATGAATCAAACCGGCAATCGCGTTAAGCGCGGTGGTCTTCCCAGCGCCCGTCGCGCCTATTATCATGGATGACAATTTATTCTCGCATAGTAGCCATAGATATGCTGCCACTTCTAGGCTGATAGTCTCATTGTTTATCAAGTCAACAATGGTTAATGGGTCTTCCCTGAACTTCCTTATGGTGAAGCTCGTCCCCAGAGGGGTCACCTCGTTCTTGTAATATACCGCTAGCCTATGCTTTCCAGGCAATGTGGCATCTACTGTTGGATAGGCTATGCTGACGTGTTTTCCTGCTTTGTGAACCAGCTTCATAACGAAGTTGTCTAGCTCTTCTTTATCCTTGAAGTATATGTTCGTCTTTATGTTCTCATATTTCCTATGCCAAAGATAGATAGGTCTGCCCACGCCGCTGCAGCTTATATCTTCAATATTCGGATCAGCCATCAACGGATCTATCTTGCCGTATCCAGCTATGTTCCGCTCCAGATAATATTCAATCTTCTTCACTCCGATGCTTGATAGCCCCTTCAATAGGTTCCTATGCTTCTCAATCAGTTTGGGAAACTGTCTTCTAAAAGACTCAAGGGGGCTTTCATCCTTTAAAGGCGCCTCAAGATTCGCCTCTAGGATGCTCTTTATTTTGGCGTATGCTTCTTTTTCCTGATCATTAAGGGGGATCTCATCAACGATATAAGATAACTCGCTGGTGTCCCTTTCCCGGATTATCAATGCATAAGAGAACGGTGCCCTCAAGGGATAATTATCAAAGACCTCAGCATTATCATAAATCGCACTTCTCTCAATCTTCAATGCGGCTATGAGATCTTCAACTGAGGGCTCGTTAGAAAGCCCTTGCTTCTTCCTTTTCTTTTCCTTCTTATTGCGCTTTGGCACCTCTTCTATTCCCTCCTTCCCAATACGATTTTAGGGGTGGACCCAGCTAGAGAACAGTTAAGTTGAGCTATCATGTACCGGCTTTCAAACGTTCCAGACGCGTGGATCTTTCTCGGCAGATAAACACGGTATTCTTGCTCTCCCGTTCTAGACTCTACGCCGAAGCCTCCTTCAACCCAAGATGAAGAAGAATCATTTGCGATTCTAATCCAATAGTAACGATCTCCAATCTTCGGAGGCATTTGAAAACTTAAAACCAACGTGGCATTATTCTCGGTGAGAAGCAGAAGCGCATAGGTAGCTTTGGACTCTACCCTCTCCAACAATTCCTCTAGCTGTTTGCTCTCAGAAGTCTGCTTTAATGTCCCACCGTAGGAATTTAAAGCCGCCGTTAAAATCATGCCAACCATGGACAACGCCAAAAAGGAATATAGAAAATCTATAGAATTCGAAGGCATCAAACATTCACCTCTTCAAGTTTCACATTGCAGACAAGAATCTCAAGCCTGACGATGGTGAAGCTATCCCCGCCCGAAAGCGACAGAATAACGGTTCCCGCGTCTCCATCAACCGTTGCCCTCACAGTAGCAGAGGACACAGAGCCCGTAATGTTGTAGTTTCTAGTCTGACTTGTAATGTTTAAACATCGGATTCTCAAGCGAAATCCGCCGGTGAACAGAAGGCTCTCTGAAGAATTCAGATTGATAATGAATATTCTGATGACGTTTACCTGGCCATTCTGAGAAGAATCGAGAAATGAGATTGCGAGAGGACGATAACCCAGATAGATCTCTTGAGAGTCGTCATTAACTCGAATATACATTTGAGCTACGTCTAGAAAACTTTTATTCACGAGGGGTTCCGCGTCGCCCTGAAGATACCAGTCGACTTCACCTCGGTCTGCTTCTGGAAGCTCATATCTCACATAGCCGACAGTAGAGTTGAAGACTATCTCTGATGTTGAGCCGAGTGAGACGTTTATTATCAATCTCCGATAATTAGGCTTCGTCTCGAACTCTCCTCCGTGACCCTGAAATTCCTTAACCACGGATGACCCGGGAGACCAGCTTACTGAACGAATCGCATTCTCTAAGGCTAACATGTCCTGTTTAGCCGCGGCGTAGCTAAGCCTGCTTGACCTGACGCTTACCGAAGACATGGCAACATAGTAAGTTGCCATTGTGAGTATGGTAAATGAGAAGATGAGAAAGGAGAGTGAAACAGGCGTGGCAAGACCTTTATTCAGTATATTACTTCTCATGTTTCATCACGAGTCAACAGTTGAAAACATAAAAAAGGAGGGGAGGATTTACTGGCGCGCGCGCTCATCGAGGATCTGTCTAAACATTTTCAGCTGCTTTCACATTGCATTCAACGTAGTACTGAGCGTTCTCTGTGAATACCGTTATCCCTACTGTGGTGCCGATGTCATTTGCGCTGATGCTGTCCGGATTCTTAATGTAGATCACTAGTGTGTCGCCTGAATGTAGCGGTATATCGTTAGAGGCCGTGCTGAAATCGCCTTTTGTACCTGAGACGTATGTAAAATTAGCTGCTGGTAGACTGCTTGAGTAGGACCCGTTGGGGCATATGAGAGAGCCGCTGACGGACGAGCTGAGCCTCAAGTAGGCCACGGTGCTCCAGCCGGCTTCAACACCTCTGACTTGAATCTTGTCTATGACGACGTCTCTTCCGCCAACATTATCTATCGTGAAAGCTGCGTATCCATAGCTGCCTGTAACGTTATACCACACTTCTTGTTTTGAGAGTCTCAAGTCTTCCTGTTGGGTTCTCGTGGAGGTTATGTTTATCGCGTACATCGTGACGACGCCTGCGAGAAGAACCGAGACAACCAAGATTATCAATGTGGTAACCACTGTGCTGAGCGCTTTCTCATTGATTTTTCTGAGCCTCATTTTTCCCACTGGAGAAGAGTTGAAGCTTAAAGAAGATATTTCGATTTGTGCGTAGGTGCGCTACACAGACATGAAAAGCTTTATAACTACTTCAACGTAGGGGAAGGAATCCTTCTTGAATATGATCTTCGGTCTGGACTTTTCGTCCTAACATGAAATATGATGATATATTAAGGATTTCTGAAGACATAAAACGTGCCTCAAACGTAGATTTATAATCAATAGTTTTGCTGGATTGAATTCAGC
>PIYJ01000034.1 GCA_003601725.1 Candidatus Bathyarchaeota archaeon
GTGGCGATCACTGGGCTTAGGGCCCTCTTTTCGGCGATTATGCTTTTTTTCACTGCTTTTCACCTTTGAGAGAAGTTCAGTGTCTTCTATTGATAAATGAGTTATGAAGATGCGGTCTAGCCTTCCGGTATATACCAATGGAATATTCCAAATATCTGTTGGTTAAATATGCGCTGCAGATCTATAATGAAAACGATGATGCTATTTCTTCGAAACTGAATTGCGAAAGTCCGTATGGTTACCTATATGAATCAAAGCGTCCTTAGTTTAATGGCGCAAAATAGTCTCGGCGTCCATAAGTAAGATATTATTATTTAGTAAGCAAAGATCATGTTGATCTCTGAGGATAAGATCTTGATGACCCAGACTCTCTACGGGATTGAGATTCTCCGCGTGTTGATGAGCCTTTCCTTTCTTTTGGCTTCTTCATGGTATGACTACAAATATAGAGAAGTCTCAAACCGCATGTGGATATTATTCGCCCCGATAGGATTCACTTTAACTTTCATCCAGTACTACTTGGAATATGCCGCTGGGAAAGCATTATCAATCTTCCTCTATTGGGCTGTCTCCCTCGGATTCACAACTGGGATCTCTCTTCTTCTCTTCTACGCTGGCTTTTTTGGAGGAGCTGACGCAAAGGCTCTGATATGTCTCTCCATCACGATTCCAGTTTATCCCGAGTTTTCTCTCACGCGATTTAACGTTATGCTTCCCCTGTTTCCACTGGCGGTTCTAGTGAACGCTGTGTTCGCATCATCAATGCTTGTCCTGGGTATCCTTTGTCACAACCTGATTAGATATGTGCAACTCAAAGAAGAGATGTTCAAAGGACTTGAACATGAGCCTCGTTGGAGAAAAATCGTCGTCTTCATGACCGGGATCAAAGTGGACATGGAAAAGATAAAGAGCGGCGCTCACTATCTTCCTTTGGAATATTTAGTCAGAGATAAGAACGGGGGGATCACCAGGCATCTAAAGGTTTCACCTCAGCTTGAGGAGGAGATTCCGAGGGACCTTGAAGAGATTAACGGGCAGATATGGGCAACGCCGGGTCTCCCATTCTTAATATTTGTAACGGTCGGTTTTATCATAGCTCTTTTCTTTGGCGATTTCACGGGTTGGCTGATAGATTTAATGTTTCCTTCTTAATCTCAGCGGAAAAGGAGTCTATTCCCTTTATGGACGTAAATTATGCAAGGGCTACTGTTTGTTTTTCGCTGGTTGATTTTGTGAGCGTTACCAGAAGGGATCGTGCAGTCTCAAAGTATTTTAGAGCCTCATTTCCTTTTTCAGTAAGATGGTACGTTCTTCTTTTGCCTTTCTGATTTATCTCTAAAAGGTCATTCTCTACGAGGGAATCTAAAATCTGCTTGAAAGGTTTCCAAGCTAGGTTACACTTATACATGATATTTGTCGGCTTACGTGTGCCAGATTTGACTGCTTTCAGAACGTCCAAGTATATCTCTATAACGGATCTTTTTCTCGTCATATGAATCTGTATTTACAATAGATATGACAAATTTTATTTCTTGTGTATCCGCTTACCTAGAGAACACGGTGACGGAATAAAAAAGAAACGAAAAGATCCAAAAATGATTCCTGTTTTTATCTCCTAAAGTTCCATTTCCTAGAAGCATACTTTTCGACTTTCAATCTTTGAGCTACATCTTCCTCGAAATCCGTTATGCTCCCAGGCATAAGCTTTATTCCAAAGGAATCCTCAAAGCCCTTAATAAGAGCATCTTTTAGCTCTCTAAAGCTCATATCTCTCCCCAGAACATCGTTAATGGATGTGACTCTTTCCTCAACGGACCTTATCAATTTGTCCCGTATCTTTTCACTTGGGACCTTCAGAACTTTAAACATTAAGGCCGGATCAACCTTCCTAAGGATTGTGCCATGCTGATGCACGATGCTCATTCCACGCGTTTGAGCATTGCCAGATATCTTTTTCCCCCGAGCCACAATATCATTTATAGGTTTGAATTCCGCCGGCACCCCGAGTTGACGTAACCCTAAAACTAGACCTGAACATAAAGTTCTATAGGTCTCTTGGAAATCCCTCGAGATTAACCGGTGATTCTCGTCGACAATTATGCTGTAGGTTAACTCGCCCTCTGTGTCGTGATACACGGCTCCTCCACCTGTTCTTCTCCTTATGTAATCGATACCCATCTCATCGCATGCTTTGATGTCGACCTCTTCTTCCATGCTCTGGAAATAGCCGATTGAGACTGCTGAAGGGCTCCACCTGAAGAACCTGATGGTGTTAGGCACAAGATTCTTCGATCTCGCGATTACTATCGCTTCGTCAAGAGCCATGTTATAAAAGGCATCGTTTAGACCCGTATCTAAGAGTCGCCACTTCTCACTCATTCTTCTCACATGCCATCATGATGCATCTGGCAAAGTCTTCCGGGCTCACTCCAAGCGAGACTGCATTTTTGCTTGCTAAAACAGCTCTTATAAGGCGGCTTAGTTCCTGCTCATCTAATAGATGCCCTTCCAACGTTTGTTCTATATCATCGATGACTTCTTCTGGATGCAGGAAAAAATCTCCCGTGATCTTTATGTTCTTTATCTTTTTGCCCTCTGATGTAAGCTGAACCTTGATTAGTTTGCCTCCTTTAACTTTATACGCGGCTCTTCCCAACATCCCTTCCCTTCAACGAGTCCAAAGATCTTATTTTCACAGCCTTTATGAATAAATCAATTTCATGTTCAGTGATATTAAATGATCCATATCTCTTTCAGAGACCACTGTTGCAGATCTATTTCTTGCTTGAAACTTAAATAGGTAACTTCCCATCCTCAGATGAATATTGACAGCTGGATCAGATTGAGGAATCTTCTCGGCCTAAAACAAAGCGGTCAATCACTAAGCGTAACGCTTCGAAGACTTCGTCTTTGCTGAGAAGATTCACATCGATTATTAGATGGAAAGGTGAAAAATCCTCCCCTAAGCTGAATCCATAGAGCTTCTTATAGATCCTTTTCGTCCTAGCTTCTTTTTCCCTCAGAAACTTCAAGGCCTCTTCCGGGGTTAACTTGTCTCTTTCTGCTATACGGTGGGCTCTTACCTCCTCGGAGGCTTCAAGCCAGACTTTGAATCCATCTCTTAAAAGCCAAGGCATAGCCCAGCTGTCAAAGACTATCCCGCCTTCTTTAGCCCACTCTAGCTGCTTCTGGTCTACTCTTCGATCTATCTCGGGATTCCTTGATCTCTCTTTCAAGAAGCGGATTCCTTCTTCAGTTTCCCACCAGCCTTCCCCACTGGTCCTGTAACCTAACTCGGCTGCAACAGCCTTCAAAGCGTCTCCTCCCGAAGAGTATCTCAACCCATAATGTCTAGCAATCCTTTTAGCTACTGTGCTTTTCCCCGAACCCGCCATTCCACATATGCAGATAACCAGTTTATTCTTGTTCCCTATAGCGGAATCTGAAGCCACTTTAACGTTTTCTCCTTTGGTTATTGTTTTGTCTGCGGCTGAGTGCCTAATCCCATCGGCACGCCTAGAATGCGAGAAGCAATAGTAGTCGATAGGAAGGAGCATATAATGTACCAGTAGAATAGATTTATAGGATAGGGAGGAGGACCTGTTAGTAGCGGAATTGAGAAGGGAAGATAAGCTACGGTCTTGTTACCTAAATAGAAGATTAGGATCTGCCAGACTCCTATGAACATGCCCATGTTTAAGACGAGAGTAACTGTTTGTCTTTTAAGCATCTTCGACTGGATCTGTAAAATTCGTTTTTCTCGACGCTTAAGCCTTGCAAGGAGCTTTTTGTCTCCTAGCTTCGTAGCCCTCTGCTTTTCTTCATTCCATATCTTTACCTCTTTCTGCCATTGCATGAGTTCTTCCTGATTCACGAATCTTTGACGAATCCAAATAGACAGGAAGGCCATCAAAAGCGAAGTCAAGAAGACCGCCATACCATAGAAAAAGACAGAATCTATCATTTGCATTTTAACCCCCTAGAAATCTCCTGAGACTTGGATACATCTCCTCTATGCGCTCCCTCATCAGCTGCTGATAGTACTGGTACACTATGCTTACTGAAAGCAGAATGCCCGTTCCCGTGCCGAAGGCACCGAAGAAATCTGCAACCACCGCGAGTAAGCCTACTATCAATCCGCCGAGTATCGTAACCACCGGTATGTAACGTCTTAAGATTGCCTCTATAGGCCTCTCTGATCTTCTAAAACCTGGAATCTGCATTCCAGAGTCAACAAGCTGCTTTGCAACTGTCCTTGGGTCTAAACCGCCGACTTCCAGCCAAATAGCTGAGAAGATTATGCAGAAGAAGATGAGGATGCCGGCGTAAATCAGGTATCGAACGGGATTCTCCATAACATCTATAAAGCCACGTGTAGGCGAGGTAACATAATAAGCGAGGCCTCCAACGGGTACGAGTCTTCTCTCTTCATATGAAAATCTCCCCAGGAGGCTTATGTACTGCGCCCACGCGCTGTCCTTATAGTTGTTCCATAAGAATTGTGACCACATGTATATATTGCCGAAAAGGGCAGAAGCGAATATGACTGGCAGGTTGGAAACATAGAGTAGGCTGATTGGATATTTCCCTCTGAATCCTCGGAAACGCGAATGGGCTATTGGGAGTTCAACTCTGATTCCCTGCGCGTATATGACGAAGAGAAAAACACCTATGGTTGTCATAAGGCCTATTATGCTTGGGTACCCTACGTGACTAAGGATGAGATGATCAAAGCTTCCCCCGGAAACAGCCGTCTGTATGAGAGCTGATATAATCCCGTATGCTCTTACAGGCTCCGATCCTCCACCTACAGGCATCACTGAAAAACAACTAAGCATGATTCGCCGCGCGACTCCTGCTAAGATGAAAAGACTTATTCCACTTCCAATTCCCCATCCTTTCTGTATCATCTCATCAAGAAGCATTATGATCAAACCGGCTGCAAGCAGCTGAGCAAATATTATGAGGGATTGTGTAAACTTCAAGTTGCCGAATAACCCGCTTATTATGTAGGCTGACGCTTGAAAAGCAGTTAGAATCATTGAGAGTACTTTACTTGCGCCTGTAAAGAGCGAACGATCCTCTGGATTTGAAAAGTCGACTTCAATGAAGTTTGAGCCGGCAATCATCTGTAATATGAGTCCCGCCGTAACTATCGGGCCTATCCCGAGCTCCATCAGTGTACCTTGAGCCGATGCGAAGATCACACGATAGTAGGCTAAGCTGTCCCCTCCCCCTCCGCCTAATCCATAAAGCGGAACTTCGCTCATGACAAGAAAGATCACGAGAGCTATGCCCGTCCAAAAAAGCCTTTCGTTAAAATTAACTCTCCTTTCCGGGCTTCTGACCTCTGGCATAATCCTTATAAGAGGCGCGAATGCTTTGAGGAATCTTCCGGCCAAGCGTCTCCCTCTGGCCCTTTTATTATTTTAGTTAATTTAAATCTTGATCTATTTTCGATGCAAGGTTATTTAAGAATGATCCATCAAAATTTCCCCGCCTGCCGCTTCTATCTTCTTCTGAGCGGTCTCTGACCATGCTGGAACCTTAACTGAGACAGGTAATGATATCTTTCCTGCCCCGAGAAGTTTGTCGTAACCCATCTTTTCCAGATCGAGAATAATCTTTCTTCCTTTCCTCGAAGATTCCTGAAGCGCGATCTCCTCTAGTTCCTTCAGGTTGATCGTTCTGATCTCAGATTTATCCGTCAAGGACTTCAGCCGTTTCTTTTTGAAATAATCCGGCTCGTACCTATGCACATAGCTCCATCCATGTTTATGTCTACCTACTTTCCTTCCGCCTTTACTTCCGCTTTTTCTATGCTGTCCTACTCTTCCATAGCCCTGGGTTCTCGATCCGCGTTTTTTCCTAATCTTCCTAAGTTTATGCGGCATCTCTATGGTTCCCCTCATCAGATTATTCTATATCATTCTCCGTATGAGCTCGTTGATAGCTTCCCCTCGATACCCTGCTTCTCCCCCTGCGGTGTAGCTTTTCTTCACGGTCCCCTTATATCCTTTCCTCGGGGGATGAAGACGGAAGACCGGTTTAACCCCGGGAAGGTTCTTCAACTCAACCTTTAAGTTATATATTGCTTCTGCAAGGGCATCCAGCGAATCATACCCGATCTTTTCGGCGTATTCATCCGTGAGCTTCTTATTTCCAACAATCCTGCCTCTCTTTTTCAACAAGAGACCAATCGTTTCCTTTGAGACTTCACCCCAAGTTAAAACGTGCTGAGCCTTTCTAAGCATCCCAAGGAAGGATGGCCGATCATCTATAAGCGTGGCATGACAGTTACGTTCGAGATTAAGCATCCTTAAGGTATCTTCAACCTCCTTTCTTACATTAACCGTGCCTCGGATCCGAACGACAGCTAAGCATCTCTTGCCCTTTTCCATGCGTTTCACATCCAATCCAGTGGAGTCACAATCTCATAAGTCTTCTTAAGAGCGTCGAAAACAGCATAGGCAAAGGAGGGAACCGTTCTTGTTTGACCATAACTCCTAGTCCAGCAATCCTTGATCCCCGCAAGTCTCAATATGACCTTAGCAATCTCACTTGCTACAAGCCCTAAACCTCGAGGGCCAGGAATAATCCGAATTACAACCGAACCGGATCTGCCAACAGTCTCGAATGGCAAAGAATGTGGTTCTCCACATCCGCATTCCCAGCTACCGCATCCCCTTCGAACCAGCGTTATATTAAGCCGAGCGTCACTAGCTGCTTTTTCTATGGCGGTGCGAACTTGAGCGGCCTTCCCAGAGCCCAAGCCTATGTATCCGTCGCCGTTTCCCACAACCACTATGGATTTGAACCTTGTCTTCTCTCCGGCGTCGGTCTGCTTCTGAACTATGCTGACGTGAATGACCTCCTCTTGAAGATTTGGGAGAAGCATGTCAACTATCTCCGGCTCTCGCACCTTCATTCCCTCAGCGAAGGCCTCCTCCAGAGAGGATATTTTGCCCTCTAAGACGAGGCGGCCTAGTCTTGTACGCGGAGTCCATTCTTCAAGTCTCTCTGCACGCTGAGTCTCTCTTCCTCTGCTCAAATTTTTCACCTAGACGGGTCTTTTATGAGCTTTACCAGCCTATTTAAGCATTATCTTGATGTTTTCAAGCTATGAACGTAAACTAATAATTTAAATGTGATGTTTTTCGGCTCGTTGCAAGGCTTTAGTAAATATTGAATCTCTGAATGGTGGGTGTTAATCGTTTCGTTCCATATATTGAAAAGAGTTGAGAATGAATCTTTTGAGAGGCAACTTCATTCCAGCTTGAAAGAAGCTCCAAAGGGACTACAAGAGTTGTAGAAGAAAGCGGTCCGCTAAGAAATTGAATTCTATCATTGGTAATTGAATATTAACAGTCATTTCTCTCATGAGGATGTAAGTGGAGTTTCCACGGCGCCGGGTGAAGAACCTCCTCGGTTGCTAATGGTCTCCACCAAGATTCGTTCTCTACATACCATTTAACGGTCTCTTTTAACGCTGAGGAAAAATTATGTCTCGGTTTCCAGCTTAATTCGGATCTTATCTTCGATGAGTCGAGGCTGTATCTCACGTCATGACCCGGTCTATCTTCTACAAAGGAGATTAAATCTTCGTCTTTGCCGAGATATCGAAGGATCTCTTTGACAACTTTAATGTTCGGTACTTCGTTGCCTGAGGAAATGTTATAGATCTCTCCGGATCTCCCGTTTTTCAGAACAAGCCGTATAGCTTCACAGTGATCAAGCACATATATCCAATCTCTAATATTTTCTCCGGTTCCATAAACGGGCACCTGAAGATTCTTGAGAGCTCGGATTATGGTCTTCGGTATCAGCTTTTCGGGGAACTGGTAAGGCCCAAAATTGTTTGTGCACCGCGTTATCTTCACATCTAAACCGTAAGTCTTATTGTATGCTAAACAAAGCATATCAGCTGAGGCTTTTGAGGCTGAGTATGGATTCGAAGGGTTAACCCTATCAAACTCATGGAAGGAGCCTCTTTGAATCCCACCGTAGACCTCATCCGTTGAGACCTGCACAAAGTTCACGGATCTGTTGTGCTTACGGATCGATTCGAGAAGCGTAAACGTGCCTAGAATGTTGCTTTGAACGAAGGCCCAAGGGTCCTTTATGCTTCTATCAACATGCGTCTCCGCCGCGAAGTTTACGACGGCATCTATATCCTTTATGACGCTGTTTATCAAGTCCGAGTTGGAGATGTCCCCTTTGATAAATGTGTAATTCGCAATGTCTTCCAAGTCTTCCATGTTTTTAGGGTTAGATCCAACCCCCATCTTATCAAGATTAACGATCTCAACTTGAGGCTCCTCGGAAAGCATATGCCTTATGAAGTTTGTTCCTATGAAGCCAAGCCCGCCGGTAACGAGTATACGCATAACTTTTCCTCTCATTAACGATTCTTTCTGATGAAACTTCTAAATGTCTCAATTATATATTCAATCTTCTCCTCGGTCAGCCCGGGATACACTCCTACAAAGAATGAATTCCACATTATAAAATCGCTATTGGTTAACTCTTGAGCCAATCGACAACGGATGCTCCTATAGGCAGGATGCTTGAGAATATTACCTGAAAAGATCATCTTGGCCTCTATTCTTCGCCTAGTAAGCCACTCAACAATCTCTCTACGTGTGAACTGAGCGGTATCTCGGATGGTCAATGGAAAGGCGAACCAGCACGGCTCACTCTTAGGCAGCCATCTTGGAAGCATGAAAAGATCTTCATATTCTAGAAGCCCCTCATACAATAACTTGAAGTTCTTCTTCCTCGCTTCGATGAAGCCCGGTAGCTTCTCCAATTGAGCCAGACCCATAGCAGCTTGAATCTCGGTTGGCTTAAAATTGTAGCCGATATTCACATAGGTGTATCTTTTATCATAATCCCCGGGAAGCCCATACGGGTTGACGGCCTTCTCGCTGCGTATCGCTTTGGGGCATTCTTTATCTGGACAGCGGGAGGGATCACAGATAGGCATGACGCATGCCCGTCCCCAATCTCGAAGGGAAAGCGCGATATCCGCGAGTCTCCTATCGTTTGTCACTATTGCTCCTCCCTCCCCCATCGTGATCTGATGCGCCGGGTAAAAGCTGAAGGTTCCGAAGTCCCCGAATGAGCCGACGTGTCTTCCGTCATACTTTGATCCAAGCGCGTCACATGCGTCTTCAATCAAGAACAAGTCATGATCCTCTGCGAAGTCGCATATTGCATCCATCTCATTTGGGTTTCCAAGAGTGTGAGGAATAAAGATTGCCCTTGTCTTTTTTGATAATGCCTTTTCTAGGTCTTCAGCTCGGATGTTATAGGTCTCGAGGTCTACATCTAGAAAGACCGGGACTAAACCGTTCTGTATTATAGGATTAAGCGTCGTAGGGAAGGTTAACGCTGTCGTTATCACCTCGTCTCCAGGTTTAAGCCTCTCATTTTCGCTGAGTTGGCTGGAAAGCAGGGCGGAGACGGCCAGCAAGTTAGCTGAGGAACCCGAGTTCGTTATGATCGTTCTCTTTACGCCTAGAAACCTTGAGAATCTAGATTCGAATCTGCGGGCGTATTTGGAGACTCCGAACCAGCCGTCGAGAATCGCATTTATCATGTTTTTTATCTCTTCATCGTCATAGACGGCTCCTGCATAGCGGACCATATCCACGCCTGGACTAAATTTATCCGCGGAGGAGCGGAGCTCGAAGATTCTCTTCACGAGCTTGAAGATCTCATCACGCAAAGTCTCTTCGTTCATTAATTATTTCTCCAAATCTATCCGGCTAAGCCACTCTATAGTCTTCTTTAATCCTTCCCTTAGGCTGGTTTCAGGCTTCCAACCGATCAAATGTTTAGCTTTCTCGTATGAGCCTACTTGATTCTTTATACCTCCGAAGGCTTTCGGGTAATCCACAAAGATGATTTCTGATTTGCTGCCGACGATTTCTTTGATTAACTGTGCAACTTCAAGATTTGTCGTCGCCTTGCCGGTTGCTAGGTTAACAGCCTCGCCGGCGGGCAGCCTTCTAGCCAGCCATAACCCTTTAACTATATCCTCGATGTACACATAGTCTCTCGTATCAGTTCCATCCCCGTAAACAGTTATCGGCTCATTTTTTACAGCCTTAAAATAGAAGGTCGGCATAATCTTGTTAAGCTGTTGACGAGGACCGTAAGGATTAAAAAGCCTCAAGATCTTCACGTCTAACCCGTAGCATCTATAATACGTATAGCATAACCTATCTATAGCTGCCTTCGAAGCAGCATAAGGATTAGGAGGATTGATCGGGAAATCCTCCTTTATTGGAACTTTAGAGTCTCCATAAATCTCGCAGCTGCTTGGGTAAACAAGGGGAACCCCGATTTTTCTGCATGCTTCCAAGACATTCAAGGAGCCTTTGAGGTTCACCTCAACGGTGTGAACAGGGTTCAGAACGCTTTCGCCTGGTTTCGCTTCAGCTGCGAAATGATAAACTATATCGCATTTCTTCACTGCTTTCCGAAGTTGATCCGTATTGAAGATGTCTAATCCTCTTCTACGTGAGAATCCGATGACCTCGATATTTTTCTCTATGAGAAAGTCTCTCATGTTGCTTCCGATGAATCCTGTATCTCCAGTTACAAGAGCGATCATACGGATCACTGGGGTTAAAAGATTATCTGTGACGATTCGCCGATTATGAATCTTCTCCCGCTGGGTTTTGACTCTCTGTCCAGTACGATTCTTGTATTCGGTCCTATTATGCTGTCTATTATCCGGTCATTTACATCGATGACGCATCCATCCATGACTATGCTGTTCTCAATCTCGCCGCTCTTTATAACCACCACACCGTTCCCTATGCTCGTGTAAGGCCCAATATACACGTCTCCCTCAATCATTGAGCCTTCACCAATCACCGCCGGGCCCCTTATCAACGCGCCGCTTTTAACAATAGATCCGGAGCCCAGACTTATTCGTCCCTGCAGGGAAGATTGATTCTCAACGGTGCCGTCGATCCGTGTCTGCAACTCGTCAAGGACAAGTCTGTTTGCTTCAAGGATATCATCCGGGGTTCCAGTATCTTTCCACCATCCGCTCACAATACGATGATCTACCTTATAGCCATTCACTAAAAGCAGATGAATGGCCTCAGTTATCTCAAGTTCGCCTCTCCAGGATGGCTTTAATCTTCTGATGGTGTCGAATATTGCGCGTCTAAAGAAGTATATGCCGGTTAACGCGTAGGAGCTCGGGGGAACCTTGGGCTTCTCAACCAGCCCGACAAGTTTGCCTTCGTCATCAAACTTTGCGACGCCGAATAGTTGAGGCTTGACAACTTCACATAGGAGAATCATGGCGTCCAAGTCGGATTCAGAAAATTCCTTCACGTAACTGGATATTCCGCCCTTGAGTAGATTATCCCCCAAGTAGACGACGAAAGCTTCTTCTACGAAATCCTCGCAGAGACCCACAGCATGCGCGATTCCTCTTGGTTCTCCTTGGTGAATATAGGTGATGCGGACGCCGAATCTCTCTCCGTCCCCATAATATTCCTTCACCTTCTCGGGGTATACGTCCCCAAGGATTATGGCAATCTCTTTTATCCCTGAGTCTCTTAGATCTTCAAGCACATATTGAGAGATCGGTTTGTTCGCGACTGGGATTAGCTGTTTCGGCCCGGTGTGGGTTAATGGCCGAAGCCTTGTTCCGTGGCCTCCGTGAAGAATCACTCCCTTCAAGTCGAATACTCCCCCCTTTCTGAAATACGGATATCGCCAGATCAATTAAGCTTATTCATATGAACGGTTTATAGACTAGCAGGACTCGTCATAAAAGAGATGTCGATCTGTCTTTCTCATGAAAAATTTTGAGGGAGTCTATTTGCTTATCTTGTCTAAGGCGTTCTCTATCTGCTTTAATTCGATCTTTGATGCTTCTAATCCGTTTGTCAAGATATCTCTCTGATGAGTGTATGTCTCTTCATCTACTTCTTGTCCTATACGATGAAGTTCAAGGCTCGTTAAGAACATCTCAATGAGGCTTATCTGTCTCTGCAATTCCTTCACTCTCTCCGTCATATTCTTAGCTAATGATTTTTGATGGGTCTTCAGCCTGTTGATTTCTTCTTCAAGTCCCCTTAATAGATGCTCATAGGTTGGACGTGACATGCGATTCT
This sequence comes from Candidatus Bathyarchaeota archaeon, assembly GCA_003601725.1. Classification (GTDB taxonomy): domain Archaea; phylum Thermoproteota; class Bathyarchaeia; order Bathyarchaeales; family DTEX01; genus B63. Next base: position 12,147 of record PIYJ01000034.1, read on the forward strand.
TAGCTAACAAGTCTTCTAATGCCTGCTTTTTCCTGTTCGCCATCTCAAGCTCTTGGCTCACAGTCTCGAATGTCTGCTTCCATGAACTCAAATCATCCACCCTTCCACAACTGATTTATTTCAACTCTTATTTGAGAGTATTCCTCCTCTAGGGCTCATGAATTACTTCAGGCTTGCCCGTTAGGCTGGAAGTTAATGATGTAACTATGACGTATGGAACCCGTCTTTTGATGTAATTCATAATTCGCCAGAATCTTTCCGGATCATAACTCAAAGTCAGCTCGTCCACTATGAAGAGAGGAAAATCAGGCAGGAAAGTCTCCTTTGCAGCCAGCATCAATATCAGGCTGATCGTGAGCTTCTCAGACGCACTTAAGGTTTCAATAGGCTGCCGAATGCTGCCTTCTCGCATAACATGAAGGGCAAAATTTTGGTCTAGAAAGACATTTTCGAATCCTTTAAGTCCAAGCTCCCGGAAAGCCCTCGTGACGTTGCTGTTGAACCTTCGCCTCGCGCTTGTCATCCGTCGCATGTACTTTTCTTGGAAGTATTCCGTCACCTTTTCGAGCCATTCAATCTTTCTGAGAATCTCAGAGCGGACGTCAACAACTAGCCTTCCTGGATACTCTTCGTCGTCTGGGGGGAAGCGTTCAGCCCGCTGGATCTCTTCCTCTTTCAATATGATCATTTTGTTGATGTTTTTAAGTCGTCTCTCGAGATCTCTCAGTCCGCGGGGACCTGTCTCTTCTTCTTTTTTCAGCAGGTCTCTCAGCGCTTCGAGGTCGCTTTTGAGGCTTTCAACAAGGCGTGTTTGAGTCTCGATCTCCATCTTGAGTCTTTCTTGTTTCTCTCTAGAGGAGGCTATTCCTTTATTTATGCTGATTGCGACCTCTGAGGATCTATCAGTGAGATTCAGTAATTCTTGAAGTTGCTCTTCTCTCTCTTTCTCTAAAGAGAGGTTTTTAGTGAGCTGCGAGAGATGAGTCTCTTCCCTCGAGAGAGTAGAAGATTTCTTTTCTATTTGATCATGTATTTCTTGAATCCTACTTTCATGGCTGGATTTTAAATCTTCAATCTTCTGCTTGATCTGGTCTCTTCTGATATGAAGATCTGTTAGTTCAGTCAAGAGAAGAGGTAACATCTCGAAGTTTCTAAAGCTTGGCCCGGCCAGTTTTCGGCCGTACTTGTTTATGAGTTCTTGAGATGCGTTGATCACTGCGCTGTAGATGTTTCCGTATGAGAGCTCTTCGAGATATTTGCGGAAGACTACGTTGCCTCCTGTGATTCTATGCACCACTCCGGTCTCGGCTAAGGCGACGCAGGCGTCGAAGGCTCTGGGATCAGTGAAGGGAAGCATATCCCCCTGCGCCATAACTTGACCTGACGGGGTTCTTCTCAAGGTCTTTTCGTAGATTCTCCCATCATAGTGCACTCGGATTCTTCCATTCAGCTCGTCTAAGGATAGGACATGTGAAGGGGGAATTTTATCTGAGAACATGCAGGAGAACCCTCTGATTATGGTGGTCTTTCCAGAGGCGTTGGGGGCCTTGATTATGTTAAGTCCAGGCTTGAACTCTATACGTAGCCTCTTTAGGCAGCCTACATTCTCAAGCTCTAATATTATATTCTCTCGCGTATCGGCTGGCATATTCCTCAAGGATCTCCTTTAATCTTTCTTTACTGTTTTGATTCTTTCTAAGAAGGTTAACTGCGACTCGTTCAAGCTCCTTGATATAAGGAATTTGACGTAAGGAATCTTTGTTTCCAGTATTGGACATTTATCTTTGCTCCCTAGAAATCTTAACGAGTATATCGTTCGTCCAGTAAAATTTAAGGTTTACATAGGGATGTTTGCCAGCGATATATGCATATTTGATTCCGGCTTTGCATCTCCTTTTATAGTTAAATGAGAGGGTCTCCGTCGCTTTGTTTTGAATGGTTATTTGATATGTCTGATTAAGCTATGTTTACATAGCAAGTTTAGATAATGCTAATTAAATCCTTCAGTCTTTTCATAAAAATAGAGGGTTGTCTGGCTGATGAAGGTTAAGAGGAAGAGCCTCTTTGCTAGGGAGGATTTGGTTAACAGATTGAGCAGCATAGCGAAGCAGCATGGTTACACCTTGTATAGCTTAGTGAATGAGTTGGCGGTTCAGGCGGAAGATGCGGGTGTCAACCTTAGGAGGATATTTGAGGAGAGATGGATTCTTGAGAACGCTAAGAAGGACGGTTTCATACTTGGGCTTGAGTCTTTATGGTATGACATGGCTGAATTAGCCTATGAGAAATCGAGGGATGAAGCCTTAAAAAGATGGTTTGAAGCTGGGGTTTGGCTTGCTAAGAGGTATGTTACGGCCGGATTGGAAAGGCCATTCGAATCTTTCAAAAGAAGCTTGGAAGCTTACACTTGGAATGTTCCGGAGTTAACGATTGAGGAAGATGGAAAGGTTGTTTCCATTCGGATTATAAGCCCGAGGCTTCCGGAATCATATACGGTTTTATACTCGTCCTTTCTTGAAGGGGCATTGGAGACTTTTGGCTATGAGGTTACAAGCAGAGAGGTCTCCGCTGGAATGATGAGGCTTAAAGCCGTTGGGAAGGAGGCAGATGTCGAAGAGTAAGAAGCTCGTCTATGTATCGGAAGATCTCATTAGGAAGGCGATGGAGCTTGCGAGGAGCGAGGGGAAGTCTCTAGGAGCATTCGTCGAGGAATCTTTGGAGCTTGCCCTTTCAGCCAGAGAGATGGGTTACAGTCTCGAAGATGCTTCAAAACTGTTGGGGGTCATGTATGCGAATAAGATACTTGGTGGAGTCTTCGTTCCGTTGGAAGTATTCAACCGTCTTATTCAAGCAGTTTACGAAGATGAAGGGGAGAAGCTTAAGGAAAGATGGTATGAAAGTGGGATTCTTCATGGAAAGTATCTGAAAGAAAGATTCGAAGATCCGGTTGAAGCCTTTAAGGGCTTCTTGGAGGGCTCTAGATGGGACTTAAGCGAAGTTGAGGTTAAAGAGGAAGAAGGACTCATCAGATTCCGATGTTTCTCAACGATTCTCACGGAGGAGGGAACGGAGACTCTTCTAAAATATATTGAAGGCGTCTTTCATGGCATGGGCTATGAAACAGCAAGAAGCGATCACATGAAAGGAATCATAATTTTAGAGTTTAAACGTTAAAGTTTCGTACGCATTTTTTGGAAATGAATCAAAAAAAGATGTATACAAATCCCAATGCGGATAAAGATTTGTTGACATAAAATATAAATGCTGGGCAATCAAAATCTTTAAACACAAATTTGGAAAGAAAGGAGAGAAACCAATTGAATTAAGAAGATATTATCATCATTGATAGCGACAATCCTGATAGCTTCCATATTGACATTCCCATTACCAACCGTTCAGGCACAGGCAACTGATCTAATCGATGTAATATCCCCAACTACAGGACCAATAGGAGTCACAGTTACGGTCAACGGCACAGCGCCAACAGCCATCAACGAAACCTTCCCAGTTAAGCTATACTGGTGCACGAGTGTACCACCTGATCCTGATACAGATAATCTTCTAGCCACTGTTGAGTCTCCAGTTGAGGGTACAACTAAAGTATATGAGGTCGATGTCACTGTGCCCTATGTGGCTTCAAACGGTACATACAATATTGCTGCATGGCAAGATACAGATAATGAT
>PIYJ01000035.1 GCA_003601725.1 Candidatus Bathyarchaeota archaeon
ACGGCTCCAGACCTGATCTGACAGAAGACTTCATAGCTAAATCCTCGGAGATACGTCCAGATGTGACCATCTGTGAGAGTACGAACATGACCTCAGTTGATATTTCTTCTGAGTGGGAGGTAATGAAGAAACTGGATTCTATCATTCGACGGGCATCGGGGCTTGTTATGGCGAATTTTGCATGTGCGGATGTTGACAGATTTAGGTCATTCTACGAATCCGCTAGAAGGAATAATAGGAAACTAGTGATCACGTTAAGGCAAGCTTATCTGCTGCATCAACTAAGTAAGGATCCTCATCTAAGCCTTCCGAGAATCGATGATCAAGACCTCCTACTATTTCGCAAGGAGAAAAAGCGGTATTTCCATTGGGAAAAGGAGGCGATGAATTTGGGGAGGACAGTCGACTCTCATGAGATCGCCGAGAGACAGAGAGAGATCGTTCTAGCATGTTCTTTTTATGATCTTACAGAGCTTACGGAGATAAAGCCTGATGCTGGAAGCTGCTATATAGTCTCGTCTTCTGAGCCCTTTAACGAAGAAATGGAGATAGACTTCAATAGGCTGACAAACTGGCTTGAGCATTATGGCCTGCCCCAATTTCATGTTCACGTCTCGGGTCACATTACTCCCCTTCATCTACGAGAGTCGCTTAGAGCGATGAACCCGAAGAAAACATTTCCTATTCATGGAACCCATCCTAAACTGTTCAGCAGATTCATGAGGGATATAAAAAGCAAAGTAGTCATGCCTGAAAAAGATAAAAAGTATAGGGTTTCATGACCTCGCCGCTCTTTCTAAAACCATAATGTTTAAACATAAACAAAGACAGAGCATGACGCAAAGCTTAATGGACTAGTGACTGGGCTTGGAAGATAAAATCCGAGAGGGAGATGATGTACTTCTTTATTTAGATAAGAGAAGAAGCTATCTCGTGAAGGTTGAAAGAGACAAGAAGCTTCACACCCATAAAGGCTTCCTCGACCTTACAGAGCTTATCGGCAAGGAATTCGGCACACGGATACATAGCAGTAAAGGAGTCGAGTTCATAGCTTTCCGGCCTACCATACGAGATTACGTCTTCAAAATCTCAAGGAGAACACAGATAATATATCCAAAGGACATCGCGCTGATCGTCTTCTTCAGCGGAATAAGACCGGGAAGCCGAGTTGTTGAGGGAGGAACCGGCACAGGTGCTCTAGCTGCAGCCTTAGCAAATTACGTCAAGCCTTCTGGAAGAGTCTATAGCTACGAGATTCGAGAGGAATTCATAGAAACAGCGGCTAAGAATCTGCAGAGAATCGGCGTGATTAATTATGTTGAGCTCAAAAAGGGAGACCTAGCGGAGAAGATTGAAGAGAAAGATGTTGACGCTGTAATTTTGGACTTAGCTACTCCATGGCTTGTTGTTCCTCACGCATATAACGCTCTGAAGGGAAGCGGGATCTTCATATCCTTCAGCCCGACAATAGATCAAGTTGTGAAGACAACAGAGGCTCTACTAAAAAATGGATTTGCCGGAGTAGAGACCTTTGAATCCTTATTTAGAGGGATGCAGATCGAGAAGGGTAGAACTAGGCCTGAAACGTTGATGACCGGCCATACGGGGTATATCACCTTCGCTAGGAAAGCTACTGTTTAAATCCATGCATATAATATACCTCGATGGAAAAAGGCTAGGCGAGAGATGGATGCGGCCGAGTCTATATCTGAAAGACAATGGAGATTCATCCCTCAGAGAAAAATAAGAACAAATCGGAGATGACGAGTTGTCTAAAAAACTATGCGATGACAAGCCTCTTCGAAAGAGAGATAGCATTTTAAGAAGCGGACTGTTTGGAGCTGTATTGCTTTTGCTCTTTGCTCTTATTGGGAGCTTCGCGTTTCGGTGGGCACTCTCTTTTGCGCTTCAGACGAGCACGCCTTTACATACCCCCATATCTGGAAGCATGGAGCCCACGCTTAAAATCGGCGACCTGCTCATAATACGTGGAGGATTAAAAGCCGAGGATATTCATGCGAGTCCCGATGATGGGGACATCATAATTTTTCGCAATCCTAATAATCCAAACGACCTTCCGATAGTCCATCGAGCTATAAAGAAGATCCAGAAAGACGGAAAGTGGTATTTCATCACGAAGGGAGACCATAACCCCTTCGATGATTACAGAACCTTCGGTTGGCTGGTTCCTGAAGATTATATAATTGGAAAGGTGATCTTCGTGATCCCTAAGGTGGGGTATATCCTCAGGGGGCTGGACGAAACGAAGATATACGTCGGGGGATACGTCATCACTCTAAGGATGATCCTAATAGCCATTGATCTCATCGCTTTGCTATATCTAGAGCTAATAGACTATAAAGAGGGTATCAAAGAATATAAAAATAGTGAATGTTAGCCCTCTGATTAAATGGGACCTCGTTGAGTAACCATTAAATATAAATGATTCCACTGGAATCCTTTATAAGGAGCTTGATGTCTTATCAGTTGATTTTGCATCAGAGGGAAAATTAAATGCCAAAGGTTAAGGCTCAAATTAGAATAGAAAACGTAGTTGCATCTGCAACTCTCAATCAAAGAATCGATTTAAAGGCCGTCGTAAAGAGCTATCCCGGCGTTGAATACCGTCCTGAACAATTCCCCGGGCTTGTTTTTAGATTAAAGAAGCCCAAGACGGCTACGTTGATCTTTAATTCTGGAAAGATGGTCTGCACTGGAGCGAAGTCAGAGAGAGAGGCTCGCGGAGCTGTGATGAAAGTCATTGATGAGCTGAAAAGAAGCGGAATAGTAATCGTAGGTAAACCTGAACTGAAGATTCAGAACATCGTAGCCTCAGCAAACCTCGGCGGAATGATCGACTTGGAACAGGCGGCTTTCACGCTTGGAAAAACGATGTATGAGCCTGAACAGTTTCCAGGATTGATATACCGCATGGACGATCCGAAAGTAGTCATTCTTCTGTTTGCAAGCGGAAAACTTGTGTGTACAGGAGCTAAGAAAGAAAAAGATGTGTACGTAGCTGTGGAGAAGCTGCATAGAAGGCTTGAAAGAGAAGAGCTCATCTACTACGAATAGAACCTTTCCTTTGCGGAATTTTAATACCCCTAAATATTTATCTGCATCAGCACGGAAAGAATTTTTTGAGGAGCCTAGGGAACCGGAGATCATATCCAAGTACACGATAGATAAGATCTCAGAGATACTGGACTTTTTAGATAATGGATGAAGCGTCTTCTCTCTTCTTCACGCTTAGAGCGTTATGCTAGTGCTGAATAATGGGAAGACATGGATATACCGAGTTTTTCATTTGTTTCTATGTAAAATCATTTATTTGGTAAACAAGTAGTATGTGGTTAGATGAGACTTGATGTTGCGGTGGGGATTTTGAAAGTATCAGATGCCATGGATGAGGAGATAGTCACAGTTGATGAGAGTATCTCCGTCGCGGAGGCAGCTGCTAGAATAAGTGAGAAGGGAAAGGGATGCGCAATCGTTCTCAAACAATGTAGACCAGTCGGCATGGTGACCGAGAGAGATATCACTTACAAGGTTGTTGCGAAGGGTCTTAACCCGAAAAAAGTAAGGGTCAAAGAGATAATGTCAACTCCTCTAATCGAGGTTGATCCGGATGCCGATCTAGTAACGGCAGCGAAGGTTATGGATAAACATAAGATTCGAAGGCTTGCCGTTGTCAGAAAAGGAATTCTTTACGGAGTTATCTCTGCTCTTGATATTGCGCGGAACCTTGAAGGATACGTCGAGAGTGAAGTACGTAAAATCCTAAGATACGCGTTCTTCATGGCGTAAGCGTGAAAAAATCTTTGGCTTAACATTCTTCTTCGAAAGGGATTCTAGAAGATTTGAATAGTTCATGGTGAAATCTATCCTAAAGCTTAGTTTGGGCTTCTATACTCAGCTATCATGCTAGTTACGGGTATGAGCCTTATTGATCCAGTTCTCTTCATGAAAGGAGGGAAGCATCCTTCATTTTCAGCAGCTATACGAAACCGGGCTATGCTTCGTAAATATTATTTACGTGGGTTCTCCCTTACTAATTAAGGTGTTATGGATATGCCTTCAAGCGTCAACGAGATAGGTGAAAAGATACAGAGCATCCGCCGCGGCAGCTTCAAAATGGGTCTCTACATAATAATTCTCATAGTTTCCCTATCAATCATTAATTTCATCTTCGGGGAGGCACCGTTCACTGAGGTTCCAGCATTCCTACAGCCCTATGAGGATACCCTTGCGATTCTAAGGCCTCTTCTTGTATATGCACGGGCGGCCTTAGTCTTCGTCTTCGGATACTTCGTGGTTAATGCCATATGTACAGTGGTTTATATCTATACTTCCAGAATTGCTGATCAACCTACCGCAGCGGCGATTAGGAGCTTAACTAAGATCTCTGGCATCGCTATTCTACTGGGGCTGGTTGGATCAATATTCAATGTAAGCCCAGCGGCAGCCTTAACTATGGGTTCCTTTGGGGGGATGGTTGTCGGCTTTGCTTCTCAAACAATCATGACGCACGTAATCGCCGGAGTGTTCCTCCTAATCACACGGCCCTTCTCCTATGGGGATGTTATAACCGTAGCGGGGCAGACCGGAACCGTTAAGGAGATTAGGCTAATGCATCTTGTTTTGGATACTGGAAAAGAGGAAATTCTAATACCTAGCGGGACAGTTGTGACCCAAATCCTTCGAAGGAAAAAGATCCCTAATATTCAAGAAGGCTGAAACTGTTAATATCAAAAATTTTTGTTGAAAGATAATGCGTAAAAGTCTGGGGCTGCTTGTTTTTTAAAGAAAAATGATGAATAATTCTTCAGGTCTCTCTTCCCTGAATAATCTGATCTTTGTAAAGTGATACAGGGACCTCATCGATTACTGTCGCCACACCTGTTTTTCACAGCCATTTTTAAAGATTATATTCCGCTTAGCCTTCTTTCAGGAGGACACTTCAAGTTTGTTCAGCGATAACTTAAAATAACGGATTGAGCTGATGTTTAACCGATTTCAATAAAAAAGAATGACTTAAAGCTTGGAGGATAAAGATATGAGCAAACAGGAAAAGCCTCATCTGAACCTAGTGATCATCGGTCACGTGGATCATGGAAAATCTACAACTATGGGCCACTTACTCTACTTAGCTGGAGCAATAGATGACAGAACGATCAAGCAGTACGAAGAAGAAGCGGAGAGGCTGGGCAAAGAGACATTCAAGTTCGCTTGGGTTCTCGACTCTTTGAAAGAAGAGAGGGAACGAGGACTAACAATAGATCTACGATTCCTAAAGTTTGAGACGCCGAATTACTTCTTCACAGTAATCGATGCTCCCGGACATAGAGACTTCGTAAAGAACATGATCACCGGAGCCAGTCAAGCAGACGCTGCTGTACTCTTCGTCTCAGCAAAGAGGGGAGAGTTCGAGGCAGGCATAGGTCCCGGAGGACAGACAAGGGAACATGCGTTTCTAGCGTTTACCCTCGGAGTCCGACAGCTTGTAGTAGCTATCAACAAGATGGATGACCCCTCAGTGAACTGGAGTCAAGAACGCTATGAAGAGATCAAGAAAGAGATCTCTAGAATGCTTAGGCTGGTCGGTTATAACCCTGACAACATTAACTTTGTTCCCACTTCCGGATGGACAGGAGACAACCTAGTGAAGAAGAGCGAGAAGATGCCATGGTATAAGGGACCAACTTTATTCGAGGCTTTAGATGCATTTAAGATGCCCCCGAAGCCAATCGATAAGCCTCTGCGACTTCCCATACAGGACGTCTACACGATCACTGGTGTTGGAACTGTTCCTGTCGGAAGGGTTGAAACGGGAGTACTAAAGGAGGGCGACAAGGTAGTCTTTATGCCAGCGAATAAGGTAGGCGAAGTGAAGTCCATCGAGACTCACCACGTGAGAATCCCGAGGGCTGAACCCGGTGACAACATCGGCTTCAATGTGAGGGGAGTATCAAAAAGGGACATACGGAGAGGAGATGTTGTTGGGCATCCAGATAATCCGCCGACCGTTGCCAAAGAGTTCATAGGGCAGATCATCGTGATCCATCACCCCACGGCTATAGCTGCCGGATACACGCCGGTTCTCCATGCCCACACAGCTCAAGTTGCATGCAGATTCGCTGAGCTAATAAAGAAGATTGATCCCCGTACAGGACAGACAATCGAGGAGAACCCAGCATTCCTTAAGACTGGAGACAGCGCTCTAGTGAGGTTCCAGCCTCTACGTCCAATAGCAATCGAGACCTATACAGATTTTCCAGAAATAGGCAGATTCGCGATACGAGACATGGGAACAACGATCGCAGCAGGTGTGGTCAGAGAGATCACTGTTAAAGCATAGAGAGTGGGCGGCATCGCCCAATAAAAACGCATCTCTATTTTTTCATGGTACATTATAGGGTGAGAAGGTAGATTTGAGCAGTAAGAAAGTTGAGATAATCTATTTCTATTCAGATATGCATGAAGATGAGGATGAGCTTTCAAGCGTCAGCAGGAAGCTGTCTCAAAAGAGAAGAGACATAAACATACATTTAATCAATATTGATGATCCGAGAAACGAAGAATTAACCGAGCTGTATGAAGTTAACATCGTCCCCTTACTTGTCTTTTTGACTCCCAGAGGGGAAATAGCTGCAAGATTGTCGGTGCCACTATCAGCCGAAGATGTCGTTCAAGAAATAGCTGACAGAATAAATATGGGTAAACTTCCGAACCCGGCTGTTGAAGAGAGACGGAGGAAAATCTTGGAAAATCTGAAGTCTATTAACAGAAGAAATGATCTAACCGAAGTAATCATCGAACAGATCGAGACTGACCTGATGGAGGCGCTTACAGAGTCAGAGATCGCGGAGATGGTTAACTCCCACGTTAGCGCCGTAAACCATGCCATCAGCGACCTGGAGGAGATAAAGAAAGTTCTAAAAAGATATCAGAAGCCGCGAAACGACTTCGTCGTATAACATGAGAATAAAAGGCTTTCCGGCGGCTCCTTCCCTTCAGCCTATATAGAAAATCTTTTCTTCCCCTTCTGTTCTCTGCCTTCTCCTTTCAATCATCCGTCTCTGCTCTTGGATTCTTCTTACTCTTTCTTCAATCTCTTCGTACCTAGAGATTTCCCTTTCCAGATCGGAGAAGTCAATATTGAATTGCAGCATCTCTGCGAGAAGATTTAGGAGGCTCTTTGAGGCTCTGGGATCTGGTCTATGCCCATAAGTCTCAGCTAAAAGACAAAGTGCATCTATCCCCTTGAATTTAGCTAATCCAACAAGTATTCCCGCGGCTCCTATTACCGGGCTTCCAGAAGGACTGCTTTTCGCCCCTAATTTCATAGCCCTCTCAAGAAGTTCCCGGTTTGTCGCGGAGGCAAAGATCTTGGGTTCTTCCCTAACTTCTTTTTGATAACCGCCCAGCGTGATTATCAAGTCGACGTTGTTTCTTATCGCATAATCAAAGATTGCATCAGCTACTTCGTATTGGCCTTCAATCGTCTGGGGTTGACAATCTCCAGTTAACAAAATAAGATCACAATTGCCTTTGCTATTGCTCCAGTAATAAAACTCTAATCTGAGAAGCCTAAGGCTTCCTTCACTATCCACCGTGACGTAATGTGCAAAATGCGGGGAATATATCTCGGCGACCTTTCTGGCATTTAGCTGTTTGATGAGGTATTCTGAGGCGATTTTCCCCACTAGCCCCAGTCCTGGCAGCCCTTCTATTAAGACGGCTTTTTTTGGATTTATCTTCTCAATCTCGATGATTGTTGTCTTCTTCATCTAGCCTTCTGCCTCATCATACCCTTGTATTTGGCATATTTATCATCCGGCGAAAATTTAGCTGGATGAGGGATGTATGTTGCTCCTCCACAGCGGGGGCATTTATCCTTTTTAATCGTATATTCCCCGCATTGTGAGCATCTTCTCATCAACCAGCCCATATGTTTCTATCCTCTTTCGAACGTCCCCTCTCCCCCGAACTTCTTTATACCCTGCACGGCGGCTTCTGTTACTCTTTGCATGATGAGATTTGCTGTTTTATAATCCCGAGCGGTCACTTCAACTCTATATTTTGGCGGGGAGACGACGTAGATTCTGACGTTTGAGCCGTTTGGAATCTTTATGCTCTTAGCTTCAGCGAGGGCTTTCTTTATTCTGAGAACGCCGTCAGGTTTTCTACACGAGATGTTTAGGGTTCCCTTCACCTTTACGTTTGTTATTCTGATCTTCTCCTTCGCGATCTTCGTTAGAGCTTCAGCTAACTCAGCTGATAGACCAATTTTCACTAATGGTTCAGGTCCTTCCCTCGCGGCTTTCTCAAGCCCCTCATATGCGCTTCCGAAAGCTTCTTCAAGTGGAACCCAAGCCTTTTCATATAGCTCCTTTAACGGCATCTTTAATCTTTGAGAGACGCTTCTCATGAGGCTTTCTGCCTTTTTGCTTTGCTTCCAGAAAAGCATCTTTTCCCTTCTTTCCCGTTTCGTTACTCTTCTCAGAGAAAGATCTATGTGTCTTTTTTCCGGGTCTACCCGCAACACTTTAAGAACGACTTTTTCTCCTTCTCGAACAAAGTCGCGGATGTTCTTCACCCAGCTTGAGGAAATCTCGGATACGTGGAGAAAACCTTCTTTTTCATACTCATCCAGTGTCACATAGACTCCGTAATTCATTATCTTATCTACGGAGGCTACTACTAGTTCGCCTACTTCAGGCCATTCGTCTCTTTTAATGAGAGACATGCTATATTCCTACTCCAAAATTCTAACTATATCTCCCTTTATCTTCGCCTTTCCACCCGTCGGCTCAGCTAGAGTCGCGCCGCAGATATTGCAGTGAACAACGGAGGCTACGTGGCTGAATATTGTCTGCTCGTTTCCACAGTCTGGGCATTTAACCTGAAGGAATACGCTTTTTGGTTCAGGAATAACCTTCTCCCACATACCCATCTTAATCACCTTTACTCAATCGTCATTCTCCGCAATCTTATCCCTTTTCTATGAGATATATACCCGCACTTTCTGCATCTGAGCTTTAAGGTTTGCTTCTTTGTCGTTTTCGCTTTCCTTCTTAACATGGGATACTTCTGCCCGCCGTATCCTTTCCTTTCACGTTTATGATGACGTTCTCCTTTTGCTAGAGCTCTTCTCTTTCCTTCCTTATAAAGTGAGACTGCATGCTCTGTATGCGTCCTGCATCTCGGACAGTACGTCGATATCTGCCTAGGGACATTCATTATGACCACTTGCTTCTCCGTTTACAAGTATACAAGACCTAATTAAGATGATATTTAAACCTTATGAGGATTTGATTTCCCTTAAGTGCTGTAGATTATTCCACCGGGTTCTTTTTCTTCTTTAATCCTATAATCGATTCTCTTCGGCTCCTCCGTCTTTCCAATGCTTGAGTTCAATCTGTTCCCGATGTAAGCCGCAATCAACGCGGACACCGGATTAAACACATAGGCCGCAACGTCAAGGAAAGTTAGCACATATCCCCTATAAGCATCAGAAAGCGGAATGCTCTGAACATACAGAGACCCAAATATTATGCCGCCTAAAATCGCATCTGCAAAGAGATATACAGCAAAAGATATCGTTACGGACTCTTCTATTCCTCTCGCTCTAAACAGGAATATTACAAGCACAGAGGATACGAAGGATGGAATGAAATATAGCTGAAGCCAAGGTGGCGACAAAGAAGAGATCATAACGGAAAGAAAGGCACCAAGTACGCCTGCTTGAATGATCTTCGCTATAGACACGGAAGGCAATTTCGGAGGCACAGGTTTTATCCGTACACGACTCCCGCAGTTTGGGCAGTACTCTGCGCCTTCCGGGAGTGGAAATCCACATTTGTCACAATTCGACATCTACATCACCAGTATCGAAAATGTTTCATGATTAAAAGACATATCAGCTTTATAAAAACCCTTTCCATACGCTGAATCTTCTGCAATTTTACATATTAACTTTAATTCATCATAAAACAGAAGTTTCAATGTGAGTTTAAACTATATAGGAGAGATTCATAAGCCATTTATCAATTTTCCTTTCAGTTTCGTATAAACAGTGATGACTATAGGGTCATTGAAAAGTAAACTGCGGCTTCTATTAGAGGAGTTAATCTTGGCGGTAAAATCAACATCTAACAGCGAAGCAAAGCGTAATAGTTCTAGAACGAATAATACTCGAAAATCTTCAAAGATGAAAATGGCTTCCAGTCCCTCGGGTACAGAAAAAGAAGAGAGAAGAAAAACCGAGAAAAAGCCTGCTCGTTACAAGCTCGTAGAGAGCTATTGGATACATAACCCCTTAGCGAAGGTCAATATCGTTTCAGTCAAAGGAAAAATGCGATATATAGCTGAGGAAGCTGAGCTTAACCCTAAAGAAGAGAAAACTTACAAGAAGCTCCTATCATTCATAACGAAGGAACTTTCCCCGCCTGAAACCCTAGATGTAGATCTCGACGCATACATACTCTCAGAAGCAAAAAGGCTTACAAAGAAGTATCGACGTAGCCTAGGAAAGTTCAGTGAGGAATCTTGGGAAAAGATATATTATTATGTTATCCGCGACCTAGCAGGCTACGGAAACCTAGATGTTTTGATGAACGATCCAAACATAGAAGACATCTCATGCAACGGGCTTAACAAACCAGTATATGTTTGGCATAGAAAATACGAGAGCCTCCCAACGAACATCA
>PIYJ01000036.1:0-922 GCA_003601725.1 Candidatus Bathyarchaeota archaeon
TCTTGGAGGACGATGAACCTTATGCCGCCTAGATCTCGAATATCCCGAACCCATCCCATAAGGAGTACTTCTTTTCCATCCATCTCGGGAGTGATCTCAACTGTGTAATGTGATCTCCGCCAGTCTCCAAGCTCATCGATTTCCATCTGTGATATTGCTCCATAATATTATTCTTATTCTCTATGTTAGGCTGCAAACTCAACTCTAAGAATCATGCCTCTAGATTCCTTTGCAATCTCCTTCAAGGCATCTATATACTTCATATATTTTTTCTCTTTCCTTTCCCCTTTAGGATAACCCTCGTCTCGGTTGTTCCATCAGGCAGCCAAATATGATTTATGGTCAGAATATCCATCGGGGCGAACAAATCTTCCAAGAATTTTCTTTCATCAGATTTGTATTCTAAAACCCTGATCGTCTTCTTCGTCTTCTGCTCTAGAGCTTTGATAATTTTCCCGCCGTAGCTCAAAATACGTGGAATATCGCCCCGTCCAACAAAAATCGCTAAAACACCGTCTGATTCAACAGACTTGTGAAAATATACATCCTGAAGCGGAGGATAACCCTCCTCCATGGAGAGAAGTAACCTTCCTATCTCTAAGTCTAGCTGAGTTACCTCTCCTCTTTCAACCTTTTTCCTACATTTTGGACATAAGATTCCGCTTCTTAAGCAGAACTGACATAACTCCGTTTTCACCTATTCCAGATCCCTCCAAAATAAAGGAGGTGGGACGGAGCTTTTGGTGTACGCTGAGCTCTAACGCGTCAATGTTATCTCTATTGTGCTGACGTTTGTAGATGCATTGTCCCCCTCTTTACCCTTGAGTTCCTCAGTGCCGATGCTGATCTTTCCTACCTTCACATCAGGTAGAAATCTCCGTCTAGCAATCTCTGCTACGTCTACTGCTCGGCTTATTGCTCT
>PIYJ01000036.1:935-11638 GCA_003601725.1 Candidatus Bathyarchaeota archaeon
TCCTTGGCTCCACTGTGAAACAGGGTTATACAGGCCAAGACATAATTCATGACAGGTTTACGTCCAATCAGCACAGAATTGCTCTCCGACAATTTCACCGCCTCACTCCTTTGTCTTTGTGTATTTTGTGAAGTTATTGCTCTCTAACCTTCAATAAATATCTTGCGGTATAAAAAGACATTCTTGTAAGGCCTAAACCAAAACAAATATATTCCATCAAAGCTCGAAAATGAATATCGAAAGTAGGGAGATCATGGAACAATGCCAATCACTGATCCTGTGAAAAGAAGCATAGCGCAGAAGAAGAGGCTTTTCTTCAAAATCTGCAGAGAATGCGGAGTCAGAAATGCCCCCACTGCTAAAAAGTGTAGAAAATGCAGAAGCCACAACTTACGGTGGAAGAAGAGAGAAAAATCCCGATAAAATTCTTGATTCCAAAGTGGAATCTAACAAAATAATGATTATGAACAGTTATGCCCCTAAACTTAATGCTGTAATGATCTAAAGTTGCAGGATGACTTCAAGCTGACAATTTTTAGGCAGCTGCATCTTCTTTTTCCAAGCATCTCCTATGGCAATCAAAGCGAAGATTCCTGAAACTTCAGCTTTAGCCTTCTTTACAAGGTTGATCAGCGCTGATTGGACATCCCCGGTCTTTATGACGTCATCAACTATCAATACGCTGTCGTATATTCTTAAAACCTCTACCTCGTATACATCTCTAGACGTGTTTCTACCCGCTAAATACGCTTCGTATCCTTTTCTTTTCCAACGTTCTGTTGCCTCTAAAGCTTCCCTTTCTGTTCGATACTTCTCCTTAGCTTTTTTCTGTCTTTTTATAGCGTTCCTCGGCACGAAAAGCGTCACTGTGCGACCTGATTCGCTTAAGGTATATGTCTCCTCAATGAAGGTTGAGACCCCGACTTCTTTCATCGGCTTTGCGATGACAAGGTTCACTCCGAGAGCCTTAGCGACTAACGTTGCGAGTGGAATCCCGTCAACCGCAGCTGTCAGAACCTTCGTTATCCTTTTACCAGCGAACTTTGCAATAGCATAGTTGGCGGCTTGGCTAAGTAGGCTTGTATCGCTGATTATTGAAGTATTATCAAAGAATCCATCATCGTCCCATCTTAATCTTCTTCGAATCTCTTCTTCAAGGTTGATGATCCTTGAAAGTGCCTGCCAGATTTCTTGGGCTCTCTCACTGTTTGGTAAAACGTGACCTTTGACGTAT
Organism: Candidatus Bathyarchaeota archaeon; assembly: GCA_003601725.1. Lineage (GTDB taxonomy): Archaea > Thermoproteota > Bathyarchaeia > Bathyarchaeales > DTEX01 > B63. The sequence continues at coordinate 2,170 of PIYJ01000036.1, forward strand.
CTGCTTAGAACAGTCACTGGGAGATTCGTCTCTTCTTGCAGTTTCTTATAAGTATATTGTTTCTTCGCCATTCTAAGGAGCTCAACAGTTGCCAAACGGAATTTCAGATCTTCTGTGCGAGTAGCCATCCTAATCACTTGCCGCGGCATTCAAAAAGACTTTATTCACACATTTTTATACAGAAATATATCATTTTCTATCATTTGAATTTCAGTAGAATATACATTTTTCTTGTTTTTTATCATTATGAATCTTTTCTCTATCATTTACGCATCGAATCTCTGAAATCTTATGATCCATATCGTATAGAAACAGATTTAAGCAAAAGTGATACTCCTATTCGAACGATGAAACGCCTGATGCAAGAGATATCAAGTGCAGAGCATCTCAGGGAGGGAAATGAAGGATGCCAAAAAGGGGCAAGATCAAAATTACATATCAGCCTCCAAGAGAGATCGTGATCCTTGACTATTTCCAATTCTCGAAGGAAAACCTAAGCCAAATGTTCGCTAGGATTATTCATTCCGGACTTCCAGTCGTAGCATACTGGGCTGAAGGGGTCCTTTTCATATATTTCCCTCTCATGCCTGATACGAATGATCTCATGGAAAATTACCTGAAAGGAAGGATCTACTGGAGCTCAGTAAACTTCGCATTGATGCCGAAATATGCGCCGTCCATTAAGGTCAGCGGTTTTGAAGTCCCTGTTGTGAATGTCTCGGAGCACCCGGTGATGCGGGAGACCGCAAAATGGCTGAGAGAACAAGCTGAAAGAAGAAAAAAGCTAAAAACCGCTGCGTCGCGTTGAAGACGAGACGTCAACACTGCATATTGGTTACGTTTAAATATCTAAAAATTGTTTTCTTTAATTAATTTATAATGCCGGAGTGTTAGGGCTTGTTTGGATATGCCGGGAGAATTCTGAGAATAGATCTATCAACTGGTAAGACCAAAGTCTCTCCGCTAAGCGTGGAGTATGCAAAGAAATACATAGGTGGAATAGGGCTTGGGATGGCTCTTCTTTTAGAGAACTCTGAACCCGGAGTTGACCCTTTGAGTCCCGAAAACCCATTGATATTAACAACTGGGCCGTTCAGCGGAACGATGGCTCCAACCGGCGGGAATGGACATGCATTCGTCGCAAAGTCTCCCCTAACTAATGGCGTTGGAGAGGCAAAGTCTCACGGGTTTTTCGGCTCGGAGCTTAAAAGAGCAGGCTACGATGCTGTAATTTTTGAGAATAAGGCAGAGAAGCCCGTATATGTATGGATTGATGATGACAGCGTTCAACTTATGGATGCAAAGCATCTCTGGGGAAAATCCCCCAAGGAGACCGAAGACGCCATAAGAGAAGACCTTGGGGATTACTATATCCGCGTTGCCTCTATTGGATTAGCAGGGGAGAAACTGGCACGTGTAGCTGCAATAATAAATGATACGACAAGGGCGGCTGGAAGAACCGGTATGGGCACAGTTATGGGCTCCAAGAATTTGAAGGCCATAGCTGTGCGGGGTACAAAGGATGTTTCCGTGGCGAAACCAGAGGAATTCATGGAGTTCGTTAAGATGATGCATGAAAGGATGAAGGGGCCAGCAACTGTTAAGTATAGAACCTTGGGGACCCCGCTGAATGTTCTTGTTCATAACTCGCTTGGTGCGCTTCCTACGAGAAACTTTACAAATGCCGTTTTTGAAGGAGCGGAGAAGGTAAGCGGGGAATACTTGAATGAGCATTTCGTAGTGAAAATAAACGGCTGCTCTTCCTGTGCCATGCGTTGCGAACATATAGCCGTCGTTCCTGAAGGACCATACAAAGGAACAACTACGAGGGTAGAATATGAGCCCCTTTGGTCGTTCGGCCCCCACTGCGGAGTTGACAGGATGGATGCAATATTAAAGGCGATGGAACTCTGCAACTATTATGGTCTGGACAGTCTATCAACGGGCAATATTGTCGGCTTCGCTATGGACTGCTACGAGCATGGCATCTTAACTAAAGAGGATACGGACGGCTTAGAGCTCGAATTTGGTAATGCCGAAGCCATGGTTGAGCTGGTTCACAAAATAGGGAAACGTGAAGGAATCGGAGACATATTGGCTGAAGGAGTCAAGAGGGCGGCTGAGAAGATAGGGAAAGGCGCAGAGAAGTTTGCGAATCACATAAAGGGTCTCGAGATGACGGGGTATGATATTCGAGGCTTGAAGACGGCTGCGTTAGGCTATGCTGTCTCGTTCCGAGGGGCTGACCACAACCGTCATGGAGCTTACGGGCTTGACCTTAAAGGAACAGTTGATAGATTCAAGGTAGAGAAGGGTAGAGCTAAACTCGTTATAGACTTGGAGAATCTCTACACGATCATCGATTCGCTTATCATCTGTAAATTCTCAAGAGGCACCTACTACGAAGGATTCAAGGACCTAGCTAAATACTATACGTTGGTAACTGGGATTGAGATGACTCCGGAAGAGCTTGAGCGGACGGGTGAAAGAATAAACAATCTTGGAAGGCTCTTCAACATCAGAGAAGGCTTCACAAGAAAGGATGATCACCTTCCACCTAAGATCATGAGCACCCCGATCCCGGATGACACGGTCTCCAAGGGAAGCTACATAACGCAAGAAGAGCTTGACTTGATGCTTGACGATTACTATGCTACGAGAGGATGGACGAAAGAAGGAGTTCCAACCCTTGAGAAGCTGAAGGAGCTAGGACTCGAAGACCTAGCCTATATCGTTGAAGGTAAGATTCAAACCGAGAAGGGGGACTAAATAGGAGGAATAGGAGATGGCATCTATTCACGCTAGAAAATTCGTTTCAGCCGATCCCGACAAGTGCGTAGGTTGCTGCGTATGTGAATATGCCTGTTCATACGAGAAAGAAAAGACCTTCAACCCTGTTAAGTCAAGAATACGCGTAGTAAGATTAGATTCCCTCATCGACATGTCAATCACATGTAGGCTATGCGAGAATGCTCCTTGCGTCACAGCTTGCCCCAGGGACGCATTGACTCAATCTGAAGAAAACGGCGTCATCATGGTTGACGAAGACAAATGTAACGGCTGCGGATGGTGCATCGAAGCCTGCGACTATGGCGCTATAATGCTTCATCCGGATAAAAAAGTCGTATTCGTATGTGATCTTTGCGACGGAAACCCCAAATGCGTCGAGTGGTGCCCAGAAGAAGCCCTAGATTTCGTCACAGCGGATGTTCTAGCCCAGAAAGCCAGAATTTCAGCTGTGAAGAAACTGTTCCAGGAAGCTTTAAGACCAGAGACCTCTTAAGATTCCCAATTTATTCAATCGAATCTTTCGTGCATCCCAAGATCATTTCTGGATTATATGGTTTCAATTCTTATTATGCGTCTTTTCTCCAGCCGTTTAAGGGCGTCAAAGAACTCGCTTTTCTGTTTTCCTTGCAGCTTAAAGTGCTGGACCATATCTTTTATTTGAGACCAACCTCGCCCCTCTCTTCGCAGATGATTCTGTAGATAATTAACTACCAGCCGTTCAATTCTTCCGCATTTCCACGTCGTGTTCCGAAGGAGAACAGCAACAGCCCTAAACATTTTCTGAGTTTCTGCTTTAGGTCTCCTTGCCATTTGATCTCCTCACTGTATAACTTTTAATAATAGATATTTATGCCTATTGTTTTATTCTTTTTGGGCATTTCAATCGTACGAAAGAAGATTTGATCTTCTTAAACCTTTGTTCGGCATAAAACTTTGTCCTCAATGCCTGTGAGATTAAATATCCCATGAGAAATCTCCGTGGTCACCGCAATCTTGAAAAACTTTCTTTATTAAGAAGATATGTGAATGTAAATGACTCGTTTCATATCTCCAAATGCAATTATAAATGGATACGTAGATGATTCAATAATTTTAGGTAGGACAATAATCGGCGCAGAGACGCTTATTGAAAGAAACGTTATAATCGGACATCCCGTTGAGAAGACGCTGCGAAGCCTCATTGATGCCGGCAAGTTCGATTTGAAGAGATGCAGCGAATCAAGTCGAGGAGCAAAGATAGGGAAGAGATGCATAATCCGTTCGGGAACAGTAATTTACGAGAATGCGGTGATAGGGGACTACGTGAGAACCGGACATAACGTCCTAATAAGGGAGGGAAGCATAATCGGTGAAGGGTCACTCATCGGGACGGGGGCAATCCTCGATGGATCTGTGAAGATAGGTAATCACGTGAAGATCCAGTCAAACGCGTATCTGCCCCATTTGACCATAATCGAAGATGACGTGTTCATAGCGCCTAACGTCTGCTTTACTAATGATCCTTACCCTCAAAGCGAAAGGCTTACAGGCGTTAAAGTTGAAAAGGAAGCAATCATATGTGCGAATGCAACTTTGCTGCCTGGAATTCGAATAGGAAAGAGATCTGTGGTTGGAGCTGGCTCCGTGGTAACGAAGAGCGTGCCTGATGATTCAGTGGTCCTTGGGAATCCTGCCCGTTTTCATATGTCCCGCGGAGAATTCGATAAAAAAAGAGATCTTTGGGAAAAACACTAATTATTCAGAGAGAAAAATTAAGGCCAGAACATGTGGATGAGTGAATAGGAATGATCAATCTAAAAGATTATAGGATAATCGACTTGTCCGAAGAGATTATTCCGGGAATCTTAAAGGTGAATGGAGAATATCTTCATGGAAATCAGATCCGCCGATTTGAGATACGCCAGTTTATATATGCGCCGGATAAAGCTTTAATGCACTGGGTTGAAACTGAGACCCACATCGGGACCCACGTTGAGCTGCCAGCGCACCTGACTGATGGAGCGAAATCAGCTTCAGAAATACCTTTAGAATCCTTCATGGGAGAGGCCGTCATATTAAAATTCGATTTCTTGAAACCAGTTGAGGGCAAAGGGCAGCCTATAAAGCCTTCACATTTGGAGAAAGTAAGGGAAAATGACATTGTGCTTCTTTGGAGCCCATATGTCAGCGACGAATCTCCCTACATCTCCCCCGAATCCGCAGAGTGGCTTGCAAAGAAACCTGTGAAGATGGTTGGAGTTCAAAACATCGGCGTCGAAGCTCCAGGCGGATCAATGGCCACGCATAACAATCTATTGAGAAACGATATCCCGCTGATTGAGGGCCTAGTTAACCTAGATAAAGTGCAAAAAGAAAGGATATTCTACATAGGGCTTCCCCTCCGCGTTAAAGGCCTTGACTCTTCATGGATAAGAGCCATAGCCCTTGAGCCGCTGTAGGCCCTTGAACGAGGTGACCGTGAGAATAGGACGATAACCCTCCCGGAAGCTCTGAAAGCATCTCCTATGATCAGATTCCATGCGTAAATCACATATGCTTATATCTTTGCTCTTTTACTATAGTTTTGAAGATTATTGGCTTATCTAAGACTAATTGTTTGGAGGGAAATGGAATTGGTTAGCAAGAAAAAACTGAAGGAGTATGAGGAAAGAATAAAGCAGGCAATGTTCATTCTCGGCCAAGTCTCCGAGGATACTACTACCCCACGCAACATTAGAAGAGCAGCAAAGGAATCCATGGATACCCTTCAGTCAGAGGAATATACCTTGGCAGTTAGAGCCTCTAACGCCATATCGATACTTGACGAGATTCTTCAAGATCCCAACATGCCGCCCTATACACGAGTGAAGCTTTGGAACGTAATGAGCCTCCTCGAAGCGATTAAGGACTAAAATAAACACCCCTTCTTTCTGTTTTTGCCGATTCATCAGCTCTCAATAGTTGCTCCTAAAAAGCATGTCCTTTTTATCTTCTTTTTTATCTGTCTAGATAATCTTTCTCGGCTGCATCTATTATTTTTAATCAAAAACGTTTATAGCAAAAGTCTCATAATTCGTTCCTGAGGTTATGAGGATGCCGAGAGAGCTAATAGCGATTGCCCCCCGGAAACCTATACTCAGAGAGTATGAGGAGCCTGCCTTAAAGCCTAACCAGGTTCGCGTGAAAAGCCGTCTCTCCGCAGAGAAGCATGGAACAACCCTAACCATTTACAGGGGAGTATCTCCCTTCTCTAGAAAGATGCTTGATCCTAGACTCGGCGTTTTTGTGCCTAAGCCGTCTGAGAAACATGAAACTGGCTGGGGAGAGTTTCCAATTAAGCTTGGCAACATGACTGTAGGGATCGTAACCGAAGTGGGAGATGAAGTTAAGAAGGTTAAGGTTGGAGACAGAGTCTATGGATACCTGCCTATAAGGGAGACTCATACCGTTGATGAGCAACAGATCAAGATAGCTCCACCCGAGCTCAGTGATGAAGATCTCGTCTGCATTGATCCTGCTACTGTTTCTCTCATGGCTGTAAGAGAGGGAAATATTCGGGTCGGCGATAAAGTCGCAATCTTCGGGCTCGGCGCAATAGGGTTGATGGCTGTTCAGATGGCTAGACTCTCCGGGGCCTCGCTTGTGATAGGCGTGGAGCCCATTGAAAAGCGGAGGAGGCTGGCGGAGAAGTATGGGGCTGATGTGCTTCTTGATCCTCTCCGATGTGATGTGGGGTTGGAAATTAAGAAGGCTACCGGTGGGGGAGTTGATGTTTCAATCGATACCAGCGGTTCATATCAAGCGTTGCATCAAGCCATAAGGGCAACAAGTTACGGAGGCACCATTGTTCCGGTTTCATGGTATCATGGGGAAGCTCGGGGGCTGAATCTTGGAGAAGAATGGCATTTCAATCGGCAGGTGATGGTTTCAGGAGCGCGGGTTGAGAGCGAGCCTTACAGGGATTATCCTCGATGGGATAGAAGACGTGTTTACAGAACAGTTATTGGATTGTTTCGAAAGAAGCTTCTGACGAGTAAAGGTCTGCTTTCGCCTATAGTGAATTTCAATGACGTTGTGGAGGCGTATAAGATGCTTGATGAAAGACTTGGAGAAACTATTAAATTAGGGGTGACCTATAGCTAGATTTGTCGAGGATATTCTAATTGTAACTTGAGGTGTAATTCTTTGGTTCGACATGAAGCAATGCTTTATGAAAAGGTTCAAAATAATCAGGTTAAATGTAATCTCTGTGGAAGAAGATGCTTAATAAAAGACGGTAGCTTCGGATTTTGCCGAGTTAGAAAGAACGAATCTGGAAGGCTGTATTCCCTGAATTATGCAGAGGCCTGCGCAGCTCACGCTGACCCGATAGGGAAGAAGCCGCTTTCGCATTTTCATCCAGGCGCCTACGTCATGTCCATTGCAACCATCGGATGTAATTTCCGCTGTCAGTTTTGCGACAATTGGAACATAAGTCAAGAGAGAGAAATAATCGGCAAATACTTTCCGCCGGAAGATGTGATAAAGGCTGCTAAGGAGTATAATTGTCAAGGAGTGAGCTACACGTATACCGAGCCAACCATCTTCTTTGAGTATGCCTATGACACCGCTGTTCTGGCGCATAAAGAAGGATTATTCAACACCTTCGTCACGAATGGATACATGACGCCTGAAGCTGTCAGAAAGATCGCTCCCTACCTAGACGCTGCGACGGTTGACTTCAAAGGAGCTGGAGACCCCGAGTTCTACAGGAAGTTCTCTTCAGTTCCATCCGTTGAACCCATATATGATTCATTAATCGAGATGAAGAAGCAAGGCATCCATATTGAAGTCACAAATCTAGTTGTTCCGGACATAGGAGACTCCATGGATCAATTGGAAGAGCTTGCAAAGTGGATTTACGAAAATCTGGGATCTGATACTCCGTTTCACCTATTGAGGTTTCACCCAGACTACAATCTTACAACCATAAGGTCAACGGAGATAAAGACCCTTGAAGAGGCGTATGAGGTTTCCCGCCGCGCCGGCCTCAATTACGTCTATATCGGAAACGTGCCGGGACACAAGTATGAGAACACCTACTGCCCGGAATGCCAAGAGCTCCTCATTAAAAGATACGGTTTCGGAATAATCAAATGGAACATAACTGAGGATATGCGTTGTCCCCGCTGTAACGCGAAGATACCGATCAAAGGAAGATTCCACAGAGAAGGCTTCGCGTTTCCCTCCCCGATAATTTAGCTATCTTTCTTCTTCGCGGCATACCTGTAACGTAGCGTTAATAAGATCAGATATTCATTATTGATTTTGAAGTTTCATGTGGCGGATAATTAGGCGAGACGCTGTTTCCGTTTTGGAAGATAAGAATGCCCGTGAAAGCCTTAAAAGATACTTTGATGTCATGCAAGGGGACAAGCCAGCTAAGTTTTTAATAGCCAAGAAGCTCCCCGCGGATTTCGATAAGGACGATTCTCTTAGAGACCTATGGGATCTGCATGAGGAACTCCTCGACGAATTTACGGATCTACAGCAAGAAATAGATACACGAATAAAGCGATTAGACGATTTGGAAACCCCGAAAAAGTCATTTTTAGACTTGAAGGAAACAATAGCCACGCGAATCTTGGAGAGCTGCCATTTTTGTATGAGAAGATGCGGAGTAAACCGTCTAAAGGGAGAGCTCGGATACTGTAGATGCGGATCTCAGATCGTTGTCTCCTCGATTTTTGAGCATTTAGGCGAAGAACCTGAGCTTGTTCCATCCGGGACAATATTCACTATGGGCTGCACAATAAGGTGCCTTCACTGTCAGAACTGGACTATTTCTCAATGGTTCGAGAAAGGAGAGATCTACTCTCCGAAGAGACTGGCGTTGGCTGTTGAACATTTGAGAAAGAATGGATGCCGAAACGCTAATCTCGTCGGAGGAGAACCTACGCCGTGGCTTCAACAGTGGCTTCGGACATTCAGCCATGTAACCGTAAACGTTCCAGTTGTCTGGAACTCCAATTCCTACTACAGCGAAGAGACTGCTAAGCTCCTCGCTGGATTCGTTGATGTTTACCTATTAGACTTCAAGTATGGCAATAACCGATGTGCAGAGAAGATCAGCAGCGCCCCTAACTATTGGGAGGCTTGCACGAGAAACCATTTATATGGAAAGAAGCACGGCGAGCTCATCATCCGTGTTCTCGTCCTCCCAGAACATCTGGAATGCTGCACGAGAACCATATTGAATTGGATATCCGATAACCTGGGGTCAAATACCCGGATAAACGTGATGTTTCAGTATAGACCGGAATGGAGAGCACATGAGATTCCAGAGCTCCGGAGGAGACTAAACGGCGCGGAGATGAAAAGGGCGGTGGAGATCGCTAAAGAGGTGGGATTGAGTAATTTTATAACCTAATTCTTTAGTCATTCTTATGCAAAGAAAAAATTTAAAATTGTAACAGGTAGGCTTGCAGATCATGTTAGAGATTGAAAGGAGATCTGTTTTGGAGCTCGAATTCGAGACAAAAAGAGAATACAAAAATCCCTTCTTAGATGTTGTGCTTGACGGCGAATTCACATCTCCATCGGGAGCCAAATATAAGATTCCAGGGTTCTATGACGATGAATGCACATGGAAGGTGAGGTTCTCACCGAACGAAACTGGAGTCTGGTCCTACAGGACTATCACAAATAATCGTGATTCATC
>PIYJ01000036.1:11649-13056 GCA_003601725.1 Candidatus Bathyarchaeota archaeon
AGATTTCGAGTGGTTGAGCCGGATAAGCCCATCAGAGGATTCCTAAAGACATGTCCAGGGAAATATTGGGGGTTAGAGTATGAATCAGGCGAACCGTGCTTTATCTTCGGAGACACAATGTACAATCTGTTCGGAGCGGCATACTGCGGTCTAGATGTGGAAACAGTCTTGAAGAGACGGTCTGAGCAGGGCTTCAACTTGATAAGGGTTAGGCTTCAAGTCAGCCCGTATCATCCTCCGAGAGGCTATAACGATTGGCAGACTCGTTCAGCATGGCCTTGGGGAGGCTCACCTCAGAAGCCTGATTTCACACGGTTTAATCTAGATTATTTCAGAACCGTTGACAGAGTCATGAATTTAGCTCAGGATTTAGGCATAGGGTTTGAGATGATAATGGAGGGTTGGGGCTTCAGGCGGGATGACTTTCTGCCGGAGTATGAGGAGCTCTGGATTCAATATTTAGTAGCGAGATATGATGCTTTCAGCAGCGTATACATTTGGACCCTTATGAATGAGTATGAGTATTACCCTGATGGTGATTGGCGCTATAATCCCGTGGCTGATCTATGGGCGATAAGGGTTGGGAAATACGTTAAGAGAATTGCGCCTCACGGTCATCCAATCGCTGTTCATAATGGGCCTCGTCAACCCCCCTTCGCAGAGAGATTCAGAATTGCTCCGGGCGTGATTGATCTGATCATGTTTCAAACGTGGGGAACCCGGGGAAAAGATAATGCGTGGCTGGCTGCTGGGATCGAAGAGGATATCGCAGCTAGCATGAAAGGCTGGGAAGGCTCCTTTATACTGGCTGAGTATGGATATGAACGGAACCCTGAGCTTGAATTGAGGATTCCTCTGCATGAGTATACGGGTCCGGAGCATACTCGTCGAGGAGCATGGAGAGGTGTCTTCTCTGCTGCTGGAATCATTCATGGATGGGAAAATACTTGGGGTCCGTGGTGGATACCTGAAAAGGATCAAGAAGGCATGAAGTATCTTCTGATCCTTAAAAAATTCTTTACAGAAGTAGTCGAGTTTCATCGTTTCCAGCCTGTCACGGGAATCATTGATAAACCCGAGCAATACGAATGCGGTAAAAAGCCTCTATGCATGGCAAGTCGAGATAAAGATGCTTTTCTGGTGTACCTGCCCGTAGGCGAAAGATTCACCATAAGGGTATCAAAACCGGAAGGCTTCAGAAGTTTCTGGTTTAACCCTAGAACAGGAGAGACCGTGGAAGCTGCTGGAACTGTTCAGCGGGGAAGCATAAGTTTCGATACGCCTGACCGTGAAGACTGGGTTCTGGTAATGAAAAAACGTTGAAGATTCTAACCATAACTTCGATCACTTGATAAACGTAATCATGCAGAAACGGAAACCTGGGGGATGGCTTCATGGCTAAGATCC
>PIYJ01000037.1 GCA_003601725.1 Candidatus Bathyarchaeota archaeon
AATGAAAGAAGCCTTCAAACTGAAAACACACAACAGACTGGTGTATTCGCAGGTCGTTTTGGCGATCGCAGCCTACGTTGTCCTCGCCGCTTACTTCTTATCTATATACCCGATGCTTCCGGATACCATCCCTATTCACTTCGATATCTATGGTAATCCAAACCGTTGGGCGTCAAAATCAGAGCTCTTTTTGATGCTGCTTCTCGCTGCTATTTTCCCGGTTCTGAACACCTTCTTAACCCTAAAATTCGGAAAACACGAGAAAATCATTACCATTTTTCTTGGGATCACATTTATTCTAATAATCACAGTTTTCTTTGGCGCGATTGACTGTATAGTGAGGGCTTCCATGCAGATATAAACCTGTCATCAATTGCATAACAAAGCATCCAAAAACAATTAACAGTCGCACATATGCATTTTTGGTGCGGGAGTGGATTTCAGCAAAAAATTACCGGTAAATTTTTAAGAAATTCCCGCTCTCATTCTAAGAATAGCTCTAACCAAAGTCCCAACATTTACTCCACACCGCAAGTCTCGATATGACGTCAACATATTATTAGTAAGCAATTGCATAGGAGAAGTAATAACGGAAGATAAGGGTATTGCTGAATGAAAGCGATGGTTGTTTGCTACTCTAGAACGGGAAATACAAGGTTAGTTGCGGAGAAGATTGCTGAGGGCCTAAACGCCGAACTCGAAGAGATAAAGGACAAAAATGATAGGAAAGGCATCTTTGGCTTTCTAAGGTCAGGATATGAAGCCATATTCAAAAAGCTTACAGACATCCAGTCTATTAACAAGAATCCGGAAGAATACGACCTAGTAATAGTTGGTTCTCCGGTCTGGGTCGGCAATCTTTCTTCACCCGTAAGAACCTATATGGTCCTGCATGGCCGCAAAATCAAAAACGTAGCTTTCTTCGCTACTTGCGGCCTAAATAGTGGCAAAATTTTCAGTCACCTCGAAGAACTCTCCAAATCGCCAATAGCCACACTCGAAGTCAGACAGGAAGAAGTCAAATCAGGCGAATACGTCAAAAAAGTTGAAATGTTCCTTCAAAAGGTTAAAACTATATTCTAACCAGACGGAAGACTCTGCCTATTTCAAATCTACTTTTAGAAATATTTATTTTCCTCACGAATAAGATGTATTACTGGCTCGCTGCAAACTTCTGAAGCATCTTTCCCAAACGTTACATCGTTTTGTACCGATAAATTTTTATGTTTAGTTGCATCTTCTTTTATCGCGGCAGGCGAATGTAATGAAGCCTTTCTTGATAATCAAGGATCCCAATGTTGCAAAGCTCTTCGCAGATGAGACTAGAAGGGAGATTCTTTATAATTTGAGGCGTCGTGAGATGAGTGCGTGTCAGCTTGCTAGGCTACTTGGCAAAAATGTCTCATCCATATCTCATCATCTCTCCGTATTAGAGAAAGCGGGCCTTATAGAGCAGACTAGGACTTCTGTGAGAGGAAACCTTGTTGAGAGATACTATCGCGCCTTAGCCCAGAAATTCATAATTTCATATACTTTAAGCGAGGGGTTGATCCCCGGCTCAGAAGATATTTCGAAGTGGAATAAGGAGATCTGTAGAAATGCTGCTGAGAATGTGGGCCTTTTTGGATTTAAGATTTCTCAGGACAAAATAAGCAAGATACAAGGTTTGATTGAGAAGTATGCCTCTCTTGAAAATATGACTCTTGAGCATGTAATTTCGAGGCAGATGGAATCAGCCGAGATCATCAGGCCTGCAATGAGACTTTTGATATCCCTATTGACGAATGCTTTCCTATTTCGAAATCCGGAGTATGTGCAACTCATGGAAGAACTTTGCAGAGAGATCGGAATAGAAAAGGCGGTGGAGAATTAGAATGGCGTTCCTAAGCAAATTATTCAAGTATATAATTAGAAGATGGTATCTTCTAGCTATAACAACTGTCCTGATAGTTATAAGTACCTATATTAATATCTATATTCCTCAGTTGGGAGGGCAAGTTATTAAGAATATTATTGAAATTGGAGATTTTAATGCCTTAATGTGGCTTGTTATCCAGATAATAGGATTCACAGGGATACTGGGAGTTGTATCATTCATCTCTCGATACGTGAATGGATACTTTTCTCAAAAGATTGTTTATGAGATTAGAAATGATGCCTTCAGATCTATTCAGAGACAGTCCCTAGGATTCTTCGACAGGATAAATACTGGACAGCTGATGTCAAGAGCTACAACTGATACTGAGAGGATAGGGAGATTTCTAGGATTCCAGTTTAGAATGCTTGTTCAAACACTCCTTCTCCTTATCGGAGTTGTCACCTCTATGATCATGATCGACTGGGAACTCACAGTAATATCCTTTCTGATAGTCTCACTTATCCTCGTGAACTTCTCAATATTCGGAAAGAAGATTAGACCCGTCATAAGCAAGTCACGAGAATACTTCGCGGATATAACTTCGACGCTTTGGGAGAACATCTCGGGAATAAGAGTTGTCCGAGCCTTCGCGATGGAGGATTATGAGAGGAGGAAGTTTCAGAAGCCTAACAATGCCTATTATGAAATGATGATTAAGGCTACAAGTTTAAGGGCAATTTTTCTGCCGTTGACTGGCTTAATAGGAGGCTTCGTGATGGTGATTGTCTACTGGCTCGGCGGCATGAGAGTCATAGAAGGCAGAATAGGCATAGATACGCTTTACGTCTTCAGCAGTTACGTCTCGATGCTGATGAGGCCTATGGGCATGATAGGGATGATCTGGACGGGATATCAGCGGATGGCAGCAGCTGGAGAGAGAGTCTTCCAGATAATCGAGACTGAACCGGAAGTCAAAGATAAACCGAACGCTATTGAGCTGAAGAACATAAAGGGGCATATAAAATTTGAGAACGTTTATTTCGGTTATGAGAAGGACAAGCCAATCCTGAAGAATATTAATCTTGAGATTAAGCCCGGGGAGACCGTTGCTCTGCTGGGACCAACGGGATCCGGTAAGAGCACGCTCATCCGCCTCTTAATGCGGTTCTATGATGTTACATCTGGAAGGATACTTGTCGACGGGCATGACATAAGAGATGTGAAGCTGAAGTCTCTGAGAAGACATATAGGCATTGTTTCTCAAGAGATCTTTCTGTTTAACAGGACGGTTAAGGAGAACATATCTTTCGGGAAGCCAGATGCATCCATGGATGACGTTATAAGAGCCGCCAAGATTGCGCAGGCACATGAATTCATAACGAATTTTCCTAACGGGTATGAAACGATTATCGGTGAAAGAGGCTTAAATCTTTCGGGAGGTCAGAGACAAAGAATAGCTATAGCCAGAGCCCTACTTTTAGATCCTAAGATTCTGATTCTTGACGATTCAACCTCAAGCGTTGATGTAGATACAGAATACGAGATTCAGAAGGCACTTAACGCTTTACTTAAGAATAGAACAACGCTTGTTATAACCCAGCGAATCTCCACGATTCGGAACGCTGACAAGATAATCGTCATGGACAACGGCGAGATCATAGAAGAGGGAGATCATGAAACTTTAATGGCAAAGAAGGGCGCCTATTACAGGCTTTACCAGACGCTTTATGAGGCGCAAAAGGAGATTCTCGAGGCGGTAGATGCTCGCAGAAAACTTCAAAAGGCCATGGTAACAGAGCGTGATGGAGGCGAATAGATATGGGTTGGCATTTTCATCATCACCATCATCATTTAGAGGAAAAGAGTACTGAAAGAAGAATGCCTACAAGAGAGATATTTGCTAGGCTGCTAAGATACTTAATTCCATATAAAAAGTGGATTGCAACCGTGATATGCGCAGTTATAGTCACATCGGCCACCGGAATTGCAAGCCCATATATTCTCGGCAGAGAGATAATCTCTAGGTATATACTGAGAGGAGACCTTTATGGTCTTCAAACAATAATACTCATCTTCATCGGGATTCAGGTTGCCAATTGGGCCGCTAACACTATACGTATGTATGGCCTGGGAAAAATGGGGCAATCCCTATTATTGAAGATGCGAGCAGATCTCTTTTCACATCTTCAAGATCTCTCCTTCAGCTTCTTTGACCGTTCGGATAGCGGCGATGTAATCTCAAGAGTTACGAATGATACGGATGCGATAGGGGAAGCCTTCACTTCAGGACTAGTTCAAGTTGCAAGCGATGTTCTCAGCCTATTCATGATTGTGATCGTGATGTTCAGCATTAATGTTCAGTTAAGCCTCGCGTCGATGGCTGTTGTGCCTCTCATAGTCGCCGTCGCCGTTATATTTAACTCTAAATTCCGAGCTGCTTATCGAATGCAGAGAACAAGAATCTCGAAGGTCACTTCTAAACTTCAAGAAAGCATCTCCGGCATTAGAGAGATACAATCATTTACAAGAGAGAAGGATGTAATGAAAGACTTCAAAAATGCGAATCTGGAAAACTTCCAGGCGAATCTTCAGGCAACGAAGGTTTGGGGCTCATTCTTCCCAACAATCCAGATAATACAAGCTTTAGGATCCGGAATAGTTATTCTATACGGCGGATGGCTAGCATTTAACGGTATGCTGGGGCCGATTGAAGACGCTGTTGGAACCTTAATCACGTTTGTAATGTACGTCGGAATGTTCTTCGGCCCCATATTCGACTTGACAAACTTCTATAATACTGTTCAGTCAGCTCTAGCAGCAGCGGAGAGAATCTTCGAGATACTTGATATAAAACCAGAAATAAAGGACAGCGAAGACGCTGTGGAAATACCTCCAATAAAAGGCGAGATAGAATTCAGAAATGTTACTTTCGGATATAAACCTGAACATCCAGTACTGCATAATATAAGTTTCCGCATCAAGCCTAAAGAGACCGTGGCTCTTGTTGGACCAACAGGCGCAGGAAAGAGCACAATAATAAAGCTGCTATGCAGATTCTATGATCCACAGTCAGGCCAGATTATGATTGACGGATACGACCTCAAAAAGGTTAAGATGAAGTCGCTTCGTAAACAGATGGGCATCGTACTACAGGAGACCTTCCTTTTCTCAGGCACAATAATGGATAATATTAGGTATGGAAAGATTGATGCTACCGATGAAGAGATTATATCAGCCGCAAAGCTTGTAGGTGCACATGAATTCATAGAAAAACTTCCAGAAGGATACAATACTAAGATAGGGGAGCGTGGAGCAGGCTTATCTGTAGGTCAAAAACAGCTTATATCTTTTGCGCGGGCACTACTCAGAAACCCAGCGATACTAATTCTTGACGAGGCTACTTCAAGCATAGATCCCTATACGGATCTACTCATCAGGAAAGCCATGAGGGTTCTGCTCAAAGATAGAACATCAATAATAATCGCGCATAGGCTCTCAACAGTCCGAGACGCGGACAGAATACTCGTCATAGAAGACGGAAGGATAGTTGAAGAGGGCAACCACAAAGAACTCATGATGAAGGAAGGTCTATACAAACACTTATATGAGATGCAATTCAAAGAGCCAGAGACAGAAGCAGCCTCTCTTTCAGCAATTAGTGGAGAAAGGTAGAAAATGATGGACTAAACTATTTCTACTAGTTCAGTCAATCTAATTTCAGAAGGATTATACGTTGAAAGGGTCTCTAATCCATCCTGCACCAAAGCAGAGAAGAAAATTCGAAGATCTATACTTACCGAGAAGCCATAAAATAGCTCAACGGATAATTGACTTGCTTAGAGAAAGAGGCTATTTATAAACAGGTTTCAATTGGAGAAATTTACAGAGCAATAGGGTATATTCGAGGAAGCGATCCGAGAACAAAAAAGAAATGGTTGATCGTGGCTATCTCAAATGGATAACTCACAGAATTCTTGAGATATCTCCTGCCCTGTTAGAGACTGAGAATTTCTTCTCCAGATTTAAGAAGGCTTTATGAAAATAGTTGCTAAACTTCCCTTCAAGTTTTAAGGTAGAAAAATCTAACCCTTGATTTGGCATCTTTACTCGGGACCGGTTTGCACCCTACTCATAGATTATAGGTTAAAGGGTCATCGGGATATTCGGTAGTGGATATCAACTTTTTGGCTTAATTATTATTTTTTATGAAGGAATTATGTCCCTAGTTTCGGCATATATGCTAGGTATGTTCTTCTGAGTTATTCCTTGTCTATGTGGTGATCTATGTCTATTGCTTCACGTCTTTTGTCTCCTCGGATCTCCTTGACGTATTCTCTGGGCATACCGTTCCGGAGCAGCCATGTGGTGAACCATTGTCTGAAACAGCGCGTATTATGAAAACTGTGATGTCTCGCGAACCTTTGAGTTGCAACGGGATCCTTAGTTTTAAAGTAGAACCATGAAATAGCAAAGTGTCTAAATGTGTGGAAGTGAATCTTCAGAAAGTCAGGGTTGCCCGTCTCCCTTGTAAGCCTCTTACGGTAATCCCTTATCGCATCATTAATATGCTTTGGATCTTTGTAATTGAAAATTTTCTCCCCTTCCTTCGGAAGCTGAAGAAGCAAGGTTGAAAGTCCATCGCTAACCCTGTAAGTGTATGTTTTATGTCCTTTAACCCTTCTAATTGTTAAAGTCTTCTTTTCAAAGTTTACGTCTCTCCATGTTAAACCTGAAACTTCAGAGGCTGAAGCTCCCGTCTCAATAGCTGTTAAAACAACTGCTCGAACTTTAGGGCTTCTAATTCGATAAAGAAACTGCTTAACCATCTCCGGATCTGGAACATACATCTCCCTATTATTGTAAACCCTGAACTCTGGCTTCTGAATAGGCTTACCGATGAACTCTGCAAATTGACAGATAACATCTAAAGCGCATTTCTTGCTCTTATCCGCCCAATCCTTAGACAGGACTTGAAGAATCATCTCCTCTGGAGAACCATGCAAGCCCTTGAGGTAACGAAGTTTACGTTTAACCATGCTCTCCGTGTTACCCTTCTTAAGAAGCCACAAGCCAAAATCGATTAGAGACGCGGAACTTTCGGGGGTTCCTCTTGGTGCGGGGGACGGGGTTCGAACCCGCGCAGGCCTACGCCAGCAGGTCCTAAGCCTGCCTCCTTTGACCACTCGGACACCCCCGCTTTCTATTCGAGATTATTCGATATAGCGGTGAAATTTTAAATCTTTTGGTTGTCACATGACGTTGAAATGGAGTTTTCTCTCTGCATAGAGAATCATTCTCAGGCGGTATCTCTAAACCCGAAGCTGGCAACGGGAGATTGTAGCTTATAAACGATGCTGTAACGATGAGGGGGAAGTAAAATAATTTAAGTTTAGCTTGCTTATTTGTTGATGTGGTGAAAAATATGTCTGAAAGAGAGTTGAAGGAAGTAGGCAAGGTTACGCATTACTTCACGAGGATAGGTGTCGCCGTTGTGGAGCTGAATGACAAGCTATCTGTAGGTGACAGAATACTCATTCAGGGTTCAACCACAAACTTTGAACAGGCAGTTGAGTCGATGCAGATAGAACATAAGAATGTTACATCTGCGGAAGCGGGGCAAAGCGTAGGGCTTAAGGTTGAGCAGAGGGTAAGAGAAGGAGATAGGGTCTATAGGATAATCGAGTAGAACATTTCAGACTTCCCATTCTTTATTTTATCTTGATCTTCAGAGCATTTCCTCCTTAGGGAGAATGATGGATCTGCTGAAAGAAGCTGATAATCTCTGCAAGTGAAGCCTACATCCACATGAAGCGGCGTGCCATATGTTATAAGAATTTATTAATGTGAGTTATTCATTTGGTGGATGTATTCATTCAAGGTTGGTTCCATGAAAAAGGATACGGAAAACGTATCCTCGTGACTAAAAAGCAAGATTCAGAGAGGAAACGTAAAAATGGCTGTAGCTATGGCGCTTAAAGAGTCCGATCTAAGCGATCCTGATGAACGTGAGAAGCACAAAATAGCTATTGTGGGTTGTGGAAGAATAGGGTTAGCCACGGCATGCTTGTTTTCAGAAGTGAATTTTAAAGTTACATGTTTTAACCCAGATCCTTATGTCACTAAGCAAATAAATGAAGGGGTAAATTTCTTCAACGAACGTGAACTTAACCAAATGCTGAAAAGAAATCTGATGAAAGATCGATTGAAGGCTACGACAAACTTGAAAGACGCGGTCTCCGAAAGCGACATCATAATCATTACAGCTGAGATACCTGTGGATGGGAAAAAACGTCCAATCTACTCTAATCTAGAAGCAATGTGCAGAGGCATAGGCTTAAACCTTCAGCCTGGATCACTAATAATCGTACAAAGCATCATAGCCCCCTCCATAACTGAAAATCTGATAATTGAGACCTTGGAAAACTCTTCGGGGCTGGAGAAGGGCGTAGATTTCGGATTGACCTATAGCCCAGTTAAAGCTCCTATCGGCGCGGAGATGAAATGCCTGAAGGAACATCCTAGAATAATATCAGCTATAAATGAACAGAGTCTAAGAGCTGCTAAGGCTCTTCTGCGGACAATATCTAACGGTGAACTCGTGGAAGTCAGCAATATAAAGACCGCGGAAGCCGCAGCGCTCTTTGGAGACATATATAAAGATGTAACCGCGGCGCTTTCCAATGAGCTTGCTTTGCTTTGTGAAAAAATGGGAATTGACTACGTGGAAGTTCGAGAAGCTGCGAATAAGCAGCCTAATTGCCGCCTATCTAATCCAGGTCTTGAAGGAGGAAGAACAGCGGAGACTCCGTATCTTCTAATATCCGAAGCGGAGAATCTCGGAATTAAGCTTAGAATTGCTGCTTTAGCTAGGAAGACGAACAGTGAAATATCAAAGCAAGCGTATAATCTCATAAAAAACGCGATACACTCCTGCGAGAAGACTGTGAAGAGATCTAAGATCGCAGTCTTAGGAGTTTCATCTCACCGCAGCATGAGGGAAGCAAGAGGATCTCAAATTCTCGAGCTTGTGAGGCTTCTTAGAAAGAGGGGGGGAAGAATAAGCGTGTTTGATCCATACTTCACATTCAATGATCTCTCTCAATTGGGCTATCCCGCGGAGAAAACTTTAGGAAAGACCTTGGAGCGTGCAGACTGCCTTATCATCGCATCAGAACGTGAAGAATTTAGGCATCTAAGCCTGAGTAGAATCAAAGCCCTGATGAAGAAGCCTCCTGTGATTGTTGATTTGGCTCATATAATTGATCCCTATGAGGCTGAAAAAGAGGGATTTATATATCGTGGTTTAGGTAGAGGCGTATGGTCAAGATGAAGAAGTTAAAGATGGCGGTGATCGGAGCTGGTTTCTGGGGAAGAAACCACATCAGAGTCTTAAGTGAGCTGCCTCAAGCCGACCTAGTAGCAATCTGCGATATAAACAAGCAGAGAGCTGAGATGCTTGGAGAAAAGTATAACATAAATTCCTACACGGATAGTAAAGATCTCTACGGAAAGGAAGAATTCGACGCCGTAAACATATGCGTCTGGTCTACAAATCTATTCCAAAAGGCCGTAGAAGCTTTGAATGCTGGGAAGCACGTCTTCGTCGAGAAGCCGATGGCAAGCAGAGTCGCAGAAGCCGAGAAAATGGTTGAAACTGCAAAGTCGGAGGGATTACACCTAACCGTAGGATTCATAGAAAGGTTTAACCCCGCGGTTAGAAGACTTAAAGAAGCAATTAAGGAGGGAAAGATTGGAACTCCAGTTTCAGCTACGGGTAAACGCGTCTCGAAATGGCCTGAAAGGATCGGAGACGTCGGGGTTGTAAAGGACACGGCGATACATGATATTGACCTCATGCGGTTCATATTCGAAGAGGACCCTATCAGCGTTTATGCGAGAGCCGGGAGACTAAGGCACAAAAGATTCGAAGATTACGCTCAAGTGATGCTGGCGTTCCCCGATGGAAAATCGGCGTTTTTAGAGGCAAACTGGTTGACACCCTACAAGGTGAGAAGGCTTACTGTCACTGGAAGCGAGGCGATAATCACCGTGGACTATATCACACAGGAGATTACGATTGAGACTTCAAGTCAGACATTAATCCCGCGTTATGAGTGGGAGGAGCCGTTGAAGCTTGAACTTCAACACTTCGTTGACTCAGTGTTAAACAATAATGATCCCATGGTTACAGGCTTAGACGGAGTGAAAGCCCTAAAAATAGCTGAGGCGATATTAGAATCTGCAGAGAAAAATAGGCTTATAGAGCTAGACTTATAGAAGAAAGGCGCCGCTCATCCTCGAGATCAAGTCTTCATGGACGACGAGTATTCTTTATTATCTCGATGATTGGATTGTCATCTATATCCAATGGCAGCTTCACCATTCCCCTCCTTCGGCTTGACTCGTAACATGCGAATATGATCTCCATAGCGTTTATTGCCTTTTTTGCGCTTAATTCAGGTTCTCTCCCAGTCATCAATGCATCAACGGCATCAGCAATTGCACGATTAATGTATCCCGGTCCATGCAGCCCCTCACCTTGGGTATCAATGATCTCCCATCTAGAAGAATCCTTCCGTTTGATCCGAAGCGGAACTCCATCTTTTGATCCAACCTCGATCATCCCCTCTGTTCCGATAAGCCTGTTATGCGCTCCGATGGCTTCCGCCGCGTTTCCGGTGCACATAAATCCGAAGACGCCGTTCTCGTATTTCCAGAGATAGACGCCGCTTGTTTCAACGGGCATCCCGAAGATTATCTTTTCTTCGCTGACATCAACCTGCCCCATGACCCACTCAGCCGGCGTCTCATCATTATAGAACCCGAACATATCAACATAATGAGTTCCATAATCATAAATGTCAACGCAGCTTCCTTCAAGTCTAACGAGCTCACCTATCTCTCCGTTCTTTAAGAATTCCCTAGCTAAACGGAAGGGCCGTCCAAATCGTCTCTGATGGTTAAAGGTAAGCTGAACTCCACGTTTCAAGCATTCCTCATACATACGTTTAGCACCAGCCCAAGTATCAGCCATAGGCTTCTCGCAATGAATTGCCCTGACTCCTGCCTTCGCGCAGTTAATAACCATTTGAGAATGGAGATGAGGCCAAGTGCAGATGCTGACCATGTCGAGATTCTCTTTCGAAAGCATCTCTTTGTAATCGAGATAAATTGATGGCACATCATATGTCCCCGCAAAGGCTTCAGCATTCTCTTTCACAATATCCGCGCATGCAACGATTCTGCAGTTCCCCAGGGAAACATAAGCTTCAGCATGCTTGTAGGCCATGCCGTATCCCATAGCGTCACCGCGAGCCTTCTTTTTGCCTGTTCCAATAATGCCAACTCTAAGCAAGGCTATCAAGACCCTCAATCAGTATATCTACACGTAACAGCACAGGATCTTCTTATCCTTTACCCCTTTTAAAAATAGAAGTAAATTCCGCAATTCAAGTATTGTTCTTCAAGCCTTTCTTGCGAGTTCTATTTAACTCTATGATTCTTCTTCTAGTTCGCCGCTGAGGTTGAAGGGTTTTCCTTCATGGAGTATTTTTTGGGGAATTTTGTCTCGCCATTTTCGGAGAAACTGGATCTCGTCTTTTTCTTCCCGCAGCTCATCAGGCAGCATCTCGGGGATTTCATCTCTGATAGGATACCAACGGAGACATTTCGGACATATAATGATCCCTTCGACGATCTCATCCTTCTCCTCGAAGACGTGAAGTTCCAATGGGTAATACTTATCGATCGGGCAAGCCAGAATATCCATCAATCGTCTCTTCATTTCAGAATACCCGCTAAACGTGCCTATTTTTTATGAATGATTCATCATCTTATTAATTCTTTTTATTTATTCTGATATCCAGCACGATCTGGAACCATCTTGGACCAACCGTTCTGACGATTCTGCCGAGATTAACCTCAAAATCCATCTTAAGACGACAAAGCTTGCGGCTAATCTTCTCTTCAACCTTGCGAATAGGATTCTCATCCTTCCCAGCGTGGACAAAATCATAATAGTGGATTACACCCCCGTCGGGTTTCAAAGCTTCTATGGCGAAATCGATATATCCATATGCCTTCTCCGGCAACGGCATCAAAACGCGATCAGCAATGTCCTCTAATCTTTCCTTGATGACGTTCTTTGCGTCTCCTAAGATCGCCGTAACAATGTGTCCCACCCTGTTAAGCCTAATGTTTTCCTCCGCGTATCTGATCGCCCATGGATTTATATCGATGGAATAGACCCTTTTCGCTTTCGACTTCTTCGCGATGAGAATCGAAAAACAGCCGACTCCAGCGAACATGTTGACGACAGTCTCTGATGGTTTGACTTGACTTGCAACTCGGGCTCTTTCGAAGGAAAGCCTAGGTGAGAAATAGCATTTTTCCAAGTCGACTTTGAAGAGACAGCCATTCTCTTTATGAACGGTCTCTGTCTTCTTCTCCCCCATAATCCATTCAAGCCGACGGAGACGGAAATCTCCTGAAACCGGAGAGGCTTGGTTCAGAACGGTCTTGACGTGACTGTTAATCCGCATAATGGCTTCAGCTATCTCCTTGGCTCTGTGTTTAAGTTCATCGGGGACTCTGATGATAGCTATGTCGCCTACTATGTCATAGGAGCTCGGCAGAATCTTTAGCTCCCAAGCCTCAAGCTCCTCAGCGAGATGCTCCTTTAGACTGGTCATTTAAGCCCCTTCAGTTCGGTCAGCCGACTCGAGTTACATGTTAGATTTAAATAAAATATTCTATGCATATTCTTTTATTCAATCTCGGAGTGAATGATGTTGCAAAAAGAGAAGGTTCTTGTTCTTGGATTAGGAGAAGTAGGCGGATCCCTCTACGAGGTTCTGGTTGAGAGCGGGAAGTTTCTTGTCTTCGCTTTGGATTTGGACATAAACAAAATGAGAGAGGCGGGGGCAAGCATACCTGAAGGCAGAGTAGATGTTATGCATGTCTGTATTCCATGCTTTAATCGAGAAGAATTTGTGAAGTCCGTCTTGGAATACATCGAGAAGTTTAATCCTAAGATAACAATAATCAACAGCACAGTTCCCCCCGGCACAACTGAAGAGCTGAAAGAGAAGAGCAAACATTTCATCGCTCACTCACCCATAAGAGGAGTCCACAAGAGCCGAGAACATATGAAATGGGAGCTTAGACGATGGACAAAATATATCGGTGGGACAGACGATAACTCCGCAGAGTTAGCCAGCAAACACTTCAGGAACCTTGGACTTAAAGTCAAGGTTTTAAGGTCATCGAGAGAGACGGAGCTTGCGAAGCTCTTTGAAACCACGTATAGAGCTTGGATGATTGCTTGTTTTCAGGAGATGCATAGAATAAGCAGACATTTCGATGCGGATTTCGATCAGATAGT
>PIYJ01000038.1 GCA_003601725.1 Candidatus Bathyarchaeota archaeon
AAAGCTGAAGAGCTGGGCATACCGCATCGCGAAATCTCCGAATTCACGAGAATATATTCATCCTACATTAGAACTGGATTAACCACGCCTTTCCGATTGGAGATACCTGAATATTGCCTTGACCGTCTCGAAGAGATCTGCACATTAATATTCACAACCTCAGAAGAAGAGAAAGGAATCCCCTTCTCGATAAGTGAGGCGGATCGTCTCACCAAAGTGACGACCAGCATCTCGAATATACGTACTTTGATGATCTACTCTAAAGCTCTCGATCTCGTCCGTGAAGGAGAGATGAACATGCAGGATCTGACCCTTCTAGCCTTACAGCACGGTGAGCCTTGGACTCTCACTGATGGAGAATATGTCTCCGGTCTATTAGGGGGAGGGCAGGGGGATCAAAAATGAATGAATCAGAGATAAAACCTATTGGATACGCTCTTTCAGGATGTACCCATGATTCTCTCATCTTTGTTGTCATGGAGGATGTGCAGGTTAAAGTTAACCATTTCTACTTCATTGAACATCCCGCGAGTCCTGACGCTTGGGTTCTCGTGAGGACTTTCCGAACGCAGCCATATAATCCTGAGATGATCACGGGTAGAACTGGTCCATTAGCCGGAAAGAAGGGAAGAAAGGCTGAATATGGAAAGAGGCTTGAATATACTGTTGCTTTCGCCGAGATTCTGGGCTACTACGATGAGAAGGGAAAATGGCGTATGATGGAGGTTGCCCCTTCACCTTGGGATCTCGTTTATGAGCCAAGCGAGGAGGCCCTAAAACGTTTCTTCATACCTAAAATAAGAGAAGGCGACGTTCTCCTCCTCGAGATAGGGAAGGCTCGTGGAACAAATATCCCTGTTTATATAGACCTAAACTCGATTGCTAAGGGCCACATGTTCGTCGCCGGCATGACTAGATCCGGTAAATCAAGCTTCATAATAAACATGGTTGCGAAGGCTTCCCGTCTAAAACCGAGGCCTCATTTTGTCATATTCGATATTAGGGGAGAATATAACAGTCTTAGAAGATACGGCGCAAAGATTCTTCCCTACACTAAGTTCACTCCGGGCATAACGGATCCCAACGCCATCGCGGATAAGCTTGAATTGAAGGGAAGAGAGAGAAACCTTCTCATAGAAGCAGTAAGGTCTTTACAAAATGAAGGTGGAGAGATAAGTAGGGACAATATAATTGCGAAGGTCGAAGAGATCCTAGAACGAGGCGTAGTTTATAAGACACAGAAGAGCCAAGAGAAGGCGCTTTCAGGCATAGAATGGTTTTTAGAGAATAAAGGGGCATTCCTAGATGAACGAGTTGAACCTCTGGATATTGTCTCTGAGATAAAGAAGAACTTTGTGTTGATCATCGATTTCTCAGTGAACGCAGATATTGAAGCCCAACAGAGAACCGCCAAATACATCCTTGATAACGTAAGAAATTATGCGATAGAAAGAAAGAACTATGGAGACTTCGCATGTATAATTGCAATTGAGGAGGCACAGTACTTCGCCCCTGAGAGAGGAGCTGAAATGAGAGAATCAAGCGCCCAATCCGGTGTGAAGGCGTCAATGATCGAGACGGCCAGTCAAGCCGGAGGATACAATGTGGGGCTAATCCTCTTAACCCAGAGACCTGCTTACGTCTTAAAGAGCGTGATTTCCCAATGCAACTCTGTGGCTTGCTTCCGACTGAAGAGCGGAAACGATCAAGACGCGATCCTTCAATATACTGAGTACGGATCAGAAAGGCTTAGAGACTACTTGCCGGGTTTAGCTGATCATGAAGCTATGCTTTGGGGCCTGGCTGTTCCAACTCCCTTCCCGGTCATAGCGGAAATAGACATTGAAGAATATCCGCAGAAGGCAGTTGCTTTCGCGAAGTCCGCTTGGGAGAAGATGGAGGAGAATCTCTCGTCTGATGAAAGAAGACCTCCTGGTTTGCCGCTTCATCTCCGTGGCAGCTAGAACTTCGGGTGACCTTCATGAAGCTGATAGTCGGCTCTGATTTTCATGGAAATGAAGCGATGGTGGAAAGATTCATAGCGAGAGCTGAAGAGGAACATGCAGAGATCGCGTTGATCTGTGGGGATATAACAAACTTTGGTACGCTCAGAGAAGCTACTCATCTGCTCTCCTTGTTCACAAGAATAAGTATACCGGTGCTGTTTGTTCCGGGAAACTGTGATCCACCGTCTCTTTTAGGCGTAGACTTGGAGGGTGTAAGATCCCTACATGGCAAGACCGTATCATACGGCGAGGTATCTTTTCTCGGTATTGGAGGAAGCCCTCCCACTCCTTTTCACACCCCGTTTGAGATCGATGAGGAGCAAATAATGGTTGAATTGAATCGAGCAGCGGAGGGTCTTGTTGATGATCGAAGGTTTATACTTCTGTCGCATGCTCCTCCCCGTGATACACGGCTTGATAGAACTCGTTTCTATCTTCACGTAGGCAGCGTGAGCGTGAGGAGATTCATAGAAGATAAAGAACCATTCGTTGTGTTTTGCGGGCATATTCATGAAGCTAAGGGAAAGGATAGAATAAAGAATACGATTCTCGTTAATCCTGGTCCTGCTAGAGATGGAGATTATGTTTCAGCTTATTTGGAGAAAGATGATGTTGTTGTTGAATTCGGCTCTCTTTATGAATAATGGATGTGTGACTGAGAAGTAATGTTTAAAAGCTTTAATGTCAGTTAGGTTTTAGTCTTTGCGAGGGTTCGTCTATGCCGTTCAAGAAGGGTGATTTCCTCCTGATCGATTACGTAGCGAGAGTATCTGAAACCGGAGAGGTCTTCGACACTACGCTTGAAGAAGTTGCAAAAGAAGAGGGAGTTTACAAGGAAGGTGCGCTGTATGAGCCTATGTTGGTGGTAGTTGGAGAAGGATGGATTCTAAAAGCTCTCGATGAAAGCCTGCTTAATCTTGAGCTAGGAAAGAAGGAGAAGATTAAGATTCCTCCGGAGAAGGGATTCGGAGAAAGAGATCCGGATAAAATCCGTCTTTATCCTCTACGGAAGCTCCGAGCGCAAGGGATAACTCCGCAGGTAGGTATGCAGTTACAAATCGACGGACGATTAGCAACCGTCAGGACAATAGGTTCAGGAAGAGTACTCCTCGACTTTAATCCGCCCCTTGCCGGTAAGACTCTTGTCTATGAGGTCACTGTTCAAAAGAAGCTTCAAACAGTCAGGGAGAAGATTTTAGCTTTGATACATCGAAGAATCCCGCAGGTGGAGATAGACAAGTTCAATATGACCATTAGGAAGAATAAGGTAACGATAGCTATTCCCGAAGAGGCTTTCTATGTTGAAGGGCTTCAAATCGCGAAGAGAGGAATATTCATGGATATAACCAAGTTCTTCCCAGAAAAGACAACCGTCACCTTCACGGAGACATTTAAGAGGCCGAAGCCAGTCGAAGAAGCACCTTCTTCCGAGGAGAGCCAAGAAGGCAAGGAACGTTCTGAATGATCTCTAGGATTTCACATCGGTCTCCGGATTTTAAGCCTTCTGGAAAACAGAGCTCATAGAATGCACATTTTTTCTCTTCGCATACTGGTGTTTTGAAAGTTATTATTGCACCTCGGATCGCTTGTTTCGCGGGGATGGCGGCTGGAATTTTAGCGTTGACCACCTCAACTACTTGCATTTCAATTTCATATTGCTTGCAGAAAAGAGTTTTATCGCGGATTTTTATGATCTCGTAGATTCGTCCAGGCTCAACATTTTCCACGCATACTTTAGAATACTTGCAATCAGCACATTTTGAGCCTGGTCCCCTATGGATAAAGAGTCTTCCAGCTTCTGCCTGTCCTTTTCCTACAAGGGTTACAATGGCTTTTTTGGGATTCAATTTAATGCGCCTCCGATCGAGTGAATTTTTAGATCTTGAAATGATGCAATCTTATTTCTTTCTTTACCCTTTTAATTTATCCCGTAACTTAATTTCAGATTTTCCTTTTTAGAAGGAAAGAAAATTCTTTTTAGCGTGTAACGCTTATGCAAGTTTGTAAAGGCGATTAGAGATATCGGGAAATTGCTGATGGCTACGGATGATGAGGCGGAAAGTAAAGGTTCTTCAAGGTCATCTTTTAGAAATATTTTTGCATTGGGTTTTGTGAGTTTCTTTACAGATGTTTCAACCGAGATGGTTCTAAGCTTACTTCCCGTTTTTATCGTCAGTCTTCCCGGTTCCGGCAGCGCAGCGTTAGGAATGATTGAGGGGCTAGCTGAATCTCTTAGCTATGGCATGAGGGTTGTTTCAGGGATCTTCTCGGATAAGCTGAGAAGGAGAAAAATCATCATTCTCCTCGGTTACGGAGTTTCTAACCTTCTAAAGCCCTTCTTTGCTGTTGTGAATAATATCTTTGAGGCTATGGCTATTCGAGTAGTCGATAGAGTTGGGAAGGGAATCAGAACAGCTCCACGCGATGCATTGCTCAGCGAGTCGGTTGATGAGAAGAGAAGAGGAATGGCCTTCGGATTGCATAGAACGTTAGATCAGACAGGAGCAATTCTAGGTCCGCTGGCCGCATCCTTTCTAATGTATGTTACAGGCTTAACCATACGAGGCGTTTTCTGGCTTTCTTTGATTCCTGGAGTTGCTGCGTTGCTTGTTCTTTTCTTTTTTGTTCAGGAACGAGTTGCTATAAGCAGACGGAGGTTCAAGATGCTGGCTGGAATTCAAGAGGCCCTTAAAGGAGATTTTCTGATTCTACTTCTAATCGTAGGTGTCTTTTCTCTAGGAGCCTTTAACTACTCATTTGTCCTTCTAAATGCAAGCGAAGCAGGATTTGATTATCGTGTAATCCCGATTTTTTACGCATTGATTAATCTAAGTCACACTTTAATAGCGATTCCCTCTGGGGTTTTATCAGACAAGATAGGGAAGGAAAGCGTCCTCGTCATAGGATATGGATCTTTTCTCGCAGCAGCTTTTTCATTGTTCTTCTTTCCTCGTAATTATTACGCAGTTTTCCTGATAGCTCTCATATTTGGAGCTTATGATGGAATTGCAAACACCGTTGGAAGGGCCTTAATTCCGAAATATGCAGGGAACTCGTTGAGAGGAACGGCATACGGTCTGTATTATCTTGTCGTTGGCCTCTGCTTCTTGATCGCCAATATAACCGTAGGCGCATTATGGCAATCCTATGGACCCTCAACTGCAGCTGCATACAGCATAACATTAGCATCAGTCTCGATCATAGGCATGATTCTGTTCATAAAACAACAGAAATCTACGCACATACAATAAAATGAAGCCTTACATCAGCTGATGATCTTTTCAGCTTAAAGAAATCTTCTCCATTCCGTTTTCAACAGCCCATTTTGAAATGAATCTCCGATGAGTCGCATATCTACGATCCATAAGGTAAAAGCGGCACCAGTCGTCCCGGTGCCGTATTCCCCTCCCAAGCGCCTGATTCGCCGCTCTGAACGCATCCATGATATACCAGAGATTTCCAAGCCGCGGCTTCTTCCTGTTCAAGTACTCAATCTGCGCCTTCACAAACGGATCCTTATAATCCGCGTAAGGTAGGCCGACATTGAATATTCCTCTCGCCTCTTCGTACGGAAAATTTGATCCTTCAGAGTTTCTTCCCCGGAAAACTGCAAGCAGAACAGCGCCGTTATCTGTCTTTGCAGCCTGTTTGTATTCTTTTACGATTCGAGCATTCTCCCTGGCTGATCGTCCCTCTTCGAAGACTCTCTTTCCGCCCAAAAACAGATCTTTACCTTTCTTCTTGACAAATCCGCTTCGGAGCCAAACCTCTAGAGCTTGATTCATCAACGCTCTCTGCGGAAAGAAGATTAGAACTCCATTAGGTATCTTCTTCACAAGCTTGGCTATTCGTTCACCGTAAATTCTAAGCGTCTCCTCGTTTCTTTCCTTGAATCTCGTCGAGATTGAAGTATCTACGTAAGCATGCACATTCTCAGGTCTAGCTATGGCCGAGTAGGTTCGACACTTAACTTCTGAGAGCCCTAAAATCTCAGTGAAGTAATCCATGGGGGAGAGGGTCCCAGACATGATTAAAGCTGAGTATGCTTCCTTTATGACCGGTTTGATCGCTAAGCTTGGATCTAGACATCGATACTCAATCATCTTTAATCCCGATTTAGATCTTCGATAAATAGCTACGTAGCTATCTCTTTCGCTTGATCCGACCAAGGAAAGGAAGTTAAGAAGCCCATTAAGATAGCATACTGGAACCTGACCTTCAGAAAGTTTGTATTCTCTGATCTCGTCAACAACTGGCATGTAAAAATCAACCAGAAAAGAAAGATCCTCATCCAAGAAGATCTCAAGATCCTCGAAAAGCTCAGACCCCGATTTAACAGCAGGCTTCTCCGACACGTGGCTTTCTAGATAGTCCAGCAATCTGTCTATGAAGTATGAGGAGCGATCCAACAGATCAAGTTCTCTCTTCGCATTGTTTAATCCCCGCTCAGAAAGGGTATCACTAAGAACCTCTTGACCAATCTTATCCGCGTTATGCGCCTCGTCAAAGATTAGGATCTTGCCGCTTATTTCAAGCCCAACCTTAACTCGAATAGCCTCGTTAAAAATATACTGATAAGGAGCCACAACAACCGTGCTGTCTTTGGCAGCCGCTCTGGATAGAAAATATGGACAAAGCCTCTTCTTTCTACCATGCAGGATCATCTTTTCCGTTGAAAGAATCAGGGAAAGCCGTAAATCTGAAGGGTTAAACTTAGTCTTATAGGGGCATCTACGCGTCTCTCTTAAGACTCTACAGGCCTCTACAGCTTCAAACATTGGAAGCCTCCGACAAACATCATTTAAGCAGAGATTCTGTCTACTAGCTAGGGCTACCGCAGAGAACATTGTTCCTGCTTTCCTGTTTATTTGTTGAACTTCATGCAGTACTTGACGTACCTGTTCGTGGGTTCGAGTTGCATAAATTATTTTTCGACCGAAGGAGAGCGCAGAGGCCAAAGCGCAAGCTGTCTTCCCAAACCCGTTGCATGCCTCGGCTACTAGCACCCTTTTTTCGAGGATGGCTGACTCTGCGTCTTTCATGAATTCTAGCTGTTCAGGATAGGGCTCATAGGGAAATAACTCGGTAAATCTTAATTCTGAGGTTGAAAACTTGATTTCTGTCCTCGGTGAATTCTCTGAATCTACTCTGTTCTTATATGTCATGAGCTTCCCACATTTCTTGCAGAAATGGCTATCTCTAAACTCTTTCAGCGTATGTGATTCGCCGCAATTGGGGCAGATGAACCAGATCAATCCAACTCTTCCTTTGATTAATGTCACACAGCATCAGTCTTGACTGCATCGTTTCGTTAAAAAATTTTCCATCCGTCATTCTAAAAGTTTACTAACCTAAAGTTTTCGTATGCCCAAACTTCCTATTTGATAGGATAAAATACCATCGCTAAGGCGCCATAGAGAACAACATCGTCTCCAAGCGGCGTGATCTTTATCTCAGGAACGCGGTTTCGAGCATGCTCCTTAACGCCTCGCCTTATGGGATCTATGATTAGACTTTCATTTCTCAGGGCGATTGAACCTCCAACCGTAATTAATGAAGGATCATAGGCATCAACTACACATGCGAACCCCACGGAATTTAAGAAGCCAATCTTATCGACAAGTTCAAGAGCAAGTGGATCACTGGCCTTCGCGCAATCATAAAGGATTTTAGCTGTCAATCGATCAAGATCTCCGCTTATCCTCCGCATGAGAAGGCTATCTTTAACCCCTTCAAATCTTCCCTGTGAAAGCAGTAATCTAACATAGTTCGGTATGCCGTTTCCAGAACAATAGGCCTCCCAATGCCCTCTTTTTCCGCAACCGCACAGCAGTTTCCCCTCATAATCTATAGTGAAGTGACCGACCTCTGTTGCGTTTCCGTCCTTCCCGATGAGCAGATGCCCATCGACATATATGCCTCCACCTATCCCTGTGCTTAGGGTGATGTACGCTAGGTTCTCATGATTCTTTCCAGCGCCGAAGAACTTCTCGCCCATAACGGCAGTGGAACAGTCATTCAGGAGATACGTAGGCAAATGGAATATATCTTCAAGAGGCTCGACAAGAGGAATAAAATCATACGGAATATTAGTTGGCTTCATCAATCCGCCTCTCTTCAAATCAAGTGGGCCGGCTGATCCGATGCCTATACCTATGATCTCCCCCGTCTTTGCCTCCTTTTTCTCCAGGCAACGAATGATCCGAGCTATCTGTTCGCTGATTCCCTCTGGGCCTTTGGTCTTCTCTGTTCTTTCAGAAATTTTCGCTAAGATCCGTCCTTCATCATTCCCTAATGCTACTCGAATATTTGTGCCGCCTAGATCCACGCCTACAGCTATTTTTCGCCCCATTCTTCATCAATTTTACTTTTGCAATACTATAGATAAAGACTTGGTTAGATATCTTAACGATGAGACTTCGTGGAGGATTCGTTTTGAACTATTCTAAGATGAACGATGAATTAATTCGGCTTGAAGACATTTCATGGTGACTGTTCTAAAACGTAGACATATTAGCAGTTCTTTCAATATTAATTAAATATAGAGAGACGTTTGAATGAATCATAAGGGAAAATAGATGCTTAGACACCTCATCTACGCCGCGTTTGCTGTGATGCTTGGAGTAGCGATGATGATTCTTCCGTTGCTGATGTTTAATTACCACGTTGATTTCACGAGAAGCAGCCAGCCGCAGCTCGGTGAGACGGAGAAAACCCTGATATCCCAAGAAAAAAGAACGTCGGATAACGTCACATCGAAGGAAACCTTCGGCGTCTCAGTCCTCCAGAGGCCTGATAGATTATCATCAAGATTTGTTTCCTCCTTTCCCTACGCCATGTTTATAGTTGCTACAGGGCTGGCTGTCGCCATAACAGTTTTTCTTCTAGCTAAGCGGAGATTCCTATAATCGGCTGTACATATCAATCGAATTGATTATCTTCTTCAGAAAAAATAAAAGGGACAGAGAGATTCTACTGAAGTGTAGAGGTGACTGCTACGTCTCTTTTGGATGTGATCTTTAACCGCGCAAGTGTGAGAAGATATAGAAAAGAACCCGTCCCGCAGAGAGTTCTCATGAATATTCTTGAAGCAGGTAGACGTGCACCGTCAGCCATGAATGCTCAGCCGTGGCATTTCATCGTAGTGACGGATGAGAAGAAAAAGGAAGCCCTTTCACGTCGCAGATGGACAGGCTTCCTAAAGGATGCAGCCTTCATTATAATTGGATGTGGTGAAAAAGATAAAAAATGGTCAACAGTAGACGTAACGATTGCATTGCAGAACATGGTTTTAGCGGCTGAGGCTCAAGGAGTAGGGTCCTGCTGGATTGGAGATTTCGATGAGTCTGAAGTAAAAAAACTGTTTGGTATACCGGATAACTTGAAGGTTATCGCCTTAGTTTCCTTCGGATACCCAGCGGAGAAGCCGAAGCCGAGACCTAAAAAGCCTTTGGAACAGATAGTTCACTATAATAAATTTTAATTTTGAAAGGTTGAAAGAAAAGAAACGGGAGTAACTGTAAGATCATAGTATGTTAAAAAGGAAATAACTCTTCTTCTCTTTGCGAACGAGCAATCATCTCTTCACAGATGGTTTAAATATCTCTCACGTTCGATGCTAGTTAAGTGAAACGCTAAGCCCATCGAAATATCTTCTTTTCATAGAAGAGCTCAGGCAACAGTAAGAGACCAGATGTTGCAATGGAACCGACTAGGAGCCATTGTTGAAGATTCAGCGGAACAGTCTCGAACATCGTCTGAAGGAAGGGGACATAAAGCAACGCAACTGTGCCGAGAATAGAGATAAGCACGGAGACTAATAGAAACTTGTTCGATGTCCAGCTCAACCTGAAAGCTGAACGTCTCTCAGATCTACAGTTCCAAACGATCAAAAGCTCACGCAGCGTTGCCTGAGTGAAGCACATAGATCGAGCTAGAACCAATCTTTCCGCCTCGTTTAATCCCTCAGCTAGGAAGCCATATTCGTAAACTAGAACGAAGACACCGGTTGTTCCCAGATACTGGCAGATGAACGATATTATTATCTGAAGAAGCCTACCGTATAGAATTCCCTGCTTAGGGTCACGTGGAGGACGAGACATCACATCTTCAAGAGGAGGATCAAAACTCAAAGCCGTTGCTGGTCCTCCATCCGTCACCAGATTTATCCATAAGATCATCGCGGCGGTGAGCGGCAAGGGCATTCCGAGAAGCGCGAAGGTCGCGATCACGGCTAGCTCATCGAAGTTGGACCGCATCAAGAAGAAGGCGAATTTTCGGATATTATCATAAATTATACGTCCATGTTTGACGGCGTTGACTATCGTGGCGAAATTGTCATCCATCAGGACCATGTCAGCCGCCTCTTTCGTCACGTCGGTGCCGGTGATTCCCATCGCGACGCCTATGTCTGCATCCTTAAGCGCCGGCGCATCGTTAACCCCGTCACCCGTCATCGCAACGATATGTCCCTTCTTCTTTAGAGCCTTCACGATGCGGAGCTTATGCTCAGGGGAGACCCTCGCATAGACCCTTACATCCTCAACTATCCTTTCAAACTCCTCATCGCTCATCCTGTTCAGTTCTTCACCGGTTAA
>PIYJ01000039.1 GCA_003601725.1 Candidatus Bathyarchaeota archaeon
CCCTCAATCTTATCGAACATCTCTTTTTCATCCTTCAAAACCTCTCTGGCAATTCTACGGGTTCTCTGCCATTCCATCTCTCTCCAGATTATTTTGTAATTCTTAAACTCTATCCACGCTCTGAAGATTAGCACGAGGAACATTGCAGTGGTCACTACTAAGTTTAGTAGGTAAATCTCAAGTATGCTCAAGCCTTACACCTTTCACAATTTTATGTTCAATAAAACGTTATTTTTTCATATAAAAAGGCATGTTTAACCTTACTTGCGATTCAAAGGTAAAAATTCCAATTCTGGTCCCTATGAAGTCGTCTCTAGCATGAATGTTTTCTAATGCGGTTCCTGAATCTATCGTCTCTCGGCAGGTTTAAATTGTTACGGCAAGAAGCGCTTTCCGCCATTTACTTCGATAACTAATTATAAATTCAAAGGTTCATTCCCATGGAAATTTATGTTGAATAATCTCAGTCATCCCTCTATGCCACTTCTCATGTGCTATTGTGAAATGAGCTTCAATAGGCTTCTCTTCACGCAGAATCTTTATCATGATGTGATTCCATCCCTCCTTCAGAGTATCCTTAACATAGTTTGATCCGTCGCCGCCGTAATTTGGACGTAAAGGAACAACCCTTTCAGTCTCATGGATCATCCTGCCGTTAAGCCAAAGTTTCATTCTATTGTTGTTTGGAACTCCGATTATGGCTTTCCGTTCGCTGGGCGAATATATGAAATGCCGAAGATAGATTACCCCGGGTTTCCCTTCGAATAAAGGTTCAATCTCAAGAGCATTCTCAGGCCACGATGCCGCTTTCCACCCCTCGTCGAGATCAAAGGAGCAAGCATCTTTCTCCGGGGGAAATGACGCGTCGAGAGAAACTGGTTCACGGTAAACCTGTGAGACCAGCCAGCGAAATCCTCCGACGAAATTCAATGGAAGACGCAGAACATCCGGTCTTTGATCGAGAAGAATCCGAACTGTTCCACGGTTAGACGTCTTGACGTCTCCAATCGACGCCGTTAGGGAGAATGTGAATTCGCAGCTTTCTCCAGCCTGCAGTTTAAATCGGTATTCTCTTTGAGGCTTCAGTATCCACGCGTGAGGAGGATCAACGACGACTCTTCCAGAAAGAATCTCAGGTCTTATGTTCTCTACTGAGACGGTGAATTTGTTTGGAACTTCTGGGAGAATCGCTGGCCCATCAACGTATGTTATTGATGCTTTGACTGAAACAAGTTCGAAGTCAAGACGGTTAGGCGGAAGACCCCAGAATTTCTTAATCTTGCCTATGGAACTTGTGATTATCTCCTCTGCTGCTGAGAAGTCATCGGTTGAAGAGAACTCGATTGGAGATTCATAAACCGCGAGAACCTTTTTCCCTATCGCGCAGACATCGTCCGTAAGCTCATCCAAGTTTGTTGGGGCTCGAAGGTTACGAATATATCCTTCTCTTACAGTGACCTCGTCGCCCAGCGGCTTAACCCATTCATCGGGAAGACCGCTCATGCCGTTGATGATTCCCCAAATCGCCCCGACAGTTGCTCCTGTGCAGTCAGTATCCCAGCCGCAATTCACCGCCTTGCATATTGCATCTCCAAAATTTTCACCATAAAGCAGCCCTATGGTTTGGAAACCTAAATTAATCGGAGAAAACTGAGCAACAGGGCTGAATACTGCCTCCTTAACGCGTTCACGGGCCTCCCTCCAACTTCGCCCCGTATTGTATGATTGAATCGCGGTGCGAATTGCCTTCGAAGTTAAGCTCTCCTCTGGAATGGCGGAAAGCCCGATCTCCAACAGTTTCATACGGTCATTTATCAAGAAGGCAGCAGACTCCAGAACAGCATTAAAGATCTCGCCGTAGACTGATTCTCCGCCTGCATGGTCACATATCGCATCTTGATATGCATATTTCGCCGCGATGTGCGGTTGCCCCGGGGCGATGCAAGCCCAGATCTCTGAGCGAATCGGGCTGCCCATACAATTTTTAAACCAATTGTTATACCAGCCAGAAATGGGGGGTTGCAATCCTTTTCTTAGATTAGTCTTGTGAAGCCCGTACTCATCTGGGTTATAGCTGATACAGTCAAGCCAGTATTCAGCGAGATCCCGAGCGGTGAGGTGTATTCCCCGCTCCTTTAATGCTTGAAGCCAGACGAGCTGAATTTCCAAGTCATCATTTGGAATACCGCCTTCTGGAAGTTCAGGGTACCACCAAACATCAAACATCTCATCTTGACCCCATATCCTCTCAAGCGGGCCTCCTAGTGTTCCTCCAGCATTCTTTCCAATCCAGCATCCGTAGACCTTATCACGATACGTTTCCAAGCTGAGTTTAACCACGACCATAAAGATCACCGCTAAACCTTAAACAAGATCAAAAATGATTGCTATGTCTCCTTTGTTAGCTCAGAGAGATCATCGAATATTCTAACAAGAGGATTATAGATCCTCATGTAAACATCATAGTACCTATTGTATCTCTTCATATTTTCAGCTTGCGGAGAGAATCTCGACTTTTCTTTGTATACCCCCCTTAGTGCCTCCTCAGCGTTTTCATAAATCCCAGCGCCGATACCGGCCAATATGGCGGCGCCTAATGCTGCAGCCTCAGTTACATTCGGCACGACGAGAGGTTTCCCAGTTATATCCGCTTTGAGCTGCGACCAAAAGGCCGATCGAGCTCCGCCTCCAATAGCTCTAATCTCAGTTATCTCTGTTCCATGCTTCTCTATTGCTTCTATGTTCCTTCGAAGCTCGTAGCTAAGGCCCTCCAGCATGGATCTTAAAACCTCATTCTTGCCATGCGCCAATGTCAAGCCGAGAAAGACGCCTCTAGCCTTCCTATTAAAGGTGGGGGTGCCGCTTCCCTCGAAATAAGGCAGAAAAAATAACTCTTTCGCGCCGAGTGGTGATTCAGCCGCTAGAGACATCAGTAGATCATAGACATCTATGTTTTTCTTTTTTGCTTCTTCCCTTTCTTTCTCCGCGAAGTTGTCTCTGAACCATCTTAAAATCACGCCGCTTGTAGGATTAAAACCGAAGAGGAAGTATCTGTCTTCAATCACATAGTGATGAACGGCGAATCCTTGCAGTCGAGCTCGCTCCGTTAAGCTCAAAGTCTTCAAGATGACGCCTATACATTCCACAGTGCCAGTGGCATCCATCGCTGGGCCGCTTTCAACAATCCCCGCTCCTAAGGCCCCACATGCTTGATCATGTCCACCGGTGACAACAAAAGTCTCCTCCGAGAGGCCTGTTTCTTTAGCAGCATCTGAATCCAGTTGACCTATCACGGTTCCCGCAGGCTGAGTTTCCGGTAGAAGATTCTCATCCAGCTCCGCAGTCTCCAAAATTTCTCTTGACCATTCCTTCTTCGCGATATCGAACATCATCGTCCTCGAGGCAACGGAAAAATCAATCACAGGCTTTCCGCAGAGCTTCATGTTAACATAGTCTTCCCAGCATAGGAACATCGCGGTTTTCCTGTAAACTTCAGATTCATGTTCACGTAGCCACTGGATCTTAGGAAGCGGATAAATAGGCATTGAAGACGTCAACGGTTGACCGGTAATACGGTATATCCTGTCCGCTCCGAAGTTTTCCTCCCACCAACGGGTCTGCTCAGCGGCTCTTGCATCAACCGTCGTCATGCTCCAGTAGAGAGGATTTCCCGCGTCGTCAACTGGAATGAACGCATCGCCGAGAACACTTGTGCTTAACGCGGAAATCTGCTTTGGATCTATTTTTCCCTTGTTTATGCTTCTGCGGATAGTCTCCTTAGTCGTGTTCCATACTTCTTTGGGGTCTAATTCAGACCAGCCTGGCCTTCTGTGATAAAGTCTATACTCGCCGTAAGCTGATGATATTACTTCTCCATCCGGCGTGAAGATGACTGATTTACATCCCGTCGTTCCGACATCTAAGCCGAGCAGATACATATTTTTCATCTCACCTACGTGGGGGTCAGATCGATGCTGACTGTTTTCTTTCTTTTTCAATCTTCTCTTGATAGCCAGATTTCACATAAGCATTAACTGGATCTAATGGTAGCCCCTTCTCCATTCTGACCATTTGGATCAGCGGTCTCACATCAGTCAAGAAGGCGTCAAGTAAAACTCGGTTCGCAAGCATGATCTCATTCTTTCTTTGATACTTATGAAGAACCTCCTCATTGACGATTAATGCTTTGGCATACGAGATCATCAATGAATCAACAGAATGCAGAACAGCCTGTATCCTATTCTCCAAGGCTGAACATTGATCTATCATATATGCCCAATCTCTCCGAGGATCAGCGTTCCCAATAACTCCGCCCGTCACAAGCTCATGGAAGACTCTGAAGAGCTGCATGTTCGGCTCAACTGCATGATCATCATCCGCCGCGTATCTGGAGTTAAAATGTATTCCCCCCGGCATTCCGCTTTCAATCAGGCGTGCAACTATATGCTCAACGTTGACTCCGTGCGCATGATGCCCCAAATCTATCAGCACGCCGGCTCTTTCCCCGAGGTGTCTCGCAAGATCCGATGCAACGCAATAGTCGGAGATCACGGTATGATAGGTTCCAGGTTCAAAAAGTTTATACTCTATAAGCATCCGAACAGACTCGGGCATTCTTTGATAGATCTCTTTCAAAGATGATTTCATGTTTCTCTCAGCGGTTCGCATGTCAACCTGTCCTGGATAAAGGGAACCGTCTGGAAACCAGAGCGTGATTAAACCCGTAGCGTACTTCGCCGCTATTTCCGCGCTGATCAGGGTATGCTCGATGAGACGTCGTCTGGTCTCAGGGTCATTTGCTGATAAACTGCCAAACTGTGTTCCTTCTAGGAAATATGTCGGATTCACAGCTCCTATGTCGAGTCCAAGTCTCCGCGCATAGTCTCGAAGTTTTCTGAATGATTCTACTTGAATCTCCTCGAATGGCGCTTCATCAGGGTCATCCCATCCTACGTGGATGCTGACTCTAGGGGTCGCTCCTGTCAGCCTATTAACCAGCGCTGCATCGTCAAGTTTTTCAAAAATATTTCTAGCGGCTCCTGGAGGCGTGTATCCGCTGAATCGTCCTCCTCCAAAAGCTCCGAAAACCCACGAGGGAACTTCAACTTTGAAGTTTTCTATTTTCCTCTTTACCTCCACTATGTCGATTCCTTTCTTCTCTAGTTCTCTTCTCAGAACATCATATTTCTCAGAAATCTCAGCTGTACAAGCCATCTTATCTCACGCTTTCAGGAATGATTATCTAGACATCATTTATTATCTTAAAGATATTAATACGCTTAAGGAGGGAATTTCAGCATTCAGAAGGGGAAGGAGTTCGAAGTAGGATGAAGCAGACCGTAGATAAGCTGAAAGCGAAGATTGTGGAAATTTCGAGAAGACTTTATCAGAGAGGGCTTGTGGCAGGTGCGGGGGGAAACGTAAGCGTCAGAATACCTGATTCCTCATGCATCCTAGTTACCCCAAGCGGGGTATGTAAAGGATACCTGAACCTGTCAGATATAATAAAGGTTGACTTGGATGGAAAAATTATTGAAGGGAGACTAAAGCCAACATCAGAAACACCCATGCATACGGAGATCTATAAAGTAAGACGAGATGTAAACGCTGTGGTTCATGCTCACCCACCATTCTCCACAGGGTTTGCTTGTGCGAGGGTTCCGCTTAATTCTCCCATCTTTCCAGAGGTAATCGCGATGATCGGGGAAGTCGCCATGGTTGAGTATGCTACTCCTGGAACAAAAGAATTAGCGATGAAAGTAGCTGAGGCCGCTAGGAACCATGATGCTTTACTCTTAGCGAATCATGGAACAATAACTTTGGGAGCGAGCTTAGAGCAAGCATACCAAAGAACAGAGGTCCTAGAGGAATTTGCAAAGATACTTTTGGTTTCAACTTTGTTAGGCGGTCCTAAACCGCTTTCAAGCGAAGAAGTGAGAAGGATAAGAGGGTTAGACGCAGAGAAATATCGACTTGAATACGTTAAGCATGCGGATTAATAGAAACTTTAGGGGGGTCTTCTTTAAAAAGGAAGGCTTTCTGTTTCGATGTCTGTGGAAAGATATCTCTCCCTATTGGAAACTTATTTAAGTTTGATGACGATCTTTTCTAAAAAGATCAGCTTAGCGGTGAAAAGGCAAGGAATGGCATTAAATTATCTTTTATCCCTGCCGTTCATATTTCTATTATCGTTGTTAGTGAGCTCTATTTTATATTGTATCGGTTCATTGATTTCTCAGAAGGCCAAAGAGACGAGAAGGTCGGGCAAGTTTGAACCTTACGCTTGCGGTGAATCCTTACCCGCTAAGAAGTTACAGATCAATATTGAAAGATTCTTCCTTTACGTTATGCTTTTCATGATCTTCGATGTCACCGCGTTTCTGCTTTCCATCTCATTTAATGCAAGCTTCATGTATCCAATCGTCTTTATAGCCGTCATATCGTCCAGCTTACTGATCATCATTCCTGAAATCAGGAGGGAGAAGAGATAGGGCTGATCAGCTGGGCAAGATCCAGCTCACCTTGGATACTTCATTTCAACTCAGGATCATGTAATGGGTGTGACATTGAAGTAGTTGCATCGAGAGCTCCGAAGTATGATCTTGAAAGGTTCGGCATAATTTTCAAAGGCAGCCCGAGACATGCTGATATACTTGCCGTAACAGGTCCAGTCTCAAGGCAGAGTAGAAGCCGTCTTCTCCGTATATATCATCAGATGCCGGAGCCGAAGTACGTCATAGCCATCGGTTCATGCGCGATAAGCGGAGCTCCCTTTCACGGATCATACAGTCATCATGAAGGAGTACAGAATGTTCTTCCCGTAGACGTGTATGTTGGGGGATGCCCACCTAGACCTGAAGCAATCATCGATGGAATACTTAAGATTATTGAAAAAATTAGGAGTCAACGGAGATGAGGAGGTCTGAAATAAGGAAGCAGTTAAGAATTAGAGCTAGAAACATCATTGTTCAACGTGATCGAAGATTCTTTGTTAACATCGAAAAGAAAGATTTGAAAAGAGCGATTAGAA
The DNA here is from genome assembly GCA_003601725.1 of Candidatus Bathyarchaeota archaeon. GTDB lineage: Archaea > Thermoproteota > Bathyarchaeia > Bathyarchaeales > DTEX01 > B63. Next base: position 7,031 of record PIYJ01000039.1, read on the forward strand.
GATTAATGCAGATGAAAAATTACACTCATTTATCAACCATCACGGCGCTTGACGTCGGCTCCATGATAGAAGTGATATACCACGTTGCATTCACGGATGCCTTGGTCTCCGTTAAAGTTCAAACATCCAAGGATGAGCCGATTATCCCCTCGATCGTTGACCTTATTCCCGGCGTAGCTCTCTATGAAAGGGAGATTCATGATCTCTTCGGCGTAGAATTCGAAGGGAACCCTGATCTCTCTCCTCTCTTGCTGCCTGACGGCTGGCCTGAAGGCGTGTATCCGCTTAGAAAGTGGTGGTCCGTTGATAGGGTGCTCTCTAAACTTGGTGGAAAAAGATGACCTTTGAGATACCATTCGGCCCGCAGCATCCGGCTTTGGAGGAGCCTATAAACTTTATGTTTGAGATAGAGGAGGAACGCGTCGTCAATGTTAAGCCCCGTCTAGGCTACGTTCATAGAGGAATCGAGAAGATAGCTGAGAATCGGAATTATCAACAGCTCGTTTATCTCTCTGAAAGAATATGCGGAATCTGTTCCTTTGCTCATGCGTTATGTTACTCGCAGGTTGTAGAGGAATTATTAGATCTGAAGATCCCCGAAAGAGCTAAATTCATCCGGACAATCGTCGCTGAGATGGAGAGAATTCAGAATCATTACCTATGGCTCGGCTTGACGGCTAAAGAGATGGGCTTTGAAACCCTCTTCATGTACGCTTGGAGAGACCGAGAAACAATAATCGAGATGCTGGACATGATCTCCGGTAAACGCGTAAACTATGGCATGAGCACAATTGGAGGAGTACGAAGAGACATACCCGAACCCATGATTAAAAGAATGGAGGAAAGCCTCAATCACCTTGAAGCAAGAGCGGAATACTATACTAAGGTATGCACCAAGGATCCTTCAATCCTCAAGAGAACAGTAGGCATAGGCATACTGAGGCCGAGAGAGGCACGGGCTCTCTGCGCAGTAGGACCCACGGCGAGAGCAAGCGGCATACCTCGTGATGTAAGGGCGGATGAACCGTACGCAGCATACGGGGAGATTCCATTTAAAGTAGTCACATATAGAGGATGCGACGTGGCAAGTCGAATGTATGTCAGGATTGACGAGATAAAGGAGAGCATAAAGATCATACGGTACGCATTGAAGAATATGCCAGAGGGCCCTATAAGGGTTAAAGCTCCGATGAGGGTGCCTGAAGGGGAAGCGATCAGCCGGGTTGAGGCTCCACGGGGAGAGAATCTTCACTTCTTAAAGTCGAATGGAACTGATAAGCCGGAGCGTTGGAAGATCCGTGCGCCAACCCTCGCCAACCTTCTTTCGCTATGTAGGATGCTGATGGGGGTGAACTTGGCGGACATACCCGTCGTCATAGCGGGGATTGATCCCTGCATTGCATGTGCGGAGAGAATAGCTTTGATTGACGCGAAGACGAAGAAGCTAAAAGTTTGGGAGGGGAAAGATTTGTGGAGGTATGCTAACGAATGGTATCGGAAGAGATATGGGCTTTGATTCAAATCTTCCTGTTTCCAGGGTTCTTCTTTCTCTTTTTCTTGGCTTTCTTCACGGAGTGGGTTGACCGAAAGATAGTTGCGAAGTTCCAGAACCGTTACGGTCCGCTTCATGTTGGGCCGAAGGGGGTTCTTCAGCCCATAGCGGATTTCATCAAGCTTCTCTCAAAGGAGGATATAACGCCTCGTATGGCGGATAAGGTTCCATTTAATCTTATGCCTGTGCTGCTTCTCTCTTTGGCTATTACTCCTTTGTTCTGTATTCCCATAGTCGGATCTAACGCCTTAGTCTCTTTTGAAGGAGACCTCATCGTGATCATGTTCATAATGTCTCTTATTGCGGTTTTAGTCTTCATAGGCGGATGGGCCTCAACAAATCGATTCAGCACTATAGGAAGCATAAGAGCGGGATTACAGTTGTTCGCGTATGAGATACCTATGAACCTAGCGATGATTGGGCCGGCGATAGCTGCGGGAAGCCTTTCCATAAGTAAGATCGTAGACTGGCAGATTCACGGGTTTTGGAATTTGTTTATTCAACCCGTCGGCTTCGCGGTTCTGACGATATCCCTCATGGCGCATCTTCAAAGAGTCCCATTTGATATTCCTGAGGCTGAGTCAGAAATAGTCAGCGGATGGATCGTTGAGTTCAGCGGGAAAAAATTGGCTCTCATAAGGCTGGCTAAGGACTTCGAGTTCGTCTTGGCGTCTGCGTTGATCGTTTCTCTCTTTCTAGGCGGCCCTTATGGTCCATGGTACATAAGCCCAATCATCTATTTGGCCAAGTTCTTCATTTGCGTGTTTATCCTCTCCAATCTAAGAGCGGCATTCGCAAGGTACAGAATAGATCATCTTCTCGCAGGGGCGTGGAAGTATTTGACTCCGCTCGCTTTGTTGCAGATATTTCTCATCAAGGTTTTGGGGGTTTGATGTCTTGGCGATGGAGGATGACATGTTTCGGAATCTGAAAGAGAAGCCGGTAACAATTCAGTTTCCTTATGAACACGTCGAGCCTGTTGAAGGGGTACGGGCTAAGGTCTCTTGGGATATTGATAAATGCATCGGTTGCCGCCTCTGCGTTACGATATGTCCCGGAAATGCTATTCAACTGGTTGGTAGGGGGAGGCAGGCGGAGATAAAATATAATGTTGGAAGATGCATCCTTTGCGGTGAATGTGTTGATGTCTGTCCAACTAAGGCTATCTACGCGACTAAAGAGTTCGAGATAGTCTTCAATAATCGAAGAGGCATGATCACGCATTTCAGAAGGAAAAAACGGAAAAGGACTTCTTAATGACCAAGAAGAGGAATGATGCATTTTGCTTCTCTATGCTCCGTGGCTCTGTTGGGTTATCCCCGCATTGGGAGCTGTGATGGTTCCTCTATTCGACATGACGGATGGGGCTAAAAGATACAAGGGATACTTCGGCATATCCACGATTGGGCTGAGCCTTCTTTTCGCCTTGTCAATGATGGATGAGGCTCTCCGCGGGGAGATCATTGACTTTAGTCTTCAAGTTCCTCCTCCCATGGAGATAGGGGTTCTCGTTGATCCTTTGAGCGTGTTGATGGCGGTTCTTGTCAGCGTTATCGGATTCTTCGTCGCGTTATTCTCTCATGGCTACATAGGGGAAGACCCGGGTCTAACGAGATTCTGGTTTATCATGCAGCTCTTCATCTCCGGTTATCTCATAATTGTGCTTGCGGATAATCTTCTCTTTATGTTCATCGGATGGGAGATCGTTGGAGTCTGCTGCACTTACCTCACTGCTTATCAGTATAAAATCAAAAGGATGGCGCATTTAGGCTTCAAGGTGAATACAATATTACGTGTCGGCGATGTGGCTCTATTAATCTTTATCTTGACCGTTTACACATATGCCGGCACATTCAATTTTATCAAACTTTCAGAAAGCTCCAGCTGGATCATAAAGTTATCAAGATCCGGGCTGCTGTTATTCAGCTCATTAATGCTTCTTGGAGGCATAATAGGCAAGGCAGCTCAGTTTCCCCTTCATGAATGGCTTCCAGACATGCTTGT
>PIYJ01000040.1 GCA_003601725.1 Candidatus Bathyarchaeota archaeon
CTATCGGTAGGCCTCCGCCTAATGCCTTCGCAACGCACATGATGTCTGGAGTTACATTCCAATGTTCCGAAGCCCACATACGTCCAGTTCTCCCAAAACCCGTTTGAACCTCATCGAAAATCAAGACCACGCCTCGATCATCACAAATCTCACGCAAGCCCCGCAGATATCCCGGGGGCGCCACGTGCACCCCGCCTTCCCCCTGTACAGGTTCAACGATGACTGCCGCCGTCTCCTCGGTGATTGTTTCCTCTGCCTTTTCAAGTTTACCGAAGGGCATAAACTTGAAGTTTTCAGAGATGAGGGACTTGAAGTGATTCCGATACTTCGGGTTCCAAGTGGCTGAGAGGGCGCCTAGCGTCTTGCCGTGGAATCCTCTAACTGTGCTTATGATCTGGCTTCTTCCCGTGTATTTTACAGCTGCCTTCAAGGCGCATTCCACGGATTCTGCGCCGCTATTGCAGAGAAAGACCTTGTCCAGTTCTTCCGGGGTGATCTTGACCAGCTTCTCGAGGAGTTCAGCCCGCTTATCATTATAGAATGAGCCGTGACACGTGATCAAAAGTTGAGATTGCCTCTGTATTGCTTCGACGACTCTTGGATGGCAGTGGCCTACTAGGCTGACGCCGTATCCACTCATGCAGTCAATGTATTCTTTCCCGTTCGCGTCGTATACGAATGCGCCTTTCCCTCGGACTATGCTTATGGGGAACTTCTGATAGACTCTGGCGAGATATGCATCTTCAATATTCATTATCGATTTCTCATTCAATCGCGATCACTGTTCCCAACGTATGATTCAGAGCATTCGTCACCGGCGCATCTACAAAACCCGAGGAGATTACCGCCTCTTTCACGCCGCTCTTCACAGCCTCCACGGAAGCCAGCAACTTTTTATCCATCCCCGGCCCTATCGTCGATAGTAGACCCTCAGCTTCCCGCATCGGAATCTTCTTCACGTATTTCCCGTCTATCATAACCCCTTGAACATCAGTGAGAAGCACCAGACCTTCAGCCTTCAATGCCCCTGCTATGTTTGCTGCTGCTCTGTCCGAGTCGACATTAAGCAGTTCGTTTTCCTCCCCCAATGCGATAGGCGCAATCACAGGCAAATAGCCATTCTCAAGCAGAAGAGACAATACACGGGTATTCACTTCCGTTATCTTTCCCGTATAGCCTCCCTCGATTATTCTTTTCCTGCCTCTTTCATCGATTATCAGAAGCCTCTTCTTACGTTTAGCCCGCAATATCTGACCGTCAATGCCAGCCAGCCCTATAGCTGGGAGACCGTGGCTTAGGAGCTGCTGAACTATCGCCTTATTGATTCTGCCAGCCATCACCATCGTGTATATCTCAACGGTTTCCTTATCCGTGTATCGGCTTCTTATCCCACTCGGCGACGTTATGAACGTCTGTTTTTTGCCGAGTTTTTCTGCTATGGCTGTAACCTCGTCTCCTCCGCCATGAATTATGACCATCTTTTCACGGAGAAGAATCTCCTTTACATCATCAATAAGAGAAGCATCCAAGCCCCTCTTGTAGATGTCTCCACCGATCTTCAGGACGATCATGGCTCCTTCCCTTCTTATACTGGATGAAGACCGGAATCCCAAAGACCCTCTCTTTCATCCCATCCTTGTATTATATTCATGTCTTGAACAGCCGTTCCCGCAGCTCCCTTCATCAAGTTATCCAAAGCGGAAAGCAGAACCAGGCGATTATTGTCCTTATCAATCTCAAAACCCACATCGCAGTAATTCGAGCCGACCACAACCTTCGGATCGGGATACCTGAAGATCCCCTTTGCATCCCTCACAAGCCTGATGAAAGGCTCATCCCGATAAAACTGACGGTAAAGCCTCCAAACATCAACTATCGAGACAGAATCAGTAAGAAACACGTGACACGTTGCCAAGATCCCACGAACCATATTAACCGCATGTGCAGACATAGCTACGGAGACTTTTCCGTCGGCTAAGAGGCTTAGCTCCTGTTCTATCTCAGCTGTATGCCGATGGCCCACGGGCTTGTAAGGCCTTACGACGCTGTAATGTTCAGGGTGATGAGAGGCTAATGAGGGGTGAGCTCCGCCTCCTGAGGAACCCACTTTGAAGTCAACGACGATGCGGTTCTTCTCAACTTTCCCCGCCTTCACTATCGGAGCTAAGGCTAGGATTGCAGTTGTCGCCATGCATCCCGGGCAGGCTACGAGCTGAGCTTTCTTGATCTCCTCTCTGTGAAGCTCCGGAAGCCCATAGACCGATTTCTCCAAGAGCTCGGGGCATTTGTGCTCCCAATTGTACCATTTAATGTATGCTTGGGGATCTTTCAGTCGGAAATCTGCGCTTACGTCAATCACTGGCATTCCCGTCTCGAGGATTTGAGGCATGAAAGTTGAGGAGACGCCGTGAGGAGTCGCAACGAAGAGAAGGTCACATGCATCAGTAATCTTCGACGGATCAAAAGTAACAAACTTCAGCTTTGTCTGTCCCCTCAGGTTCGGGTGAACCCTGTAGACAAATTCGCCGGCATTCCTCCTCGAAGTGGCAAAGCTTACTTCAACCTTCGGATGCCTAAGAAGCAGACGTAGAAGCTCTCCCCCCACGTATCCGGAGGCACCTAAAATTCCAACATTCATCTCTTCATCATCCTGACAGCGTATTGAATTATCTTTCCGGGAATATCGATCCCAGTTGCGGAACATAATCCTCTAAATTCCACCGTGCTGTTAACCTCGTGAACAAGGATGCCTCTAGGCGACTCCATGCAGTCAACAGCCAAGACTCCGCCGCCCACCGCTTCCGCAGCCTGCAACGCGAGATCCTCCAGTTCATCTGTTAGGCGACATGGCTTGCTGATTCCTCCCCTCGCAACGTTTGTCCGCCAATCATCCTTTGGCGAATAACGATAAGATGCTGCCACCGCCTCATCGCCAATCACAAGGACACGTATATCCCTAGGCGGACGCTCAACATACTCCTGTATATAATAGATCTGAAGCAAGGCGTTATGAATCTGCTCTCTCGACTCGATTATTGCTTGTGCTGAGTCTCGGTCTTTAATGAGGGCTATGAGTCTACCCCAGCTTCCAACAACGGGCTTTATGACGGCTGGGAAGCCCATTTCATCTAAAGCCTTAAGAACGCCTTCTTTCGTGAAGGCAACCAGCGTTTTTGGAACGGGAACTTTGGCACTTATCAAAGCTAAATTGGTGAAGACTTTATTGCCGCATATAAGCGACACATAGAATGGATTAATCACCTTTAATTCTGCCTTTTCAAGAATAGCTGTGATATGTAATCCCCGGAAGTAGCTTACACACCGATTGATCACGATCTCGCTGAACGAGTCTTTTAACCTGCTGAGATCGCCAGAAACGCTTAGAAAGACTGTCTTGGGATCGATGAGTTTCAATTTTACTCCATTATCGGATGCGGCGTGGATCAGCGCCTTTTCGTCCCATCTGATTCTATCGCTTACTAGACAAATCGTCTTCATCAGATCCTATTCGCCCCAGTCTTCTCCTTCAATCTCCGCTGGTTTAAGTTTGATCTCACCATCCTCCGTAATCTCTACTTCATAATCCATTCCGCATTCAGGACAGCTGATGATCTCGCCTGAAATCACGTCCTCGGGAATCTCAAGTTCCGCATCGCATTCAGGACAGTTTAGCAGAAAGGCGGTTACCTCCTCTTCGTGCTTTTATAGGATGGCAAATGTTTTCTTATAAATCTTTCGGAAAATCAAAGATCCATTAATAAATCACCGAAAAAAATATTATTTCCTTAACAGATTAAGTCTTAAAAATAATTTATCCAAACAATTATATGGGGAAATTATATGAGTGTAAAAATCGATTCAACCGACAGAGAAATTCTGAAAATGCTTCAGGAAGATGCTAGAGTTGCCTTCAAAAGAATCGCGGAGAAGATAGGAGTAAGCGAAGCAACAGTATTTGTAAGGGTGAAGAAACTTCGAAAAAAAGGCGTCATAAAGAGATTCACCGCCCTCGTCTCACCTGAACTTTTAGGTAAAAACCTCACTGCTTTTGTTCTTATAAACACTGAACCTAAGAAGCTTGAGAAGGTTTTGGATACTTTAAGCAGCATGGATGAAGTTTACGAAGCATACGACGTGACAGGGACATATTATGCAATCGTGAAGATTAGAACTGAAAATAGGGAGACGCTCGCTGAGATAATAGATAAGATAGGCATGATTGACGGCGTTACAAGAACCGAGACAGCGATCGTTCTTAAATGCGTTAAGGAAGAAACCCGAATAAAAATTTAGCCTACGTAAGCCACGGCGAATTCATCTCGAAGATACGAACAGCATTGTATCGATCCGGTTAGATTAAAAAACACAACGATTAGGAGGAATCCTCAAATCGAAAAAAGAGTAAAAAGAGCACAACGCGAAGATCCAATCCTCAACAATCAGAAAATCTTTATTATAACTGGAACTCCAGGCGTGGGAAAATCATCAATCTCTGATCTACTCGCATCTAAACTTAAGGCTGAAGTGATCTCAGTTGGAGATCTCGTTAAGAAGGAGAATCTTCATCTGGGATGGGACGATGAAAGAAAGACGCTTATTGCAGATTTAGAAAGAGTCTCAAAAAGAATCCGGGAGATAATAAAGTCTAAAAGAGAAACTTTGATAATTGAGGGACACTACGCTGTTCATGTGGTTCCCCCAGAAAAAGTCCATCTTGTTTTCATCCTCAGACGGAATCCCAAAGATCTTAAGAAGACACTGGAGAATCGAGGCTATAGCCAAGAGAAGATCAATGAAAATTTAGCTGCGGAGATTTTGGATGTATGCCTTTTCGACGCGGTGAACATATGCGGTGTAGAAAAAGCATGCGAGATCGACACGACCGCTAAGAGACCAGAAGAAGTAATAGAAGAGATCATCTCAATTATAGAGGGCGAGAAGAAACCCAAAGTTGGAATCGTTGATTGGCTGGGAATGTTAGAGGCCGAAGGAGAACTCGACGATTACTTGAGAGAGTTTTAAGTCATCTCAAGCCTCTTATAATCTCCGACCTTGTGATGAGCATTATTCCCCTACGGTTAGCATAAGCCTTTGCGTGCTCACTGAACTTCTCAGCTACTAGTATTGGATTCGAAAATATCTTGTTTTGAGATGCTTTGTCAAGATTTATTACAACGTTGACTCCTACTGTGCGATTCCAATCCTTAATCATGACTGGATGAATCTTGTTCTGCTTAGTCACAGTGAAGTCTATCTTGGGATTTCTTGAAGTTGTTTCTTCAAATTTCGGCTTTTCAACAGTGTATCCCCTACGCGTAAAATATTCGATGGCGAGCTCTATAAGTGGAGGACGCAACATTTTCTCCCGCGAAGAGATATGTATCATTCAGCAAAAAAGTCTTTTCATTCAGAAACGAGGTTCTGCTTTTCTCTGAAAGATTCAGTCTGCAATATGCGTCTTATTCCTAACCACTGAATTATCAGGAAGCCCACGAGAATTTGAAGCCAGAAAGTCACAATACGTATCAGCGATGTTGCAAGCCCATTCATCGCAGGAGAGGTGCCAAGCAAAATATTGTAAAGATAGGTCATCACTAGCTCTACGAGCCCTACGGGGAATCCTATGGGAATCGTCTGAACGGCCAGCGTGATCGAAAAGACCACCATCATTTGAGGAACGCAATAGAAGATCCATGGGATACCTAATGCGTAAAAAACAAGCAGATACACGGCCAGCTGAGAGAACCACGAAAGATAACTATACAGGAAAGGCTTAGCTAAGATCCGTGGATTTCTACCGAAAGACACAACTGCTCTATGGAATACTGACAAGTCAGATATAGCTTTTTCTTTTAGACTTGCGAGCTCCTCCTCATTTTTTATAAAAAACGAAACAATTCTGATCAATAGGTTGACTATTCTTTCAGCTGCTCTTTCATTTAACGATAGATAAAGAAGCAGAATAATAGTAGCCGCAGTGCATATGGCAACTGTAGATAGGAACAAGATTATGTCCATTCGAACATTGTAGGCTATTATCAGATAGAGCGAACTTGCAATCAAAGCTATCAACGTCGTAGAAATAGATATTATCCGATGATAAACCAAAGATGCAACTGCTCTTCCAACATCATTTTTAACGTCTTGCTGGATCAAATAAAGCCGAGTGAGCTCGCCGCTGACCGTCTCTAGGGGAAGCACCAGATCCACAAAGTTTCCCACGCAACTGTATAGGAAAGCTTTTCTCAAGCTCAAATTGAGTGAAAGAACCTTTAACAGTTCATACCAAGTCATGGAATAAAAGATCATGCTCACCAAGATCGCTGCAATTGTCAGCGAATAATAAAACGAGTATTCGAACGGGTTTATCTTCTCCAGAATCTCATACATGCTGTTGAATCCAACGAAAAAGTATAAGTAAAGTATGAAGCCTAGAAGGCCTGCAAGCATGAAGGCAACGGAGGCTTTGAATGACATCTGAAGATTCATCGTTTCTAGACCTACTCAACAATGATAAGAAGATTATCGATTTATGTTTTAACGTGTTCTTTCTTTAACTTAAGTCAAAAGCAGCGAGTGTAACCGTTATCCTCAACTTTTTGGTGACACTACCTTCTTAAGCACATCATATCGTAAAGGTTCCAGATGTGGGCATGCTACGCGTAAAAATGAAAACAAGATGCAGGCATTTTCAATTTTAAGAATCTGGAGATTATCAGAATGGGCAAGATTGATCTTTGGAAGAAGTATTGCCTTTTTTATGAGAAACCCTTCTCTGAGCAACTTGCATACAACAAAGAAAGAATGAAGAAATACTTCGAAAAGTGGAGGAAGACGGACCTAGCGAAGAAGCTACACTGCACTGATGTGAAAGACTTCAAGGATGTGCCGATAACATTCTATAGCGACTACTCAATGTTAGCCGAATTTGAGAATCGAATCAATAATGTTGTAAAGAGGAACCCGAGAAAGAAGGGGGAATTACTGTGGCAGTATTATATGCGTCTTGGACGTGAAGCTGGAGCATTTCTCGACAGATACATGGTGGAGCCTTTCTATTTCTGCGCTAAAACCACGGGCACAACGGGAGCCAGTAAATGGGTTGCTCATGGACGAACATTCTATGAAAATTTTTCGAAGGGAACCGCTGCGACAATAACGATTGCATGCAGCGACGATTGGGGAGAGACAAAACTTGAGGATGGAGATACTGCGCTGAATATCACAGCTCCGGTGCCTTATATTTCCGGTTGGGGCGCTGTTGCCTTTCAGAATCACCTGAAACTTCTTCCACCATTGGAGGTGACGGATAATCTCAAAGATATGAAAAGGAAGTTTCTCCTTCTCCTCAAAGCGATAGAGAAAGGAAACAAAATCGATGTAGGCGGCGGCATCGGGTCTCTTTTCTATATGATATGTAAATACTTCGTTAACCCGGAGGAGTTCTATGGAGAGCTCTACCGCTCTATGCAGTTTGGAGTGAAGAAGATGCTGCTTCTGCTGAAGCTCGGCTTATTGAAGCTTCACAGAAAGGAAAGGAGGGACATTTTGGAATATCTCCCGTTTAAAGGCATAATCATCGGGGGCATGGAGGCTCAGCTGTATCTAGAATTTTTCAGAAGGGAGTTTAGATTAGACCCCCTGCAGGGTTACGGATCAACAGAAGCAGGCAATTTGATGAGAGGGGATCCTGATAGGAAGTCAGATTTGGTTCCTGATTTAAGAACGGATTATCTTGAGTTTATGACGGAGGATGGTGAGATAAAAGATCTAGATGAGCTCAAAAAGGACAGGGTCTACGATTTGATAGTAACTCCCTTCGGCTCAATTCTTTTCCGCTATGATATGGGAGACCTCTTCAGAGTTGTGGATTTCAGAGATGACGGCATGCCCATCCTTGCATTTGAAGGACGGAAAGAGACGATTCTCGATATTTACGGATACTATAGGGTAACTCCACGCATCTTGGTTAAAGCGCTAGATAAAGCTGGACTTAAATTTTCAGATAAGTGGGCAGTCACAAAGCTTCTCGAACCGAAAGAACATCTATGTTTTCTCATGGAGAAGACGTGGGGGTACTCGGAGGAAACAGCTGAACGATTAATCTTCAATTCGCTTTTAGAGATCCATGCAGACTTCAGGAAATACGTGAAAGACTTCGGAATAAAGAAACCGTCAGACGCCGTGAGAGTTGAATACTTAAGGCCTGGGGCCTTCATGAGGTACTCCGCTAAAAAAGCGAGGATGGGGGCGCCTCTGGGACAATATAAGCCGCCTCAGGTGATTCCGCCGAACAGGATCGAAGTATATGAAACTTTAAGAAGTGCGTGATGAATCTGCCGTCCCTTTGGTTACTGCAGTACTTAATCGCTGCGATTATTTCCCTCATGGTTTCTTTCTATGCAGTACATCTGGAGCGGAAGAGGCCCCATCCACCATCCTTAGCTTTAAAATATTTCTTCACTTTCGGCTTATCAATATTCGTTTGGGAGATCGTGGCCTATCTCCAAAGATCCGCCTCAAACCCTGATAGCGCACTTATCTTTATCCGTTTACTATCAATTTCAAGTGTATTAAGTCAATCGACTTATTTAGCCGCGATATTAAGCATACGAAAAAAATCTCTAATGACCCCGTTAATTTTTTTGCCCGCCTGGATAAACGTCTGCATCACTTCATTCATCAGTTATGATTTTCGTCTAACAAAATATGGGTGGTCATATCAAGTCACTCAGCCATCAACTGCGTTCTTTATTGTTACCTTGATTTATCTAGGCTATCTGGTTGCGACGATTCTTTCTTTGATAAAACTCATCGTGGAGGCTAGGTCTAAACAGCTAAAGAGGAAGTATGAGGTTCTCCTAGGGAGTTTCCTTGTTTTTCAAGCGATCGGCATGCCGTTAACGAATTATCTGCTTATGATAAATCCGAATTTTCCTCCGTTAGGCGGCGTATTACATCTTGCAACGTTTCTCTTCATCGCTTATGCTTTGATGATTCAAGAAGAAAAGATTCCGTTGATCTCGCATTTTACACTTGAAGACTTTCCGAAGGTTTATTCATCTTTTCTGACAATTCTTTACAATAAAACTGGAAATGCAAGTTTAGGTGAAGAATCTTTCAAATTCGGCGACTTTATAAAAGATTCAGGAATTGAAGATTACGTAACGTTATCAGAGAAAGGTATAACCTTCAAGATGCCCATCAACCTAGATCATGCTGATCTAATAAACAGAAACCTAAAACTTTTAGAGAAAAACTTTGAAGATTCCGAGATTTCAGACTTGTATTTACGCGTATTAGATGCAGCTTATCAGATACTCGGCGAAAAATTTAATGAAATCATTGAAGACAATGAAGATTTTCTTAAAAGATCGGATCTGATCTATGGCATCGCAGATGGACGTTTCCTCGAGAAGATCAGTAAGGATGATAGCCTCAAATCTTTCGATGAGATTGAATCCTGCCTGAAGATTTACAAGAGGCTTCTTTTGCCAATCAACGCTGAGGTTCTTTCATCTGTTGATTCTCAGAAGAGGCTAGCTATGCATTACGCCACGAGAAATGTTACGATTACAAAATACGGCGAGATTCTAATGCAGAAAGCCGAAGAATCCGTTAAAAATCTACCAGAAGAAGAGCAGCTGCCAATCACTATTGAAAGCTTCAATTCTTTCGTCAGCTGGATATATGAAAGAGCCTTGAAACGTCTAGGCGGTGAGACGCAGAGAATCCTGAATACATTGCAGAAAATATTGGCCTTAAATAAAGAAGTAGCGACTAAGCTGAATGTCTACGACACTTTTCTGGAGACTTTAGTCTCAAGAATCCCCCAAAAAGGAATCCAGCAGCTCTACTTGGAATACCTAGAGGAAACCGTTGAATCCCGAACAAGTCAGCTCAAACAGATCCAGAAACATCTAGTTGAAGCTGAAAGGATGGCGGCGATCGGAGAGGCCGTAACGATGATCGGGCATGACGCTCGCAATCCCCTTCAGGTGATATTCAACACCTTGTATTTAGCGATAAAAAAGATTGATGAGATGCAAGTCTCTTCAGAGGAAAAGAATCATCTGAAGAATCTGCTGGAAAAGATCCGTAATCAGGCTGATTACATAAACAGAATGATCTTAGATCTGCAAGAGTACACGAAAGGAGTAACCCCCGAACTGATCAAGGTAGATCTAAATGAACTGCTCGAGGAGGCATTATCATCAATCATGATTCCAGAAAAGATAGAGGTGATCCTAAATGTAGAGAAGGATTTTCCTGGGATATTAGCCGATCCCACATTGATGAAACGTGTCCTTATAAACCTCATCAAAAACGCCGTTGAAGCCATGCCTGAAGGCGGAAAAATAAGGATAGGCGCATCAGTTAAGGGAAGCAACGCACTGATCGAAGTGGAGGACACAGGAATCGGCATACCAGAAGAAAACATGAAAGAGATCTTTCGACCATTCTTCACAACTA
>PIYJ01000041.1 GCA_003601725.1 Candidatus Bathyarchaeota archaeon
GCAACGTAACCGACATCGACGATAAGATGATAAACAGGGCGAAGGAGATGGGAATCAGCATTCAGGAGCTCGGCGAAATCTACAGCAACGCCTACTTCGAAGATGCGGCTAAGCTGAACGTTAAAAGGCCTGATGTCGCGCCTCGTGCAACTCAGCACATCCCGGAGATCATTGAAGCTATTGAGACTCTTGTCGAGAAGGGATATGCCTATGCGGTTGACGGCGACGTCTATTTTGACGTCTCGAAATTCGAAGAGTACGGCAAACTTTCAGGCAATAAGACGGAGGCCCTAGAGATGGGAGCGAGAGGTAAACCCGAAGAAGAAGAACCCTGCTGATTTCGCTTTGTGGAAGGGTTGGAAACCTGGGGAGCCTGGGTGGCATAGCCCATGGGGGAAGGGAAGGCCGGGATGGCATATTGAATGTTCAACGATGGCTCAAAAGTATCTTGGCGAAACTATAGATATCCATATGGGTGGAAAAGACCTGATTTTTCCCCACCATGAGAATGAGATTGCTCAGGCGGAAGCTGCGACTGGGAAACCCTTTGTGAGGTATTGGCTTCACAATGAGTGGCTTACTGTTGAGGGTGAAAAGATGTCGAAGTCCCTCGGAAATTTCATAACTGTCAGAGATGCCTTAAAGATGTGTAGCCCTCAAGTTTTAAGGTTCTTCTTAATATCATCTCATTATCGGAGTCCGCTCGATTTCAACAAAGAAGCTTTGAGGATCTCTAGAAGAAACCTTGAAAGGCTGATTAGAGCCCTAGAGAGGCTGAATGACATTCCTGAAAGGGATTCAGTGAAATCTGAGGATGAAAAGCTGCTTTCTGAGATTGAGGAGGCAAAGAAGAGATTTGAGGAGGCTATGGATGACGATTTCAACACGCCTTTAGCGATCTCCACATTATTCAGCATAGTGAAGGCCATAAATAACTATGCAGATGCAAATGAAACAATTGGGAAGCCAGTCAAACAGCAGGTCTTGAAAATATTTACCGGTCTTCTAGATGTGCTTGGAATAGAATGGAGCATAGATAAGCAGGAGACGGGGCTAACCGGGCTTCTTGAGGATGTAATCAGCATACTTGTAGATGTAAGAAACGAGATGAGGAAGCGAAAAGAATGGGAAATCGCTGACAGCATACGGGAGAGACTAAAGAAGACGGGGATAATTCTTGAAGATACTCCTAAGGGAACAAGATGGACCATCAAAAACCCAACGCTAGACTGAACCATCAATGAGCTAAATTTTTACGAGTAAAATCCGGTTTTCCGATTTCTCTTTTCATGCCGAGAATTTTTTTCTTTTAAATAGTTTATAAAGCATTTTGGGTCTCCTTCTATGCAAGGATGCTCCCTAGATATAGTTTAATCCGTATATCGGCGTTGGCAGGGGCAGAGCATGGGATAAAGATTCTGGGCGGGGTTTGATTTTAACTTCAGGCTGCGGGGGAGCTCTAAGTTTATCGGGAGCTCCAAAGAAGAGGAGTGTAAGAGCTCGGGAATCTGAGAAACTCGTCTCTTCCCCGTTTAGGTGAAGCCTTATCTTTTCATGAACCAGATCATGGATGAACCTGCGGGATTCTTTCTCTCCCATCTTCTCTTCCAAGTAAGGCTGAATCTTCTCCAGAAAGCTTTGCGGGTTTATTATGGCCATACTTGCGGGGGCTTCAGAAGGCGTCTTCTCCAAGTTCTGTTCTTCTAAAAGATACAGCATTCCCAAGTCTTGAGATGGCACGGCCAATTTAATCGCGTTTACATTTAAAGTTTCGAGAAGCCTCTCAATCAGATATAAGATTATGCTTCGGGGTCCCGCGTACTCTACTATCGTAGGTACATTCTCGTTTAGAAACGATTCAATCGCTATGTAAGCTAAAGGTCTGCCTCTATTTATAGCAGTATAAATCTTAAGATCCTCGTATCGTAATCCACGTCCAAGTAAGATCTTAAACTCTTCAAGGCTACGCCGATACCTAACTGGCTCTCTATGATAGATTTCGATCAAATCTTTTAAGAGATCTTCACTGTAACGAACGATGCTTATGCCATCGAGATCTAAATCAAGTTTCCCTCGCAGTATATTATAAGTGTAAACTTTACCTGCTTCTACACATCCAACCCTTTTGTACAGGTTTCTAGATCCGGAAACAAGCACTAAATCTACATCGTCTCTTCTCATCTTAGAAAAAGCATCTCTCACCAGAGCTGATGCGTAGCCCTTGTTTCTATAGTTGGGATGCGTGCAGACGCTTCCTATCATCCCAACCTTGAACCAGCAACCGTAGATGAGAAGCTCCCCTTCCCATATGCCTACGTGAGAGACTGGTTTGCCATCATAGGCTATCACTCGAAGATTTTCCAAGTTATCCATATTGAAGAGCTGCGGAAAGAGATCCATCAATACCGACGGCGAGCCTGGCTTAACCTTAAAGACTGAATTCACCAAATTAACTATATCAATCAACTCTTCAGGTTTAGCTGCCCTTGGACCCTCTAGCATCTTAGACCCCCTTTTTCCATCCAGATAAAAAATGAAAGATAAAAGTTACTGTCAGAGCTGATTAAAAATTTTTGAGATGCCATTCAAAGCGTATTTCTCTGACTTGGAAGGTAAGAAAAGATATAGTTAAAAGAAGAATAAAATCAGATAAATGGAGAGTAAAGTTGGATTTACCCAGTATCGATCTACATACACATAGTGTCTATTCCGATGGTAAAAATTGCATTCGAGACATGATTAGACAAGCAGAGACTAACGGGCTTGACGCCGTTGCAATAACAGATCATTATCATAAAATTGGAAACCTCTCGCAGTATGTGAATGAGATAAAGGAAGAAGCGGAGAATTTTTCCATTCGAGTACTGGTAGGAGTAGAAATTCATCCAATCGAAGATTTCACTCTGCCTGTTGTTGGGAAAAGAACGCATGGGATTGATCTTATACTTGCAGATCCCTTAGGGGAAGCTTCTTCTCACCTTAACCAACTTGACAAGGAGAGAATACTTGAATATTTTGCAAAGATGTATAAGAGCATCTGCGAAAACCCTGAAGTCGACATTATTGCCCACCCCTTCAATCTAGGACGCTTTGAAGAGATCAGATCATTCAGTGATATCGACTCTTGGCTTTTGGAGCATATAATAAAAGAAGCGAGGAAAGGAGGCAAATTTCTTGAAGTAATGAGTGGAATGAGCTGGTGGTATCCACGATCCAGAGTTGATCTGTTTACTCGGGAATATTCTGCTTTTATTAAAGAAGCTTTAGACGGAGGAGTAAAGTTTTCCATAGGGAGCGATGCGCATTGTGTACATGGCGTTGGAAACATATCATGGTCCCGTAAGGTTTTATGGGAAGCCGGAGCTACTAGGAATGACATAATCAACGTTGAGCTCTACTGATTCATCCAGTAGATATTTGTGAATTCTGAATGTGGATCCACAAATGCGAAGGGGAGCTCTTAAGTCTTCAATCAGATTTAATAGGAAGTTTGAGACCGTTAAGCTTGATCAGCATGAATAGGAAGTTTTTGATTATCTTCGGGGTCTCAGCAATAGTGTTGCTCTTAGGAATAATTTTTGTCATGCAGCTTAACATGAAACCTACAGATGCGAAGATAGCGGAGATCCTTGATGAGAATAAAGGAAAACTACTGGGTCTCCTCGGCGTGGTTGGAGCTGGAATTGCAAGAGACGCGAACAATCACATCATCGGGGTAGCAATCTATGTAGATGACGATATAGCCAACAGCAAGGAAATACCAAACCAACTGGGTGAATTCAGGGTTTACATTAAAAGATTTGAAGAGGCAAGCGATTTTGAAAAGTCAAAGATGATCATTCGGAACGGCTACTTTCGCCTTCTTAATGTTGAATTAGATAAGAACGCTTATCGACGAGGTGAAAGATTAGTTATCTCAATTCAGAACCTATCAAATGAGACCTTCACCTTCGGGAACTCCGCGTTCGGTTCATATATTGAAAGATGGGATGGAGAGTCTTGGAGATTCTATGCGGGGATGATAAGTTTACAGGTAATAACGACTCTCAATTCGAAGGGAGAGGCAAGGATAACATATGAACTGTCGGATGAGCCTTTTTCTCCGGGGAAATATCGAGTTGTCTCGAAGGGATGGATCGAACGCGAAGAAGAAAACATCCGCATATGGGGATACGCAGAATTTACAGTTCTTTAGACCGATGAGGAATTAAATGATTCTTCATGGGTGGATTATATCTTCCGGTTTGGTCACGATCTTTTCAAGGGTTGTAGCGTCTATCCGCTTCGCATCTCCCTTGTACCTGTCAACAATGCCGCTGTCTTTAAATTGCCATCTAATCTTAAGAGGAAACTTCGGTTTACAAGGGTTTATCTTTCCTACTCTTTTCATCGCTTCTTTAGCGCCCTCATATATCATGGCGCGAGCTCTTTTAGGTGAATACATAAGCGCTGCTTCGCGGGCTAATCCTGTCTTAACCTGAACTGTAACTATGTCATCTCCTAAGAAATCTCTTGCTTCTCTAACAGTTTTATCGTCGCCGGTCACCATTAACACGGGAATGTCGCATGCCCCGAGCAGAATCGCGCTTTGGTATATCTCCCCAGCGAGCCTATCGTTTATCCAATAGTTATCCCATGTTAGGCTGCTTTGGGTATGACATAATATTCCGCGTTTAGTGTGGCTCATCGAGTGAAAACCAAGAAGGAAAGCGCCGTCGAACCCTTGACGCAAGACTATATCATAGGGGCTGAAGATGCCCATGACTACTTCGGCTCTTTCATCGAGCTCTTCCAGGAAGAAGCTCTTTGAACCATCATGACCGTCCTGAACAACGACACGCGTAGCTCCCCCGTCGAAAGCGCCGCGAACCGCAGCGTTAATCTCCCCCATAAGGAAATGCCGCGCTTCGATATTAGCCGGCGTCCCATATTCCCTGGTCTGTTCAAACCTGTAGACTCCGCAGACACCTTCAAGATCAGTTAGAATATAGATCTTCATGATTCCTCACACTTGACATAAAAATCTGATCGTGCTTATTAATTTGAGCCGTTCGATTCGATGTGTTCGCAGGATTTTCTGCTTCGAGATGAAAAAATAACCGTTGCCTTGTGCTCAGCCGTTATCCGTTGATAGGATCATGAAAGGGCTGTCTCCCTTTGACTCTGGGAAAGAGTAGAAATCTCTCTTCACAACAAGTTTATTTTGGAACGTCCTCTGTTTAGACTCGGTGAATAAGAGTGGGGAATAAACGGCTACTTATCATATACTATTCAGGCACGGGCAACACGAGGAGAATGGCTGAGGAGATCGGTAAGGGAGCTGAACGATTGGGAATCGATGTGAACTTGATGAGAGTTGAAGATTGCAGTCTTAACATAATTAACATAACGGAGTTAATATAATAAATACGGGGCTCTTAATGTTTTCACCCCTTTTTTTACGTTGGGCTGAAATATCCGTTTTTCATACGCACTAGTTATTGTAGTTTCTTTCCTTGGGGGTTCTCCCGCGTCTTCAACATGAATTCAACAGCCTTTCTAGCCTGATCCATGATTTTGGGCGGTAATTCCACCGGATATCTTTCCTGCTTCAAGGATAAATACACCTTTTCAAGGGTGTGAAGCTTCATATTTACGCATATGGCTTCCTCATAGGCGGGGATGAACACCGCGTCTTTTCTCGCTTTCTTCATCCGATGTAACAATCCAATCTCAGTTGCAACGATGAATTTTTTAGCCTCCGATGATAGAGCCTCCTGATACATCTTAGAGGTGCTGCCTACAAAATCGACAGCCTCGCATACTTCTGGGCTGCATTCCGGATGAGCCATGATCTCCGCGTCGGGATGAGACTTTTTAAGCCTCAAGATTTCTTCCTTATTGAATAATTTGTGAACTGGACAGAACCCCATGGAAGGTATAGGAATCACATTTTTCTCAGTAAAATTCTTTGCGTAGCGGGCTAAGTTTGAGTCTGGACCGAACAAGACGGTTTCAGAGTCTATGCGGTTGATTATCTCAACGGAATTTGCGGATGTGCAGACAGCGTCACAATTAGCCTTTGCCTCAGCTAGACTGTTGATGTAAAGCACTATCTTCGCGTCGGGATGCTTCTTTCGATAGAACTTGACGAGCTCGGCGGGAAGCATCGCAGCCATGGGACACAAAGCGTTCCTGTCGGGTATCAAAACTTTCTTGTCGGGATTCAAAATCGCCGCGGTCTCAGCCATAAAATTTACGCCGCAGAAGACGATTATCTTCGCGTCGGTCTGAGTGGCACAGAGGGAGAGCTCCAGACTGTCGCCTACGAAATCCGCTATGTCTTGAACCTCTGGGCGTTGATAGTTGTGGGCTAGAATGACAGCTCTCTTTTTCTCTTTCAAGTTTTGAATCTTCTTCATCAAATCGTCAGGGAAACTCAATCTTCTTCCTCCTTTGATTAAGCGCTATTTCCTGCGTGATCTTTCTGAGAAGACTCTCTTTTCTGGGAACTCCGATTATTTTATGTTATTTTCAATAATCATCGCGGGAACAGAGAGGATATCATGCCTTTTAGCCCTTTCAAGCCCCTCAGGCGAGAACACATTTATCTCCTCCAAGTGGAATTCCCGATCAGCCTCCTCTAAAGCTTCTAGGAGAACCCTTATTGCTTCTGGGCGGTACGGGCATATCGGCGAATAGAAGAGCTCTACTCTAATAGCCACATCAATTACTCTCCATGTGTTTCTTCAGAGTTTAAGGAATAATCAAGCTTAAATTCTTTAACATACTTTTCAGCAATCTCAAAGAATGCATCCCTGACTTTTTTGACGCTGCTCCATTCAAGACCATACAATGACAGCTTTATATGCTTACTTAAGCCTCTATGCAGCCCAACTATGCCTCTTTTAATCATCTCCTCCGCTAGGAAGAAGCCCCGTCTCTTGTGACGCCTAGATATCTCCCAGAAGATCGGCGTCTCGAAATGTAATAAATGATGATTATGAGGCCGCTCACCAAGCAACATAACATCATCGAGCTTCTCCATCTCCTGAATGAACCAACGTATCTTTGCAAGTTCCTCCCCCCATCTTTTGACTCGGTCTACAACATGCCGGAAGGAGTACATAGCCGATATCAGGGGGATCCCTCCAACGCTGCATCCGAATATGTTTGGAATCTTATTTCCGAAGGCTCTGCCGCTCCATTCAGTTGTGATCGTTGATAATTCAAAGGCTCTCTTCGCCCATTCATAATTCGTCACCAGAAAACCTAGGGGACCGAGGGATGCCATTGATTTATGCGCCGAGACCGTTAGAAAGTCAGCATTAAGGCCTCTCATACTTAGAGGCATAACTCCGGCGGAGTATGCAGCATTCACCATGTATGGTATTCCGTATTCTTCAGCGATCTTCCCAACTTCTTTTGCCGGGTTCAAGTTTCCATGGTAGGGCTCAACATGGGTCACGACGATGAGCCCAGGTAGCCTTCCAGTTTCACCTTTTATCTCCTCAATCTTTTGATGGAATCTTTCCGCCTCAACTCTGTATTCTGGATATCCACTGTGAGGTGCCTCTGCTAATCGAAGCCCAGCTGCTTCAGCCGCTATAGCGGTTGTATAGTGACATAGAGAATCAGCCAGAACGATGTTGACGTAATCTTTCTCGCCTTTTTTCCGCACGTAATCGCTTATTGTCTTCATAACTGCAAATTGAGCTGCGCGACATCCAAACGTATGTTCAGCAACATCTCCGCCAAAAAACTCCGCTACATCCGCGAGGAAGTCTCTGATGGGAGGCTTTGAGATGAGGCTTGACCGTCCTTTAAGGCAGTTGAAGCATGCTGAGTATCCGATGCCTATCCATCCTTCCTTGATCAGCTTCTCTTGAGCCTCTCTGGGCACCAGCCCCCCAGTCATGATCGGGTGGACTATTATCGCTTCTTTATATCGATTCTTGATTGCATCGTATCTTTGTAACTCGCTGACTTTAACCATCATCAATCAGATCTTTACCTTATTCAAGTACAAGCCTATCTTATTGACGAACCTTTCAATCGCAATCTTAAGCGAGGAACTATCAAATAAATCGATGCCCAGAGCATCCATGCTTGATCTGACAGTTAAATCTAACCAGCGTCCTCTGACATTTACGTAATACGGACTTGAGAGGAGAACACTTAGTCTCTTAGCTAATTCTTCAGCCTCTTCTTGAGAAGACGCTTTAATGGGGAAATGAATCGTTATGAGATTAATTCTTCCCTTTGCATCTCTATTCAAATATACTCTAACGTTTCGTCCATTAAACTTGCCGAAGAAATAATCCGTTCCCTTCGAAAACCCGATCTTTTCAAACTCCTCCGTAATCCCAGCGGGGATATCGCTTGTTCGACATCCACAGAGGGAACCACCCATCTCATCAAGTTTCTTCATCATCTCAGAGGCACGAATAAAGGTCCCTAATGGAGCTCCGAATATAGCTTCATCATCACGATAATCAGAATATACTTCCCGCGCTCCGCTGCAAAGAAACGATATGTTCGGCTTGCCATCCACGTAAGGTTCCGCAAAGAACTCCGCGCATGCGTGCTCCCCGGTGAACTCTGATGATAACGACTTGCCTTCCACCGCATAGAAGATCATAGACAGATTCATTATCTGCCTAGGATTTAGGATGACTAAAGCAACATCGGGCATAACATCAATATCGCTTAGAGGCGAAATGAGGATCTTCTTTGTCCCGGAAGGAACGATCTTAGAATCAGCCCTCAAATATTTGAAATCTTTAAGCCCCAACACAAGTTGAGCCGTGGGGCACTTCTCATGCTCCAAACCGTAAAGAAATTTATCTCCCTTTAATGAGGCTTCTCTGATCATCTGGCAAAAAGCCATAGGCATCTCAGGCTTAAAGGCGTCTTCTGAGATTTCACGGGTCTTTTCCAGCTTAACGCCTACAAGATGACCTCTCAGACCTAAGTAGGACCTCAAACTCTCTTCGGTCTCTTTAAGAACTTTCCTAAGATTCAAATGCCATGTCAACCCCAAGTAGTTTTAGCTGAGCAATCCCCCCGTGTTTCGTAATTGCCATCTCTTCAACGTTATCTGGAGCCGGGAGAGGGAATTGAACCCTCGTAGAGCGGTCTGCAGCCGCTTGCCTAAGCCACTCGGCCATCCCGGCGGGAGAATTAAAATAACTCTTCAAAAACGAAGCAGGCTTTCTGTTTAAAAAGTGATCTTCCGAAAAACTAGCATTTAAAATATCGAAAAACTTAATTCTGAATCTGTTTAGTTGCCCATCAAATTCCAGGGCAAACGCTATCCCTCAATTCCATCACCATTTAGATTACGCTGTTATGGAACCGTTTTATATAAACGTTATGCAATTGAAAGCACGCTGAAAGCGGAGTAGCTAGTGAGGTTGAATTCCACTCGTCGAGATCAACGTAATGAATTATCTTCTTTATTGTCGACGGAGAGGGGAACCATCGTATATTTCACTTGATGTATCCCCCTCATTGCGCGTATTTTTCTTATGAAATTCAGGATGTCCTCTATTTCCCCCTCAGTGATGAATATCTCTAAACAATAGGTCTTTCCAAGATGGATATGCATATTTCCGGAGATTATCTCATCATGCTCATGCCTCAGCCGCATAAGCCGCTCATTCGCATTGTGCCTTTCATGCTCTGAAATGACGGTTATCGTCGCTGTCACTTTCCCCCTCCTGAATCGGTCTAATTCATACCCGGATAAGAAGTCTCTTATAGCGTCCCTAACAGCCTCGGAACGGCTGGAATAGCCTCTTTCCTTCATGAACCTATCCAGTTTTCTGAGAAGTTTAGATGTGAGGGATATGCTGACGATCGGCATATTAATAAAATATGATAATTAAATTAATAAATTTTATTTACAAACGGCGATTTGTTAGCACTTGATTAATAAGTAAGATCTCCAACTTCAAAGACCAAAGATTAAATGAGTTAAGGATGCCAAAAATGCGGGAAAACCACACAGAGACCGAGGAATGCTGCGATGTTTGTAATATTGAATCCTTAGAAGGGGAAGGCGGCGAAAAAGGCAAAGAAATAATTCTCATATCTCTCTCAGCGATACTCCTTTCCGTGGGGCTTATTTTCGAGTTCATCTTGGAATGGCGGATGCCCGCTGAGATTCTCTTCCTCGCGACCGCTGCAATCTCAGGATACAGCATAGCCAAGGAAGGCTTTTCATCACTGATCTTTCGGAGAAAACTAAGCATAAATTTCCTCATAATGATAGCCGCTGCGGGCAGCTTCTTCATCGGCCATGGAGAAGAAGGGGCAGCTGTGATCTTCCTCTTTTACGTAGCCGAATATCTTGAAAGCTACGCCGGAGAGAGAGCTAGAAAGTCCATCGCTTCCCTGATGGAGCTCGCCCCTGAAGTCGCCGCCGTCAAGAGAAACGGAAAAGAAGTGAAGGTTCCCGTGAGCGAGGTTGACGTCAACGAGGTGATCGTTATCCGACCCGGAGAAAAGATACCCTTAGACGGCGAAGTCATCCGAGGCGTTTCAACCGTCAATCAAACTCCGATCACCGGGGAATCCGCACCAGTGACGAAGGAGATCGGTGATGTTGTCTACGCTGGGACAATCAATAATGAGGGGTTCCTCGAGGTCAAAGTGACGAAGCGATCTGACGAGACTATGCTTTC
>PIYJ01000042.1 GCA_003601725.1 Candidatus Bathyarchaeota archaeon
TGTTTATCATCTTATCGTCGATGTCGGTTACGTTGCTGACATACTTGACCCTGAAGCCCTTATACTCCAAGTAACGACGGACAACATCAGCAACGACGAATGCCCTAGCATTCCCGATATGAATATAATCATAGACTGTGGGCCCGCACACGTATATCCTAACTTCTCCTGAACGAAGAGGAACGAATTCTTCCATCCGTCTTCCAAGCGTATTAAACACTTTCAGAACCATTGCGGCAACCAACAGCTGAACAGCTAATTACTGGAAGAATGAACAGCGACGCGTATAAAATTTGCTCGCAAAAGTCAAGATGTTGATCTACGTCTCTTCCCGAAGAAGAACTGATAGGAAACCCCATTCAGAGCTATCACAGCGGCTCCTATCACGAAAGGCAAAGACATGCTTATGCTCTGCATGATGTATCCTCCTATTGCCGGCGCGAAAGATCTGATGCTCATTCTGGCGAGGTTGCTGAATCCCACGGCGGATGATCTCTCAGAGGGATCGACGATGCTGACTATGAAGGCCTGTCTAATCGGCATAGTTATCGTTATGGAGACGCGGTATGCGATGAGAAGCAAAGAAAATTCAAGGCAGCCGGGCACGAAGGGAATAAGAAGCATAGCCGCCGCTGAGAGTATTCTGTTCAAGGCGATGATCTTCACTTCGTCCAGATCCTTTTCAACCTTGAAGATTAAAAGATACAAGAGCATAACTATGAACCTTGAAACAGCATAGACGGGACCTAAAACCTCCTCGCCCATTGAGAATTTAATCTTAAACCATGGTCCAATCAGATCTCCAGTTATGCCGAAACCGAACCCTCCAATCGCCCTCACAACTGAGAATCGAGATATGGTCGCGGTTGACTTCTTCGGAAGGAAGGATTCTCTCCTCCCTCCACGATTCCTAGGCGGCTCCTCCCTGATTGGAAGGACAAAGATGAAAGAGATGAACGAGAGGAATGCGCAGAAAAGAAACAGCAGCCTGAAGGACTCAGCCTCCCCAATTAACAGCCACGACTGAAGCGGCTTAGGGAGACTTCCAAGAAGCGAGCCGAGAATCCCTACGAACGAGTTTGTCAAGGCGAAGATTGTGAAGATCTTTGTTCTCGATTCTTTCATGCTTTTGTCAGCTATCATCCCCGAGACGGAAGGTTGCCCAGCTCCCGCCCCCTCTCCCATGGCTCCTATGATCTGAGCCGCGATAAGCATGGTGTAGTCCGTAAAGAAAGCGTATATCAGCAGTCTGACTGTTGATGATAATCCGCCGAGCACAATGAAGACTTTTCTCCCATACTTGTCTGCCAAGATGCCTATGAACACAGAACGCATCGCGCCGACTATCGTTGCAATCATGGAGAGCAGCCCTATGGCCATGAGGTCGTAGCCAATAATATACAGATAAAGGGATCTAATCACTTGGAGACATCCGAGAATCGTTCTTCGTAGGCTCATGGATAAGATCAGCAGACGGAGATCAGTATTGAGGATGCTCCTCGGCATATGGCCAGCGTTCCCTTTTGAGGTTCTTAGAGAAGATAGAAAGGAACGCTTATTTCCTTTTTGTCCCTTGGCGGTCTTCGTTATCCACGTCAACATAGAGATGGGTCGCCTTAATTTTTCTTTTAGAACTGGCAAGCAGAATCGTTATCTAAGTCTAATCCTAGAGTTTAACTGATTGAAGTTGGATTGTAACGCCGATAGGATCTTACGCATGAACGGTGTGAAGGAATGCATAATCCTAGAAAGGATCAACAGGTTCGCGGTGAAGATAATCTCAGACGGCGCGGTTCTCAAGGCATACATCAACAATACTGGTAGGCTTCTAGATTACATCGTTAAGGGCCGAAGAGGCTTTTGCATCCCGCATCAAAAAAGACTGAGGACTGACTGTAGATTATTCGCTGTCAGAGAGAAAAAATCAGCCGCCATCATCGACACTCAGCTCCAGATGCAATCTCTAGAAAAGATCATAACTTTGAATCTTCTCCCATGGAGCAGAGGATGCCGCATTCTCAAGAGAAATGCTAAATTAGGCAGATCTCTCATCGACTATCTGCTTGAATGCGACGGGAAGAAAATTTATTTGGAAGTGAAAAGCGCAGTTATGAGAAACGGCGAGTATGCAATGTATCCAGACTGCCCCTCGCTGCGGGGAAGAAGACACATAGCGGAGATCACAAGACACGTCAAAAACGGAGGACGAGGAGCAATACTTTTCATCGCCGCCTTGCCTGACATAAAGGCCTTCAAACCTAATAATCTGGCAGATCCGGAAGCAAGTCGACTACTTACAGAAGCAAAGGAAGCAGGGGTCGGTATTCGAGCGTTTGGGCTGTATTATAACCCTGAAGACTACTGTGTATATCTGTTTAAGCCTGATCTTCCAGTTGAGATTTAAAGAAGGCGGATAAACAAGGGGTCTCTTGGATTTCGGAAATGATTTTGGGGTGGTTAACAAAGTTTTTATGTGTCAGCTGATGTTACTTGGAGAGACTTGTAGAATATTGGATGATAACGTTAAGCGGGCTCTTCTCATTTTTCAAAAAAGAAATCACCGAGCATATCGTTTACAAAAGACTCGCCGAGAAGGCTGATGGGAAGAACGCTGATGTGTTGAAGAGAATCTCCAATGACGAGCTTAGGCATTACAATGAGTGGAGACGCTTTACATTAGAGGATGTTCCGCCAAACAGGCTAATTATTCTCAAGATCCCGATAATCTCGAAGATTTTGGGGTTAACGTTCGCGATCAAGATGATGGAGAGGGGAGAAAGAAAAGCCGAGGTAGCCTACGGTGAAATTATGAAAAGCATTCCTGCGGCAAAAGATGTGCTTCGGGAAGAGATGGAACATGAAAAATTACTTATTGACATGATTGATGAGGAGAAGATCAAATATGTCGGATCTATGGTTCTAGGATTGAATGATGCCTTAGTGGAGATCACAGGTGCCCTAGCGGGATTAATATTCACATTTCAAAACACGAGGATGATCGGTGCCGCTGGGCTCATAACGGGAATAGCCGCCTCGCTTTCTATGTCCGCCTCTGAGTATCTCTCGCAAAAATCTGAAGGAGGCTCGATGAATCCAGTTAAAGCCTCAGTATACACGGGAATCGCCTATATCTTGACTGTTCTTCTTTTAATAGTTCCATATTTCCTGTTGGAGAATTATTACCTTGCATTGGGAATAACGCTAATGGATGTAGCTCTTGTAGTCTTTGTCTTCTCATTTTTTATATCCGTAGTTAAAGAGATGTCATTCGAAAGGATGTTTATAGAGATGCTCCTTACAAGTCTAGGAATCGCAGCTATCTCCTTCCTTATAGGTTGGCTGCGCAAAGCATTCTACATGTTGAAGTTTAAAATTTAAAGATTCAACTCGGAAATGGTGAACCCTTATGGTCTCAAATAACGAGGAAAAACTGATCAAAGCAATCGAAGAACTGAAAAGAAGCCGAGTAAGAACCCTCGTAGAGAAGAGAATCTCAGAATTTAAAAAACTCAGAAAAGGAACAAGCCGAGAGATCTTTAAGGAGTTATGCTTCTGCATTCTATGTGCTAATTATTCAGCGGAGCGAAGCATAAAGATCCAAAAGGAGATAGACGATGGATTCTTAGCTTTTCCTAGCTCACAGCTGATTGAAAAACTAAAAGAAATGGGTCATCGTTTCCCCAAAACCCGAGCGTCATACATCATATCAGCAAGGAAACACAGCGACTCCATCAAGAGCATCGTAGAATCCTATAAGGACCCAAAAGAACTTCGAGAATGGCTGATTAAAAACATTCGTGGGATCGGATTGAAAGAAGCAAGCCACTTCTTGAGAAACATCGGATATACGGAGCTCGCCATCCTAGACTTTCACATCCTCGATTTGCTAGCTCGACACGGAATCATCGAGAAGCCCAAAACATTAACCAAGTCGAGATATCTCCAGATCGAAGATAAACTGAGAGAGATATCTAAACGCGTAGGTTTGAACATGGCTGAGCTGGATTTATATCTATGGTACATCGAGACGGGAAAGATTCTAAAATAGCTGTGAAGACTTATTCCTAGCATATGAAATACGCTGAAAAGAAGGAG
The DNA here is from genome assembly GCA_003601725.1 of Candidatus Bathyarchaeota archaeon. Taxonomy (GTDB): domain Archaea; phylum Thermoproteota; class Bathyarchaeia; order Bathyarchaeales; family DTEX01; genus B63. Next base: position 4,096 of record PIYJ01000042.1, read on the forward strand.
AGAAGTAAATAATGAACTTCTATTCTCAAGATCTAAGAATCTCCACTCGGAAGAGAATTGAGATTCTAGATATAACGGAAGAAGTATATCGAGTAGTTAGGAAAAGCGGGATAAAGAACGGTCTGGTTAACCTCTGGGTTCCCCACTCCACTGCGGCTATAGCGGTAAATGAGCATGACACCGATCTTTGGGAAGACGTCGTGAATGTTCTTCAAAAGATTGCCCCACTGAAAGGAGACTACCAGCACAATGCAAAGTACGGATGGAGCATAAGAGAACAGAATGCCCACGCGCATATTCTGAATTGTCTAATTAAACCTGGAGTCTCAATTCCGCTCGAGAATGGTAGAATGCTTCTTGGAACGTGGCAGTCAATCCTCTTCATCGAGATGGACGGCTCAAGATCACGTAGGGTCCACGTGCAAATCATGGGCGAATAAAAAGGACCGTCGTAAAAGTTAGGGTCTATTTAATCGTCTCTCAACAATCTTCACGAATCGTTCAACATCAGCATAGGTCTTTTCATAAATATGCGCGCTGTTCGAGAAATCCAGATAGACGCCTACCTCCAAACCTAACCATTCAGAAATCTTCTTCTGAAGTTCCGTCACGGCAAGCATGTTCATATGCATCGCTCGGAAGACGTCACGGCTCCGCTAAGCCGTATGCATGTTCAATCGGTCATTCCTCATTGTGCACCAGACTCTTCGGAGACACGGCGGTGAGTCAGCCCACATGTCCATTTTCGGAATCCACGTTATCGCTTGGGCTCTTCGGGAGAAGCTTTTCTCCTTTAATTTCTCAACGATATAGTCTATCTGATTTATCGATTCAGGAGGATACCTGAAGAGTCTTTCATGGTATGTGTAATGTATCTTGCCCTTCTCCACTGCCCAGTCTAACGTGCCATGTAAGACTTCCTCATAATATTTCTGAAGCGTCCCCTTCACTGCGACGTTGATGTCTCCCATGTGAATCCTTGGCTCTTCAAATGGGCTCTCGACAACTATTAGTAAACCTGATATCTCTCTGGACTTCTCGCCGTACCCTGTTGGAATCTCCGCTCCGCTTCTCCAACATTCAAGACCAGTTCTCTCTCAAGATTCCGAAATCGTCCGCGCTCTTATCGCAACGTCAACAAGGTCTCCAACTAAGGCTTCCTACTCTTACCCAATAGGAATAAAGATTAGGTAGATAAAATCTTCGGAGTTAAAACTTATCCACACGGGTTAGAATAAAAATTAGAAATAACATGGCGAAGAAGTATCCATTGAACAGCGGAATTCCATGCAGGAGGCATAGGTGCAACTTATGCTGCGTAGATACTGAGATGCCTCTTTCAAGATCAGATATGAGCCGAATTATGAAATTAGGGTATAACCTCAAAGATTTTGCAGTTAAAACACCAGAAGGGTGGCAGCTAAAAAATTATTCTGGCAGATGCGTTTTCCTCAGCGAGGAAGGCTGCAAGATATATCCCTATAGGCCTGAAGGCTGCAGGTTGTATCCCCTCGTTTATGATGAGACTTCGGAGACCGTGAAGTTTGATGATGTATGTCCTTATACTGACGAGTTTAAGACGACTCAGGAGGATATTCAAAGACTCATCAATCTGCTGGTTCAGCTAGAAAAAGAGAGAAAAGAAGACGCTGCTCTGTAAAAATTTCAGATGAAAAAATATTTCTATGGTCCTCATATAAAGGGTGAAGACCCTATTATGTTCTGAATCTGTAGAGGTGTTAGAAGCCTTGCTTAGGCTCATCCAGGTTGGTGTTGGAGGATTCGGAAGAAGCTGGACGGATATCGTTGATTCATCAGAACTCTGGGATGCCGTGGCTTATGTCGACATAAACGAGGAAGCCTTAAAGGAGGCAGCAGCGGCGCATGAAATGCCTAAGGATAGATGTTTCAAAGATTTGGAGAGTGCATTGGCAAGTGTTGAAGCTGACGCCGCCTTGATTGTTGTTCCCCCAAAGGTTCACATGGAGATCGCTTTGCAATCCTTAAAGGCGGGGCTTCATGTATTGATTGAAAAGCCTCTGGCTGATACTATGGAGAATGCGAAGAGAATAGTCTCTGAAGCTGATAAGCGAAGCCTAAAATTAATGGTCAGCCAGAATTATCGTTTCCGAAGGGGAGCGCGAACAGTCAGAAGGTTAATTGAGACTGGAAAAGTTGGAAATCCGAGCTATGCCGTTGTGAATTTCCATAAGGCTCCACGCTTCAGAGGATTCCGGTTGAGAATGGATCATCCGCTTCTTATCGATATGGCGATCCATCATTTCGACACGATGAGATACATATTCAACTCAGATCCATCAAGCATATACTGCGAAACATGGAGGCCGAAATGGAGCTGGTTCAAAGGAGATCCATGCGCAACTGTTATGATCAAGATGGAGAACGGAGTCCGCCTGACGTATGTTGGAAGCTGGGTTTCTCTAGGCTGGGAGACAACGTGGGACGGCGATTGGAGAATAGAATGCTCAGAGGGCGGAATATATTGGAATGAAAAGGTTAAATCTAAGCTAAGAGACTCCGTGAACGAAGTGACAGAAAGATTCGTCCCGATGCCCCTTGAGGATCGAGCTTACTCTTTGTATGAGTTCGCTGAAGCCATCAGAAAAGACAGGGAACCAGAAACCAGCGGCCAAGATAATCTGAAGAGCCTTGCCATGGTCTTCGCATCTTTAGAATCGGCTGAAAGCGGCAAATCGGTCTCGGTGAACAAATATCTATAGGCGATAGGGTCCTGATTTCCCTTCTTATTTTTTATAATATACATCAGAAAGCAACATTATTATTAATAGGCGGAGTTCCTTATTCATATCGGAGTTCTAACTAAAGGTAGAAAAGAGTGAAGCCTCCTCTTCACAAAAAAGCCATCAAAAAAATAAAGAGACGAATCCCATGGATAGGGCATATCATAAACGATGAGACCGCTGGAGACTTGAATCTAGCTGCCCCCGAATTAGAGATCCAAGTCAGGGAAGGAAGCCTCTGCCTTGCCTGTAGAGGAAGCCGAAGACTATGCGGAAAACCCAGATGCCCAGCTATTCTGAAGCTGTATTCCTTCATAAAGACCCGAAATGCGGTAGCTTCAAACCAGATGGTAGGGTCCTCCCCGCCGGGAATCTTTGTTGGACGCGTCGGATACCCCTACGTCTACGCTGGGCCGTTAGTTCCACCGGTCGTAGGTGACACTTCCCTATTTGATTTTCCAGAGCGATGGCTGGGAAAGACAACCGATGAGATAATAAAGTTTAGAACGAGCCTTATCCGTGGGAAGTTCAGAGTCAACGTGAAGAAGCCGTGGAAGAATGAACGTTTCTTAAGCAAGACTCTGGAGGTTGCTCTGTCTAGAAACTCCGTTGATACCGAGGTGACATTTCGCAGGAAGCCGTCTGGAAAGCTCCTCTTGGATGGCACTCTTCAACCGATGGGTCCTTCAGCCCTATTAGAAAGAATGGAAGTTGGGAGCTTCAAGACTGATTTCAAGATTGAGAAGGCGTACAGCGACGGCGACTTAAAAGCCGAAGAGGCGATTCTAGATCTCTATTTAGACGGTGTACCCGTTTCAAGAATCCAAAGAGCATTCAGCGTAGGAGCTTTTGGACTGAAAGATCAGAGACGGCTGGTTCCGACGAGATGGAGCATAACCGCTGTTGATTCGATGGTTTCGAAGAATCTGATCGAGAAGGAGATCAAAAGGAAAAGGCCGATCAACGAATATCGCGTATATGAATTCAGCTATTTAGGAAACCGATTCGTGGTGCTTCTAACTCCATCCTCGTGGAAGTATGAATGGATCGAAGCATGGTATCCCGGGACGGTTTGGAACCCGAACAGCCAAGAGATCGCTATGGGCGGCGACTGGGAAGGATACAGGGGAAGAACAACCTATGCTTCTATAGGTGGATGTTACTATGCGGTGAGGCTGGCAGTCGCGGAGTTCCTAGCGGAGGAGGGGAGGCAAGCCGGCGTCATAGCAATGAGGGAGATCCATCCGAGATTCATAACCCCGTTGGGAGTCTGGATAAACCGGGAAAGCGTGAGAGAAGCATTGCGGAGGAGACCCGTAAAGTTCGATAGTCTTGATGAGGCTATAGATCACATAAGTAAAAGATTCTCCATAAGGATCGATGAATGGATAAGAACAAGCGTTCTCTTGAAGGACGCCCTTTATCAGGAGAAGATTACAAAGTATCTTTAATCTGATTCTAAGGATGATGATTTAAAAAGAGAGGGTGAAGATCACCATCTGGCTATGCCTTTTAAAAGTTCTTTAAGAAGCACGTCAGGAGCATTTTTTCCTTCTTTCTCTTTGATCTCCAAGGCGTATCTTTTGAATTCATCAAGTGTGACTGGTTTCTTCCCTTTCTTCTGAGAGAGATAGGCAGATTGCACAATCGCTGTGGTTTCAGCTCCGATATGTTCATCGCACAGCGGCTTCGTACCGTTCAATACGCAGTTACACATGTTTCTTATCTCGCCTTGAAAACTTTGAGTCCAAGTAACTTTTCCCAAGTTAACTTCTTTCTTTCTCCCCATGGCATCAGTGATCTCGAGTATTGTTTCGCCTTCCCTTTGGATTGGTCGGATTATGCCGTTTGTTCCGATTGCACGTGTATCTAAGGAGTCCCTATATGACCATGAGCCTTCCACATGAGCCGTCGACCACGCTCCGTTCTTGTCCTCGAATCGGATGATCACATGCGCGTCATCCTCAACCTCGAATGGTTTAAACCTTCCTTGCAGAATGCGAGTCTTCATCCTGATGCAGATGCCGTATGGCTCAACGGCTTTAACGACTGTAGGCCTCTTGTCAAATCCGCTCAGGAACCAAGAGTATGTTATTGCGTGGACGCCGTTGTCAAGAAGAGATCCTCCGCCGGCGATTTCTGGATTCCAGAACCATGTTGCCCATTCTGGGCCGCCGTGAGCTGTGGCTAGAAAGGTCAGTTGAAGTTCACCTATGATTCCGCTTTCGATGAACTTCTTCATGCTGTACCAGATTGGACTGTAGAGCCAGTTCTCGTTATGTTGATAGAGTTTCCCGCTGTCTTTTACGGCTTCTATGACTTCGAGGCATTCGAGATATGTCCTTGCCATCGGCTTCTCAACCATAACATTGACGCCGTGCTTCAAAGCTTCGATGGCTATTGAGCTGTGAAACTTGGTAGGAGTGCAAATATCGACTAGATCGAGATCCTCTTTAGAAAGCATATCTCCAACATTATTATATGTCCTCAGAGACTCTGCATCTTCTTTCAGCTGTTGAGAAAGATCCGTGTTCCCCTCTTCCTCAGCCATTCTAGCCTTCTCAAGATAGAGTTTCTTCGTTCTTTTTTGAGACTCTTTTAAGATATCCTCAGAGATGTCGCAAAGAGAAACCAGCTTGGCTTCCTTTACGTTTGGATATGCTGGGAGATGAGCTCCTCGAAATATGCCTCCGACTCCTATTACTCCTATTCTTACTCTTTCCAACTTCTTCACACCCACCCTGAACAGCAAGTATATTTATCCTTAATTTGAAGGATGACTTAAAGAATTTTCGGAGCGAGATCGTCTTTTTCTCACAGTATAGAAAAGTCTTCTTAAATGGAGATGGATTTAGACATTCTTTTTTCTTTAAGATAAAGAATGAATGAGTCTCAATTACTTTTATAAGTTAGTTTTAGATTATTAGAATCAGCGAACAGGAGGAATGGGCCATTAGCTTCGAGTATGTAGTTGAAACTGAAGATTTGGCTAAGTATTATCAGATGGGCCCCGTAACAGTTAAGGCTCTAGATGGAGTTAATCTGAAAGTTAGACGTGGAGAGTACCTTTCCATCATGGGTCCTTCTGGTTCTGGGAAGACTACTCTCTTCAACATGGTCGGCGGAATAGACAGACCTACAAGAGGAAGAGTCTTCATCGACGGAGTAGACATAGCGAAGCTAGATGCTTATGAGCTTGCTTGGCTTCGATGCAGAAAGATCGGATACATATTTCAGACCTTCAACCTCATACCCGTACTCACTGCGCTAGAAAATGTCACTCTGCCCATGATATTCGCCGGTGTAGAACGGGAGGAGCGTTTAAGACGAGGCCGCGAGATTCTAGAGTCTGTCGGTTTGGGTGAGAGGCTTGATCACAAGCCGATGGAGCTAAGCGGCGGTCAGCAGCAGAGGGTTGCCATCGCCAGGGCTCTTGCTAATAACCCTGTCATCATTCTTGCCGATGAGCCTACTGGAAACCTAGACTTGCATACAGGATTAGAAATTATCTCGTTGCTTAGGGAGATGAATAAGGAGAAGGGAGTAACAATAATCGCGGCGA
>PIYJ01000043.1 GCA_003601725.1 Candidatus Bathyarchaeota archaeon
TTGTGAGGACAATTTGACAATAGCTCTCTCTATCCGTTCCGAAGAATCCATCTTATAACCAAGAAGACAGGTTCAAGCAAATATGGCATCATAAGAAGGATTAGTCTTCAACAGGTCAGGCATCTACGATATCGGCTACCACCATGTTCCTCCACATTGATTCATTAAGCAGTTCATGTCACCCCATCCACGAGGTTCTCCGCGTAGACTACATACGAACTCCGTGTCCTTTGCAGGACCCCCATACTAATTTTTACATTTACGATTCAGAGATACCGGATAAAATCCATGTGCATATGTGAATTTAAGTCTATTGAAAGTCCTTTCTTCTCAGGCTAAAGAAGCATAAAAATGTCTATTTCCATAACTCCTATAATGGCCGATAAGAATCGTTAGTTTTGTCATCGGTTTTTTGGGACATTACTTATGTTTTATCGGCTATCTGGGAGTTTCCAGATCCATCGGGTCAGCATGCGGTCTTCTGGCCATCAATTCTACGCCGTCGTAGCCCAGATCGGAGAGCTTGGCTATTATATCTTCTATTGAGAGGGGTTCGCCTCTATAAAAGATGCCTGCATAGCTGACTGAATTTAACGATATTTTCATGATTTTAGATATCTCTCCCTTTTCGTCTTTTAAAGATTAGCAGAATTTAACAGATATTCATAGTTCGATGTGACTTGTGACTTTTCTGAATGCTTCTATATATTGATCGAGGAACCCTTCCTTAGGATCAATATACGCTGGTAAAGTGATAACTCTGTTCACCATTCTCTCAGCCACTGGGAAGTCGCCTTTTTTATATCCCTTAAACGGAGGTAACCCGCACCATTCTCCTCCTAAAGGTCCACGATTGTGATTCCAAAGGTCGAACCCTCGAGTAAACAGGGGGCGAAGATGCTCTAATCCTGGCCCTGATGAGGAGACTAATCGGGCGTTTATTGGAGCTCCCTCTGCTCTCATAGCCTTTACGAACTTTTCAATAGGTAAACCACCTAGTTCCTCTGGATTGTATATCACTTTAAATCCGCCGTAGAATCCTCCAGGTTTCGCCTTTTCGTAATCACGAACAGGTTCAACGCCCGGAAGTCCCCTTAAGGCCTTAAAGATCTTCTCTCTGTTTTCTCTCATTCTCCTGTTACGGTAAGGCAGGGTTTTTAATGACACCTTTGCCAAAGCTAATGCAAGGGGATGGGCTCTATACTTTAAACCTAAGACTTCACTGTCAAAGATTCGATACGCAGGGTTCGTAAGTTCTTCTGTGACGCCTACGCGATGTAAGTGGCAGTAGATAAGTTGACGCTCATAGAGCTCCCTATTGTTAGTGCATGTTACTCCCCCCTCTCCGCCGGATACGGGTTTTCCACTAGGATTTATTCCCTGAAGACTGAAACAGGTAATATCGCCTACATTGCCGATCTTCTTTCCATCCCATTCCGCCCCAGCAGCATGACAAGCATCTTCAACGACGGCGAGGCCATATCTATGCGCAATATCCAGCAAAGCATCCATGTCACAGACCTGTCCACCCATATGTATGATGTTGATCGCTCTGGTGCGCTTCGTTATCTTCCTCTCCACATCCTCCGGATCCATCAATAACGTTTTAGGATCTATATCGCAGAACACGGGACGCGCGCCCATATGAAGAGCCCCGGCGTAGGAGCCGATATACCCGGCTACGGGGGTTATGACCTCATCTCCTGGACCTACTCCAACCGCATAATAGGCGCTGGCTAATGCTGTTGAACCGTGATCAACGGTTAGACAATACTCACAGCCTATATATTCGCGGAACTCCTCTTCAAACTCCTTCGATATGCCAAAGCCTGCGCCGGAAAGCTCTCCCCGCTCAATCAAATCGCATACAATCTTTTTCTCTTCATCTATCGGTCTCTTCCACTGTTCGGAGCTATCTATCGTCACAGCCTTTGGACCGCCTAGAATAGCCAACTTCTCATTCATTTTGCTACTTCACCGTCCTTTTCACTTTCAGATGAAATCTTTTCAAATTTTCAAAGTTACATAGCGTATTAATTGTTAAATATTTAATTGAGAAAACTAAATTTCACAGCGCCTTGCCTTTGGATTTCACAAAACTTATTAGGATTCAACATGCATACGATCGAACGGTGATTCATCTTGACATCCACCAAAAAAGAGGCGATAGGAAAAAGTAAGGTATTCTCAAAGGCAATAATCTTTGGAGACCTGATTTTCCTCTCAGGCATAGGGCCTCATGACCCGGAGACTGGGAAACCAGTTGAAGGAGGGATAAAGGAGCAAACCAAGAGAGTCTTGGAGAGCATGAAGGCTGCGCTTGAGGAGGCTGGAAGCAGCTTAGAAGACGTCTTGAAATGCACTGTCTTCCTTACTGATATGAATCTTTATTACGAGATGAACGAGGTTTACAGTTCATACTTTAAAGTTCCCCCAGCCAGAACATGCGTCCAAGTCTCGAAGCTTCCCAGACCCGGCGAGAACGTTCTTATCGAAATCGATGCTATTGCCTGCAAATCTAAAAGCGAATGAGCAATGACACGGCTCATAGTTGACCGTCAATGAGCATATATGACAAACTCGGAGTCAAACGGATCATCAATGCATGGGGGACCATAACCTCCATCGGCGGATCCTTAATGCTGCCTGAAGTCATAGAGGCGATGGATGAAGCAGCTAAGGCCTTTGTTGATATGAAGGAGCTCCACGAAAAAGCAGGAAAAATAATAGCTGAAATAACAGGTGCAGAGGCGGCGTATGTTACATCCGGAGCTGCAGCGGCCCTCGTCTTAGCGGCAGCAGCGTGCATGACTGGTGATAACCCTGAAAGTATGGCCCGCATCCCCTATGTTGAGGGCTTCAGGAATGAGATTATTCTTCCAGCAATGCATGACAATCCATATTGCAGAAATCTTGCCATTCCATGCGTGAAGCTCGTTAAAGTGGGAACTAAGGACTGGTATTCTCCTGAAGATATAGAAAACGCGATCACAGAAAAGACTGCCGCAATAGCATTCGTATTCTCCACTTCGAAACGCGGCTGCGATGTGGAGTCACTTAAAGAAGTCGTAAAGATCGGAAAGAAGCACGGCATCCCCGTCATTGTAGACGCAGCTGCAGAGCTCCCTCCAGTGGAGAACCTCCGCGATATCGTGGCGACCGGAGCGGACCTTGTTGCCTTCAGCGGGGGAAAAGACATACGCGGCCCGAACGATACGGGCTTCATAATCGGCAGGGCAGACTTGATAAGGGCGGTAAAGGCGCATGGTTGTCCCAATCAGTATATGGGGAGGCCGATGAAGGTAAGCAAAGAACAGATAGTTGGGCTTGTTGTCGCATTGCAGCATTATACCCCCGAGGCGGTTGAGGCGAGAAGGCGGAAATGGGAGAAGATGGTGGAATACTTCGTCAAGGAGCTTCCTTCGGAACACGTAAAAGCGGAGAGAGTTATGCCGGATCCATCGAGGCATGAATATTCCGCTCAGGGATGGCCGAGAGCACGTATAATCTTCGATGAGGAACGATTAGGCATCACGGCGAAGGAAGTTAACGATCTGCTGAGAAGGGGGAATCCAGCCATCTATGCCGCTCAATCGGATAATCAGATCACGCTTAATCCGCAGTGCCTCCAAGACGGAGAGGAAAAGATCATAGTTCAACGGATAAAAAGTATTTTGAGCAGCAAGGGGAGAAGGTAAAGTAGAATTTTATGGAGGGGATTCATCGTGGGTGAAGAATCTAAGGAAATATACGAGGTAGTTGTCAAGAACGGGACGGTTATTGATCCTTCTCAAGGTATCCATGAGGTTAAAGACGTAGCCATATCTGAAGGAAGAATAGTTGATGTTCGTAAGGGCATAAACGCAAGTAACGCCAGATACGTCATAGATGCCTCTGGGATGATTGTGACGCCTGGACTTGTCGACATTCATGTTCACTGCTGTTTTGGAATCGCCCATCTCGCAATAGATCCTGAGTTAACCTGTTTAGCGAAGGGAACCACAACGGTGTTAGATGCGGGGTCTACCGGGGAGCTAAACTTCATGGGCTTCAAGAGATATGTTATAAAGAATGCGAGAACAAGGATCTTCGCCTTACTGAACATTGAGTCTCTGGGGATGATCGAGTACTTTAGGGAAAAACAGAAATGGCCCAGCCTCATCACGGGCCGAGATGAGATGTTCATAAACATTGAAGGCACGCTTGAGACGATTAAGAGGAACCGAGATGTCATTCTGGGCATCAAGTGGGCTCATCACAGCGTGAAGGGTGTGAAGCTAGCCAGGGAAGCTGCGGATCAAGCTGGATGTCTATTGATGGCTGAAAACCATCATCAGCCTGAGACGATTAGATACATGAAGAAGGGCGACATCATAACCCATCTGTATCATGGCCTTCGAATGGAGCAGCATGACGGCTTGCTCGATGAGGATGGGAAAGTTCAGCCGGAATTCTTTGACGCGGTGAAACGTGGAGTGATAATGGATGTCGGTCACGGTGCACGTAGCTTCAGATGGCCCGTCGCTGAGAAAGGCATCGAACAAGGGATAAGACCGGACACGATAAGCACGGATCTTCACGTGAATAGCTTTAACGGTCCGGTTTATGACATGCCGACTACGATGAGTAAATTTCTCCATCTGGGTCTCTCCCTTGAAGAAGTGGTAAGAGCAAGCACGGCGAGACCTGCGGAGGCGATTAGAAAGCAAGATATGATTGGAACGTTAAAGCCGGGGGCATGCGGAGACGTTACCGTACTTAAGCTTTTAGAGGGAAAATTCCCACTGTTTGATGTCGAAAATGAAGGGCGAATCTGCAAGCAGAGGCTGGTAGCTATCAGAGTGATTAGAAACGGGGAAATCGTCTTCTAAGATTTCGGAGAAGAACCTCTTCGCCTTTCGCTTCGGCTCTTCATTCGTTCTTCTTGAGTTCCCATATGAAATGGCAGCAGTCATCGCCGGCCATGAGTAATTTCGGTCTTTTGAACTTTATTTTCGGGTTGAATCCTTCTGTTACTGCTTCGTCTCCGCTGCATATCAGTTTTTGCCCTATGTGAGTTGCGTTTAGCTTCTTGAAGGTCTCTGCGTGGAGGCATCTGGTTACCTTCACTTCGAGAGCTTCCTTGTCTTTTCTGATCACTTCAAATTCGTGAGCTTCTTTGCTGAAGAGGCAAAATAGATATTCAGGGTCATTTCTCCCCGTGGATTCTGCTATTTCTCTCCATCGCTGTTTGATCCTTTCATGATTCCACTTCATCAAGACCTCTAGGGCTTCTTCTCCATACTGGCTTACGAGGATATGCCCCATAAATGCAAGTAAAGTATCTCGGCAAATTATTCTATCAGCTCCCGACATCAAAATCTGCCTTCCAAAATAATTGTATCGTATCTACATTTTCTACGCAAGGGTTCTCATATAAGATTTGTCATCACCGAAACGTATCGACCCTTACGGTTTTCCCCGTCTTCATCGACGCAGAGATTCAAGAAAAACTCCTGAATAAAATATATGAACCGCATCTTCATACCCTCTTTAAATATTCGAGAGCGCATGAAATTGTCTGATCAAGAGATCGCACGGATGACTTTTAACCGCGAAAAGAAGCAGATCCTAGAAATAACTATCCTAAGAAAAGACTTTAGGTTTAAATGTCAGAGATGCGCCGTTTTCTGCTGTAAGCTAGGAGGCCCCATTGTCAATAAGCTGGATCTAAAACGATTAGCAAAGACAGGCCTCAATCCTTCCGAGTTTATTGAACCAGTGAGACGCCATCATGATCAGCAGGGAGAGGCAATTGGCGTCTTGAAGCAGAAAGATGATGGGTCATGCATCTTCCTGAAGTATGACGCGTCTACGGGGCTTTATGAGTGCGGAATCTACAAAGCACGCCCAAACGTTTGCAGGTTATATCCATTCGAATTTATTCTTGAAGGAAACGAAAAAGGCGTTTTAAGGGTTATCCCCTGCTGCAACGGATTAAATGCCCCTAATGGAAGATTAGTAGACAGAGAATTCATCAGGAAACATCTGTTGGATGCGATACGTGAAATTCTTTGAGAACTTCCAATTTTTCCCTTCACGTAAACTTTTATTCTCTACCGCTTAACCTTATTTTAGGTGAAAACTCTTGGCTAAGGCTCTCTATTTGGAGGATAGTTACCTCAAGGAATGCGACGCCACAGTTGTTTCAGTCACGAATGGAAAATACGTAGTTCTGGATCAAACTATCTTCTATCCGAAGGGCGGCGGGCAACCGTGGGACACAGGGAAGATCATAAAGAACGGGGAGACCTATAACGTCGTCTATGTGGGGAAGTTTTCAGGCGAGATCTCCCATGAGGTTGACCATCCGGGACTAAAAGAAGGCGATAAGGTCCACTGCGTTTTAGATTGGGAGAGGAGATACAGGCTTATGCGAAGCCACACAGCGGCACATGTCTTCGCTTCGCTTCTGTGTAATGAAACAGGCGCATTGGTCACGGGCAACGAATTAGGCTTAGAGAAGATACGTTTCGACTTTAGCTTGGAAAACCTCAACAGAGAACTCATCAAGAAATACGTGGACAAGGCGAATGAGCTGTTCAAGAAGGACATTCCAGTGAAGACCTATTGGCTTCCCAGAGAAGAGGCCTTGAAGATACCTGGAGTGATCAAGATGGCTGAGGCTTTCCCTCCGGATATTCCTGAGCTCCGCATAGTTGAGATCGTCGGCGTTGATAAGCAGGCTGACGGAGGGACGCATGTAAAAAGCCTAAAGGAAGTCGGCCAGATAGAATTCCTAAAGGCTGTAAATAAGGGAAAGAATAACAAACGGGTCTATTTCAGGATCGTCCCCTAACGAAAGAAAGGATATATTGAACACGAAGTCACGAAAGAATGGGTCCTCATCATTTTTTAGGGAACAACTATTTTAGAAACTAAAGTACTTTAAAGGCTCGTCGCCTCTTCATATGGGAATGGAGCTTCAAGGTTCATGCCGATCAAATGTAGAAAATGCCATTCAGCGGATGCGGAGATAAGCCTTCCTTATGCCGGATTATCCCTCTGCCCTGAGTGTTTTCTAGACTACTATGTTAAGAGGATTAAGCGGACAGTTGAAAAGTATAGAATGTTCAGAGAGGACGAGCCAGTCGGGGTTGCCATATCAGGCGGTAAAGACAGCGCTGCCCTTCTCCACGGACTCCGCAGAGCATTTCCAGATCAAGAATTTGTGGGGCTTTACGTCAACTTAGGAATCCCAGAATATTCAGATCACTGCCAAGAAAAGGCTGAGAAGCTTGCCGATTTGGTGGATGTTGAGTTTCACGTTTTTGACCTTAAGAAAGAAGAAGGCATAAGCCTAAACGATTTCAGAAGGACGGTTTTTAAGAAGAAGATATGCTCAGTCTGCGGGACCATAAAGAGGCATACGTTTGAAGAACTCGCTAAAAGGGCGGGAGTGAAAGTTCTGGCAACAGGGCACAACATGGATGATATCCTCGGCTTCATGTTTAACAACTTCTTTTCTGGACAATGGCCGCAGCTAATCCGGCTTAAACCAGTCCTGCCGCCTCCAACTCCAGGATTGACACGGAAAATAAAGCCGCTGATCAGAACTCCCGAGCGGGAAAGCCTCCTCTACTGTTTATACGCGGAGGTTCCTTTCAGAGAGATGGATTGCCCCTACTCTCGGGGAACAAAGACAAAGGAGAGATTGAGGATGCTGGAGACATTATCGCAGGATAACCCGAACTTTAGACATCAGGCCCTAAGAATCTTCCTGAAACTCTCGAAGATCCTTGAAAGAGACATCGAACAACCAAGCATCGTACCATGCACAAACTGCGGCTTCCCATCCCTCAATGGAACCTGCGCATACTGCAAACGAATCGCCTACATCAAAAAAGTTCTATCAAAAGATACAGAAGAAAAATAACATCATGAATTAAAAAAGGAAAGTTTCATTCCTGATTTCAAAATTAAGAAGAAGAGACAACTAATGGTTCAGCATCATCTGCGTAAAATTCTCTCTAGGGCTTCCATATCAAATCTTGTGTTTGCACATCCATTCTTTATCAGGGGCACGGCTCTTCCAGGCAACTTTAGCTTGTTCAGCAGATTCGCAGCGAGCCTTATCTCCATTCCGCATGCGACGCCTACGACGGCTTCATAACGTTTCTTCTCCAGGATCTCCTTTAAGCATGAGCCTCCGGGGATCACGTAAACGTCGTATCCATACTTTTCTCCTAGAAGTGTTGCTTGATGTATGGGGCAGTCTTGGGAGCAATGTGAGCATCGGTAGGTTGGGATCTCCGGGTTGAAAGTTGCCTTGCATCGGCTGTCCATGAATTTTCTTGAGCAATGTGGAAGGAAAAGAGCTCTTCTCTTCACTTTTAAAAAGCTGGTCTTGACTCGCATATTCATGATTTGGACGTCGATGAAGTCTTCCATCAGTCTTATAGCATCTGAAAGGTCAAGCCCCGTCAGCTCGCGGATCCTAAACTTCTCAATGAGGTAACGAGCAGCATCACCAACTCTCTTATGTATCCTCTTATCATAGGATATTCTTGCAACCTCTTGGAAGAAGGCTCTAGAAATCTTTGTCAGATCGAAACTGAACGGATACGGCATAAGAACATCATGAAACAAACATAACTATTTAACCTTTACACCAACCATCAAAAAGGCCGAAAAAGATTCTCTGAGACAAATAAAGACAGAAAAAGCCATTTCGGGCCATTTTGAGACACTTTCAGACATTTCGGGACACTTGATACAAAAGAAACGGACTCGGAACATAAAAGGCGGAAAGAAAACAAAAGATCACACGAAGAAAAAAATTCCACGGCACAAAAAGCGAATATTTCTCTAAAAGGGCGAATATGTGAATAGATATCCTTTTTTAGAGGAAAGAGTAAAAAACAGCAGTCTCGATATAGAATCTCTTGAAAGATTCGTGGAAGTGAAGTATGTTGGTCGAGATAAGAACCCCAATAGTAATTGTGAATTTTAAAACGTACGCTGAAGGAACCGGTAAGAAAGCCTTGGAGCTGGCTAAAGCCGCGGAGGATGTAAGCCGAGAAACCGGAATATGCTTCGCAGTTGCACCCCAATTCGTCGATATACCTACGATTGTACATCAAGTCGACATACCAGTCTTCGCTCAGCACATAGACCCAATCAAGCCTGGAAGCCACACTGGACATATTCTCCCAGAGGCAGTAAAGGAGGCTGGAGCAATCGGCACACTGATCAACCATTCGGAACGTCGATTAAGGCTGGCTGATATTGACGCCGCCATCACGCGAGCCTGTGAGCTCAACCTAGTCACCGTGACCTGTACGAATAACACGTCTGTCAGCGCAGCTGCAGCAGCCTTGAATCCAGACATGATCGCTGTGGAGCCTCCGGAGCTTATAGGCACGGGAATCCCAGTCTCGAAGGCTCAGCCTGAAGTTGTGACGAGCACCGTTGAATCGGTTAAAAGAATCAACCCGGACGTTACGGTTCTCTGCGGAGCGGGCATAACAAGCGGAGAAGACGTCGCGGCGGCTTTGAAGCTTGGAACCGAAGGCGTCCTAGTTGCAAGCGGAATAGTCAAGGCGAAGGATCCCCGTAAAGTCATGAAGGAATTTGCTGAAGCATCCAAAAGCGTCTAAAGATCCATTCATCCCATCCAAGAGGCAAACCACTTGAAGGTCACCCTTGACTGCGCACTCTGCTCCTTCAAAAGAGGATGCATGGAGATCCTCGAAGCAACAAAGGATCCAGAGATCCAGCTCGAAGCCGTTCAGAGACTTCTATGCTTGCTCTGTGAGGAATTTAAGCCCACAGCGGTGCCAGCGGTCATCGGAACCATGAGGGAAAGGCTGATCAGAGAGGTAACGGGGAACCCCGACCCGTACGCTGAGAAGAAGCGGATCTGCAACCGGGAAGCCTTAAGGATTCTGCCATATGCTGAGAGGGTTATTTCGTCAAGGCAAGACGCGGAATCACGTTTTCGAATGGCATGCCTCGTAGCTATCGTCGGAAACATCATTGAATTCGGTATTCCAGGACATGAATTCACATTCGAAGAGATCAACCAGCTCATCCAAAGAGCTGAGAACGAATTAGCCATAGATGATCTTTCAGAAGCCTTCAAGATTGCGCAGAAAGCCAAGTTGATTCTTCTTTTAACCGATAATGCAGGGGAGATTGCCTTTGACACTCTGCTTGTAAAGGAGCTGAAGAAGATCGCGAAGAATGGAAAGGTAATCGTCGGAGTTAAGGGGAAACCCGCCATTAATGATGCTACTTTAGAGGATGCATTATCAGTTGGGATGGATAAAGTTGCAGATGAAATAGTGACAACAGGATCAGACGTTATAGGGTTAATCCCCTCAGAATGCAGCAGCGACTTCCTCAACGTGTACGAAGCCTCAGACTTCGTGATAGCGAAGGGGATGGCTTACGCAGAGACATTAACAGAACTCGAACTTAGAAAGCCTCATCTCCTATTGCTGAGAACTAAATGCCCCACCGTGGCGGGATATTTCAAAGTGCCAAGATACAGAAACGTGGCGAAACTCATCCTAAAGAATTTTGAGCAATAACGGCTATAGATTAAGACGGAAAGACAGAAATTGCTCACAAAGATCAAAAAAAAGATCCAATCCTTACTTAAAGCCGAGGCGGCAATAGCGAACAGAATCGGATTAACACCTAACCATCTCAGCATCGCCGGCGTACTCCTCGGCGTACTCTCCGGCATATTCTACTGGCTTGCAGGGATAAACCGGTTAGACCCCGTGAAAGGCCAATCTTACCTCTTCGGGGCCGTCGTCTTCCTTCTCAGTTCAGGATTCTTCGACGCCTTAGACGGAGTCCTAGCTAGACTCTACAAAAAGACATCCATCCGCGGGGGATTCTTGGATTCTCTGCTGGATCGATA
>PIYJ01000044.1 GCA_003601725.1 Candidatus Bathyarchaeota archaeon
ATAACCAACAATGTGATACACCCATAATTTAGGTAAGGCTTTATAAATAACATGCATGATTGAAGGTTTACCTATGGAAGGTATGGAAAGACTTAAATTTCAAGCCTCAAACAGAGAAACAGGCAAAAAAGACCTCCGTTCCAATCGAACTAAAGTAGAATTGAAATGGATGAATGTTTAATCGAGTATGCTGATAATTGAAAGGTCATCCATCCGAGCTCGAGTGTGTATATAAATATTTTTTTCTCAGCGGCAAGAAAAAGGGTTCCAACTGAACTATAGCGGATTTGAAAGACAGCATAGTAAATAAAGAATCATATAATTTTTTAAGTTTCGATCGAATCTTCATTTATGCTTATTTGGTCTTCATACCTTAATTGTAGGCATTCACAACAGATCTCATGGAGGATTCAGACTTGAAACTTCCGAAAGGTAAGATTCCAGCTGAGACACTGAAAAAAACGGTCTTTAGGCATTTAGGTGCTGAAAGGAAAGAGGTGCTGCTGGGGCCCTCCCTCGGGGAAGACGGGTCTGTCGTTAAGATCGGAGAGGAGATTCTCATTTCTGCGATGGATCCGATAACTGGAACATCCGAAAGGATAGGTTGGCTTGCAGTACATATAAATGCGAATGATGTTGCAACTTTCGGCGTGCAGCCGACGTTTTTCTCCTCATGTATTCTTTTACCTGAGAATTCCAGCGGGGAGACGGTTGAAGAGATATCCCGCCAAATAGATGAGGCAGCTAAGGATCTGGACATAGCCGTAATAGGAGGCCATTCAGAGGTTACACCTGACCTTGAGAGACCAATAATCGTAGGGTGCGCTATGGGAGTAACGAGAGAAGGGCGATACGTAACATCGGGAGGATCGAAGCCTAATGATAAGCTAATCTTAACCAAAGGTGCGGGAATAGAAGGCACAGCAATCTTAGCGTCTGAAGCCTATCATCAGCTTAAGAAGAAGATAGATGAGCATATTCTTGAATCAGCCGTAAAGTTCTATGACAAAATAAGCGTCGTAAAAGATGCAATTCTAGCTTTCAACGTAGGCGGCGTTAACGCCATGCATGACCCCACGGAAGGAGGAGTAGCAGGAGGAATACATGAGATGGCGGACGCAGCGAATCTAGGCGTAAAAGTTTTTGAAGATAGAATCCCAATGGCTAAGGAAACAGTGGAAATCTGTGATTTCTTTAACATTGACCCCCTGCAGCTAATTAGCTCCGGCGCTCTTCTCATCTCAGCTGATCCCCAATCAGCTGATGAAATACTTAAGGAACTAAGAGACAACAAAATTCATGCGGCAATCATCGGTGAATTTCTAGAAAACCCTAAAGATCGCCTTCTAATAAGCGCTGAAGGCACAATTAAAAAGCTGATTAGACCCGTATCAGATCACCTCTGGACCGCCCTGGAGAGATGCGATGTCAAAATTTAGAAAAATTTTTCAGCATGCCTGAGAACCTTTAAGCGATGAGTTGAATGCCTTATTGTACAAGATGCGGTATAAAACTTCCTGACGATAAAGAAGCAAGGTTCTGCCCTAACTGCGGAGCTCCTATACTGGAAACGCAGGGATTTATCAAGGTGAAAAAAGAAGGAAGAAGACCATTATACGCCGTGTCACGGAAGACCCGTCTAACATCAGTTTTAGCTGCTTTCCTTCTCTGCGTACTCGTGACATCTGCCGGTGCATTATCCAGAATTGACAGTTCCAAAGCTCAAGATATGATTGAAGATTTCAAGGAAATAGAGGGGGTGCTTCAAATAGCTGGAGTTCAATTGATCTTTGGGAATAACATGATGTATTGCCTGAGTATGTTCATTCCATTTATAGGGCCGATAAGCGGGTCCTATGTCCTCTACTCAACTGGGAAACTGTTAGCTGCTATGAGCTACGTTCTAGGAGCCGATCCGCTGCTTCTATTCTTGAGTCTGCTGATTTATCCTCACGCATGGTTGGAATACATCTCTTACAGTCTAGCGATCTCGGAGAGCATATGGCTTTCTTTTTATCTACTAAAATATAGATATAAAGGGCTCAGAGCTGAGATGATGAACGTAGCGAAATATATCTCAGTATGCGCCGTTCTTCTTCTAGCGGGAGCCTTCATCGAGATGGCGTTGATAACATCAGCTTCTACCTTAGTTCCTCCATAGCCGTCAAAATTCTCCTTTGAACCTTTAAGGTGATCACTTAAGCAAATCTTTTATTTTTTGGGCAAACTCTTCAATCTCAAGTTTGACCATTCCCAAGGCTGCCTCCTTGTCACTGAAAGCTATGAGGAGCACGTTCCCTTCGTTACGGGCAACTATCCGGCCATTAGCCCCCTCAAGTATTATCTCCTTCAAAGGTCCTATTTTAGCAGCTTCCGCTGACTTGTCCCCTATCTGGAGGAGACGTGAGATCAACGACCCTATTTTTTCTGGCCTTTTATTCCAAGGCAGATCAGCAGAAATGGTTAAACCATCATTATCCATGACGGCTGATCCCAGCAGTCCAGCCATCTCCTTAAATTCTTTAAGAACCGATCTCACTTTTCTCTCTTTATTTACTGGAATGCTTTTGCGGTCTGCTCCTTGAAGAGTAGTTAGTCTCCAAAGCTTCGCTGGGCCTACTTCTATGTAATCGATCTTGCCAGCAGCCCTCAAAGAAGCCAAATACTTCAATGCAGTTGTCTTGCTGATGTTAGCTTTCTCTGCTATGCCAACCGTGGTCAGTCCATCTTTGTTCTCTTCTAGAACCTCAAGGATTTTCTTCTCGTAATAC
This sequence comes from Candidatus Bathyarchaeota archaeon, assembly GCA_003601725.1. Classification (GTDB taxonomy): domain Archaea; phylum Thermoproteota; class Bathyarchaeia; order Bathyarchaeales; family DTEX01; genus B63. Next base: position 2,772 of record PIYJ01000044.1, read on the forward strand.
GATGGCAAGCCTCTTCATTCCAAATATTTAAAGCTGCTTTATAAAGATCTATGTAAGATAAATCCATTTTTGCTAGATTTATATCTTATTTCTCAACGATTAAAACGTTGCCCATCCGGGTCTAGAAAAATCTTGCTGGAAATGGATTAGGAAATGAAACGTGGATAGAAGCGTCAATTTCCTTTCAGATTTCTTGATTTTGTACAGTTCAGCTAAACACAGTGTCATATACATTTCTCTAAGCCATACTCTCCAAGTAAAAACCTTAAGGAAGAATGAAACGTGCTGCAAAGCGTCTCTCACACGAAAAATACGGTGAGCTCCAAAACATTACCGATCGTTGAGCAGTCCTCAACCAGTCTGGCGGTGTGTAAGGCATGAAACCGAAAGTTATGTGCCTAATAGTTCTGAGCTGCATGGAGGCTTCTGAGAAATGCCGAGAGGAGATCGAGAAGATAATTGATGTGCTCAAAAAGACGAGCTGGAATATTGAAAGAATAACGTTATTGGAGGATCGACGAAATGCACTGTAGAATCTTCAGCTCATTAATCCGCATTTGTTTACTCAGCAGAAAGACTGCTAATTTAGTTTCCGCTTCAAGGTGATACACATGAAAAACTTGGGCATATTGAATCTCAGTGAATTAAGCTGGGACGAGGCGATGGAGCTACTTGAATTTGTACTTTCAGACGGGTGGGAGATATTAGCTATAAAAGTTCTCCCCGAAGGAGTTCTGGCATTCGTACAGGAACGCATAGTTGAATGGTTAGATGAGAGAATATAGCTCATTCTCATATTTTTTTAAAAAATTATATTACAAAGTCTGCTTCTGTACATATTTGAGATTAATCAAATCTCAGCAGACCTGTTCAAGAAAGATTAAAATCACACAATGAACTATTAAAATCCGAGGGTAATGGAAAGCAAAAAATATAAAGAGTTCCTAGAACACCAGGCTGGAAAGAGGCCTTTCCATAAGAATGTTTCAACTGAGAAAGTGATCTTTAAATTTTCCCGTGGGAAAATGGAGGAATCCCCAAGGGCTGAATCGTCAGATATACTTGATTCTGTTCTTCTAGGGAAGGAAATGAGTCAAAGCGTAACGGTTGATCGTAGAGCTGCCTCGTTACTTCGATATCGTCTAGACCTATTGGAGGAGGAAAATCTTAACATGCAAAAGAAGATCAGATTTATGAAGATTCTTATCATACTTATGGCCGCAACGATTCTTTCCCTTAGCGTTTATTTAATACTCCATTTCACATGATTTGTCATTTGCATTTTGAGGGAGAACACATTTGAATCTTCGAAACAAGATCAGAAAATGGGAGAACGAAGTAAAATCGAGATTCATCGGCCACGAACAGTCCATACATTTAATGATCATAAATCAGCTTCATCCTCGATCTACCACTCTGATTCGGGCTCCTCGCGGCTTAGGAAAATCTACACTTATGCTTCTGATGCTGAAAGGCATCTGCGGTGACGATTTCGTAGTTGTATCTGGAGCTTCAGAAGTAAAACGAGGCGAAGTCGTGGGGAGACTGCATATTCCTTCGCTGGAAAAAGAGGGGGTTGAACGTGTCCTCTGGGCAGCTTTCGTTAAGAGCAGAGGTAAAGCCATAGATGAGGTTAATCGGCTTAACCCTTACACAACAGCAAATATTCATCATCTCATGCAGTTCGGAGAGGTCTGGGCTTACGGCAAAAGAGCAAGGATCGGCGATTACCTTTTAGTAGCAAATGAAAATCCGATGGATGCGACTTCCTTCATCCATCCACAACCATTTTACGACAGGTTCGATGTATGTCTCTTCCTTAGATCTCTGACTCTGAGTGAAAAATTTCAGCTTCAAGAATTATTGGAGAAGCACGATGGAAACATCATCGACTCGATGCCTCAAGTCTTGTCTTTCGAGGAGCTCGAAGAGGCGAGAAAACAAGTTTCACAGATAGAATTAGATCCTGATCAGATCGGGTTCATAAATCTAATAGTTCGAGATTTTCAAGCTTGCATAAGAGATAAGGAGAATTCGGAAATTAAGCCACCTACACTCTGCGAGGGCTGCCACTTCATACGTGACATTTGTAGTAAAATAAGGGAACCGCTCAGTGAAAGAGCAACCGTCGCTTTGGTCCATTTAGCCAAGGCAACGAAATGGCTAGACGGAAAATGCGATCTGGAAGATATTCTACGCATGGCCTTCTGGATTCTCCCTCACAGGCTTTCTCTGGTACGAACCAGAAATGTTCCCGCTGACGTGAGGGAACTTCTAGAAGCAGAGAGGATAAAGATGGCGGATAGAGACACTCGGAGACAATGGTCTATTCTGAATGAGTTGATGAAAGGATTCGATCCGTCACTCTATAGGCTAGCGAGAGAAGTCGCCGTTGAAGATGTAGTCTTCGCAGAGGAGCTCACAAAGATTGAGAAAACATGGATACGTAAAGATATTATAAAACAAGATGAGACTTTATTTTCACAGATGGACTGGAAAATCTCCAGTTATGGGGATGCGGTGTTCTAGATGGAAACGCGGCCTATCGACATTGTTAAGCTATTTAATCAAGCATGGTCTGAGCTTTATTGTCCACCAGTTAGACTTTCACTTAGCGGAGAGCCGGAAAGTTCGAATGGGGAAGCTAAATTTTTGGTTAAAGATGGAACGATTTATCTGAAGCCTGATATAATCCCTAGAGGGGTCGATCCGGAGAAATATTTGCTCTGGTTTTTTCGTCATCAGTTAGCTCACATTCATCATTGTCCATATGATATTAGAACAGCTTACAGTTTAGAACGTGCAGCTTATGAACTGGTGCGTGACTGGGATCTCGCATATTTGGCGACACAGATCTTTTCTGATGTCCAAATAGATCTTCATTATCTAGCTCAGCGATTCGGGGATTTCCCGTATCATGTAAGGGTAATCGGGGATAATCCTTCGACTCTTGCGGAGAGGATACTTAAAGGAATCTATCTTTGCGTTAATCCGGTTGCTAAAATAGCGGATGAAAATCTATTAGAGGCCGCTAGGGAGATCATCCTTGTTTCTTCACTGGAAAGAACATGGCATACAAAGGTTCAGATGATCGCGTCTATTCTAAGTCGACTTAAAAAACGAAATCCCCGTGCATTTTCTAAAAAAGAACTTAGAAAATCCATCAGGAATAATCCACTTAATGTCAGAGAGGACTTTTTACATTCAACTATTGATGGATTCCTAGAGACATACGGTTCGATCTCGAATGAGGAGGCGGCAAAAGAATTCTTTGAACAATGGATTAAGCCTCGACTATCAAGCGATGAAGAAGAAAGAGCCAAGAAGATTCTAAAAACAAATATTGAAAGAAGAAGGAAGGAGAAATCGAAGAAATCAAGTAAAGAAGCTGGCACATATGCTGATGAGAAAAAGGAAAGCGGAAATAAAGAGACCCTTAAAGTTGACCCGCACTCGTCTTACAGAAGCGCGGAGGAGCCTCGTCTACCAACTTATTTGTCAAGGCCTTACAAAAAAATTAAAGACATGGATGAAATCTTGTGGAAGAGATACTGGTTCAAGTCTAGAGCCCAACGAGCGATAATACGGTACATATCCGAAAGCCGTAGACGCCGTCCCGTATGGTCCGTCATGAGATATCCAGATGAATGGTACATTGAAGATGAGATTGAAGACTTAGACGTCGAGACAAGTCTAGATGAAGGCCCACTGATACCTGAAGTTACAACTTTAAAGTGGATCGAGGAACCTGCGCCTCATGGCCAATCATTTACCAGCGGATTTGTCCCCTCAACAATAACCGTGCTGGATGTTAGCCGAAGCATGTATGGGGTGCATAATGAGGCTGCCGTCGCTGCTTTCATTGCTTATCTAAGCGCACGTAGATCTGGGGGAAACACAGCTTGCGTGGCTTTCTCTACAGGGTTTGTCTCGGCGGATTGGAAGTCTCCTGAAGAGATGAAAGAGTTAACTCTATCGATGAAGTTCGACGAATTTACGATTTTTCCATTCCCTGAGATTCAAAGGCTTATTTCCAAAAATCGAGGACCATGCTTTATTGTGATAATCACCGATGGAGGATGGCAAAACGTCGAAGAGGCCATTCCAGCTCTGAAAAACATTTCAGATTCAGGGCATAAGATAGTTATTTTCTTAATAAAAGGAGGCGAATATACCGATCGAGTTGAACTTATAAAACGTACTCCCCGATTGAGAATTCAGAGGGTCGTCAATCCCGAAGCCGATTTGCATGGGCTTGTTCTTTCAGAGAGCATGAAGACTTATAGGTCATTTGTGACATAGCCACCGATCATCCTTTTTCGGAGCCTCTTGAACATAAAATCAATTCAGTAAGAACCTATAAAGTTCCGTTCTACGATCAGCCCAGAGATCATTGTACTCTGTGATCCTTTTCGAATCAGCATCTCTAGGATCAATATCGACGACTTTAACTTCCTCGCCGCTTCTTTTACTGCTTGCGAGTATCTGCATATCCGGAGCGACGATCTGACTTTTCCCGGTGAATCTGACTCCACGTTCAGTGCCTACACGATTCGAGGTTATGATGAAGATTCTGTTCTGTATGGCGGCTCCCAGCATGGCCTTTTGACAGTATGGTAATATTAGATTAGATGGGTGACATACGATTTGGGCTCCCTTCAAAGAGAGCACTCGAATAACCTCTGGGAAAAACCAATCATAACATATCATGATGCCCACTTTTGCCTTTCCTATATTATAAACTGAAAATGGGATATCCCCCGGAGAGAACCAGATTTTCTCTTCGTAGAAGAGATGAGCCTTTCTATACAGTGATACATTTTCATCCGGGCTGATTAATACAGCTGAATTGAAGAACTTGTCATCGTTCCTTTCGCAGATTCCCGCTGCGATATGAATGAAATTTTCCTTCGCGAAATAAACGAGAGCCTTTGTGGTTTCGCCTTCTGGAATTTGCTCTGAAAGCATCTTCACTTCATCTTTAGATCTGAAAACATAGCCTGTGTTGAACAGTTCGGGGAGAACTATTAAATCCGCCTCTTGACTGACACTGTTCTCTAGAAACTTCAGAGCTCGTTTTAGATTTTTCTCTTTCTCACCGAATCGAGGTCTAAACTGAATATATCCAATCTTCATGAAATTTGCCTCTGTAAAGATTAAATTATCAGCTAAATTTTTCAACTTTGCTTATGAGCACTTCGGTTAGCTCAATGAAATTTTTCTGAAAAGTCATCCCACGATTAAGACAAAGATTCTGCATAAAGGAGGGATCATAAAGGGCGGTAGTAGCTTCTCTTCACTTATCTTTCTTGTCTAAATGAATCTTCAAGAGTTTTTTGGCATCTTCCAGATCATTTCGTTTTAAATGAAAAAATACGAGGAAACCATGTCTGCCTCGTAAATTCTCAGAAAGCAGCGATAAATTTAAGTTTATCCAAGTAATTTAGATGTGCCAAAAGGAGATCTAAAATGAGGCTGTTCGGAAGAAAGAAAAAGGAACCTGAAGTTCAAGAGATATCCTATGAGATTTTCGGCGGATTCACTATTAAGAAAACCTCATCAGGATATGAAATTACTTGGAGAAGCCCCAACATCACGACGCTTAATGTTAGATCAGAACCAGTAATCGATGATGATGTACAGATTAAACGTGAAGATGATACAATACAGGTTCTAACAACCGGATGTAAATTGAAATTGATTAAAGAGAACGGAGATATGAAAGCTCATATCTCTAAAATATAGACTGATTCCCTGATCGTTCACATCTATTTTTTGCAGAGGGTCCTTTGATAAATCCTTAAAGAGTCGAATCTCCACAGATCTTATCAAGAACATCATCGATAATAAAACGGAGTCAAGGATGACGAGGATTCGCAGAAAAAATAAGCAAAGCATAGTTAGACTTAAAATCTCACAGAGAAATCTTCTCTTAGAGGCTGGCTCGTTAGGAGGCTTCTTAAATGAATCGTAGAGAACGGTTTCTACGTACATTCCAATTTAAAGAAGTAGACAGAGTCCCAGATTACGAGTTTGGATGCTGGGATGAAACGATTATTCGATGGCATAAAGAAGGTCTTCCACATGAAAAGCGAACCAATAGGGAGATCGAATTATACTTGGGACTAGAGGGATGGGACTGTATTGAATGGCTGCCAGTGAGAACGGGATTTTGGCCTCCCCTCCCAAGCCGAATAATAAAGGAAGAAAAGGGAAGAGCAATCGTTGAAGACGGAATGGGCGGCATATACCTCTGCACAGTCGGCTCCTCATCTCCTCCCCATTATCTTAGGCATCCACTCAAGAACCGTGAGGATTGGGAACGCCTCAGACCCTTCTTCGATCCGGAGACGCCTGGCCGTTTCCCCTTGAATTGGGAGGAGATAGCAAAAAGCTACCGGGACCGCGATTATCCTTTAGGGATCAGTGTTGGAAGTCTCTATGGGTGGCTTAGAAACTGGATGGGTGTGGAACGTCTCTCTATAGCCTTCTATAGGGATCCAGAATGGGTAGCTGAGATGATGGATACTCTTGTTGACCTTTGGATCAGCATCATCCGGAAGGCACTTCGAGACGTTAAGGTTGACTTCGCCAGCTGGTGGGAGGATATGTGCTACAGCAGGGGGCCTCTTCTTTCTGTTCGTCACTTCGAAGAGTTTATGGTTCCAAGATACAGAAGAGTCACAGAGGTCCTCAAAGAGTACGGGGTGACAATAAACGTTCTTGACAGCGATGGAGATGTAACGAGGCTTGTTCCCGGATGGCTTAAGGGAGGAATTAACTGCATGTTCCCCCTAGAGGCCAGATTCACAGACGCGTATAAGATCCGAGAGGAATTTGGACATCAAGTCTTGCTTATGGGCTACGTCGATAAGAGAGCCCTCGTTCAAGGAGGAAAAGCAATCGACAAAGAGCTGGAGAGGCTTACCCCTCTGCTTGAAGACGGCGGCTTCATTCCTCTGGTCGATCACAGATGCCCGCCTGAAGTCTCCTATGAGACGTATAGGCAATACCTTAAGAAGAAACGTGAATGGATAGGCCGCGAGAACGCTGAACTTCCGCCTTAATTCTATTTTCCGTCGAATCTAATCGTCATTCCATTTTTTCGATGGAAGGCTTAAGTATGCCCTGCGGATAAATTCGCTTTAGCCCCTTCGACGTGAGAAGACTGATGCGAAGAATAAAAGTTAGATCCCCATGCAGCTCTGCTAATTTAGGCTCAGGATTCGATTCCTTCGGTTTAGCCCTCGAAGCCTTTTACGACACACTTACCATAGAGCTCACTGATGAGGAAATAAGAATAGAAGTCACCGGGATGGAAGCAGAAAAGATCCCTACAAGTTTAGAGAAAAACACAGCCGGCCTCGTGGCTAAAAAGCTTCTACAGGATAGAGATATCGGCGTTAAAATCAGCATACACAAAGGAATCCCCTTAAGGATGGGGCTTGGAAGCAGCGGAGCATCCGCCGCGGCATGCGTGTTTGGATTAAACGAGCTATT
>PIYJ01000001.1 GCA_003601725.1 Candidatus Bathyarchaeota archaeon
GGATAATCCTTCATAAGCAATCGCAGAGCCGATCTGCACGGCTGAGGCTCCAGCCAACATCAATTCAACGGCGTCTCTCCAAGTTCGCACTCCACCGCAGCCGATTATAGGCACATCAACGGCTTCATAGATCTCATAGACGCATCTCATAGCGATTGGTTTTATTGCGCCTCCTGAAAGCCCGCCTATTTTATTTGCAAGTATCGGCCTGCAAGTCTCAACATCTATCGCCATGGCTCGAACAGTATTTATCGCTGTGATCGCATCTGCACCGGACGAGGCTGCCGCTACGGCTATCTCCTTTATGTCTGCAACGTTGGGGGTTAACTTCGCAAATATAGGCCGGTCCACCGACTCTTTCACTTTCTCAACAACAAGACTGACCATTTCGGGGCTTCGCCCAATCTCAGCTCCAGCTCCCTTAACATGCGGGCATGAAAGGTTCAGCTCAACAGCATCCGCGCCAGCTTCAACAGCCATCACCGCTACTTCCACGTACTCTTCAGGGGAAAAACCATAAACGCTAACTATGAGGGGGATTTCCAAGCTACGCATCTCTCGGATCTCTTTAACGAACGCTCGTATTCCAGGATTTGGAAGTCCGACCGCATTTAGTATTCCACATTCAACTTGGATGACCGTTGGATTCTTGTATCCTTCTCTGGGTGTGGGGCCGACGGATTTCGTGGTGACTGCTCCAGCTCCTGCTTGAGCTATCTTCATCAAATAGTCAGCTGATGTTCCTAAAATTCCCGAAGCGAGAATGAGCGGGTTTCGAAGCCTTAAATCTGCTATTTCCGTCTCTATTTGTCCCAGCATATCTTTCACGAAGCCTTTTCACGCTCATTAATCGTTGCTTAAAAATGTATTCCTCTCTAAATATAGGCATACACGTTTTTGATAATAAAATATATGTATGTGCCCTCTTTTGTCCCGAGATAAGGATTGCATTTTTTAAATTTATTAAGCAAGGGCATTCTATGATGAAGAATAATTTTATGCTATTCTCCGGATAAGAAGGAAAACGTTATTGGTGAAGCAGAGTATAATCTTTAATGCAGCATGGTGAAAGGTTTGAAAGCATTCATCATTCCATCAGTCATCGGCGTTCTCGCATTCAGAGAAGACGGAGAATTAATTGGGAAGGCTCTCTTTCCGAAAGATCCAGGGGAAATAGCGAAAAGGCTTGAACGCGTAAATCTGGGCGAGATTATCGAAGAAGTAAAATCCCTGATTGGGGAACTCAAAAGCGAGGGTTACGAAACCTTTGTGTTTGAAGATGCGGAGCTGGCGCAAAACGTTCGTGAAGAACTCAAAGTGAACTCAGAAGTAAAAGCCCAATCCAGCATCGCAGGGGATCTCCGCGAGAACCTAGGGGAATACGCTGTTAAATTGCAATTTTTAGAATCGCCCTCGGAGCTGCCCAAACTGGTTCATGAGGTTTCTATGGAATTATCTAGGATCTCCGTGAGGAAAGCCGCTGAGAGAAGGGATTCGCTGGTGGTTCAAGCCGTTGAGGCTTTAGATGATTTGGATAAGACGTTGAATCTATTTGCAGGTCGAATGCGAGAGTGGTATGGGCTTCATTTCCCTGAGCTAAACCGTCTGATCAATAATCACGAAATATACGCGAAGCTAGTATACAACCTTGGGAAAAGAGAAAACTTCTCCGAGGAGAACCTTAGCAAGTATGACTTCCCCCGAAGAAAAGTCAGTCGAGTGGTGAAGGCGGCTCAAACTTCCATGGGAGCTGAACTGTATGACGGTGACATAGAGCAGATTCAAACGCTCTGCGCACAATATCTGAATCTTTATGAGGCTAGGAAAAAAATCGAGAGATATCTTGAGGATATGATGGAGGAAGAAGCGCCTAACGTTTCAGCGTTGACGGGGCCAATACTGGGAGCAAGATTAATCGCTTTGGCGGGCGGACTGGAGAATCTGGCAAAGATGCCTTCAAGCACGATACAGGTTTTAGGCGCGGAGAAGGCTCTTTTCCGGTCTTTGACGACTGGAGCTCGTCCGCCGAAGCACGGCGTTCTTTTTCAACATGCCCTCGTTCATGGAGCTAAAAGATCTTTGAGAGGAAAGATTTCTAGGGCGCTCGCTGGGAAAATAGCTATAGCTGCAAGAACAGATGTATTCAGCGGAGGTTACGTTGGAGATCAGTTGAAGAAGGCTCTTCTAGAAAAGGTAGAGGAGATCAAAAAGAAGGATTCTAAGCAAAAACCATCGAAGAAGAAAGGAGAAAAGGATAAGGCTCGCAGAAAGAGGAGGAGACGAAAATTAGTGTGAAGATCATGCCTCATCAAGAATTTCAAGGCGTCTACAGAGTGACTCTGGAAGATGGATCTGAAAGAATTGCGACAAGGAATCTTACGCCGGGAAGAAACGTTTATGGTGAGCGGCTAATACAGATTGAAGGAGAAGAGTTTAGAATCTGGGATCCCTTCCGAAGCAAGCTGGCGGCAGCCATATTGAAGGGAATGAAGCGCCTCCCGATCAAGAAGAAGAACAAGGTTCTATATCTTGGAGCTGCCTCTGGGACAACTGCAAGCCACGTGTCTGATCTGGTTGGTAAGGACGGCTATGTATATTGCATTGAGTTTTCACCTAGGTCGATCCGCGATCTCATAGATAACGTTTGCAGATTCCGCGTGAACATGGCGCCGATAATGGCCGATGCAAGATTCCCAATGCGATATGCAGCTTTGGTGAGCAAGGTCGATGCCATATACTGCGATATCGCTCAGCCTGAGCAAGCCCGCATCTTATCTGACAATGCAAAAGTCTTCCTTAAAAAAGGAGGCTGGATTATGCTTGCGATCAAGGCGAGAAGCATAGATGTTACTAAGGAGCCGTCAGAAGTTTACCGAAGGGAGATTGATATTCTCAGAAAAGAAGGATTCAACATTGCTGAGGTTATCAATCTTGAACCTTACGAAAAGGACCATGCGATGATCACAGCGCAGTTTAAGGTATAGTCTTCTATTTTTATGATGATTTAGGAAAAATTTTGAATTGACGCATTAAATGTTATGTTGTTAGAAATTCTTTATGTCTTGAACGCATCAATAATTGTACCTTTCAATCTCCATTTGAAGGAAAGATGTAAAGTAAATGATATCTTTTAAATTTATTCTATTTGTATAAGCATACAATGGTGAAGAACATATGTCTGAATTAAAGATCGGAGCGCAGCTTATAATTTGGAGACGAAGAGTAGAATCGGATCTTCTAGGAGTCTTAGATGAAGTATCCTCGTTGGGGTATGAAGGAATCGAGTGTGGACCAGATGTATTTAACGCGCTTTCTGACGCTAAGAAGGTTCTTACATCACGGGGGCTAAGCCTCGCCGGGCTACATATGGGCATCAGCTCTGTAGATAGGGAAAAAGTAGAAGGAGCAATATCTACGCTTGAAAATCTTGGGGGACGATACCTCATATTTAGCGGTGCAGGAGGAAGAGAGAATACTGATGAGAATTATTTGAAGAACTCGAAGAGACTTGAGGAGTATGGAAAACTTGCTGAGGAACATGAGATAACGGTCTGTTATCACAATCATTGGCAAGAGATTGTGAATGAGACTCGGGGAATCCGTCTAATACTTGAGAATACAGATCCAAATCATGTTTCGCTTTGCGTTGACACCTACTGGGTCAAATATGGCGGTGAAGATCCCTTGGAATTTATAGAAAAGTGTGGGAACCGCATAGTATATCTCCACTTAAAAGACGGATTAGCAGATGGAACGAGGAAGGATCCCCCAAAATTTCTCGAATTGGGACGCGGCGTCATAGATTTTCCCGCCATACTTGAAGCCGCTCAATCGCTTAATATAGAGTGGGCTGTAGTTGAACAGGACAGAACGGATTTGACGCCGAAAGAAAGCATGGCTATAAGCAGGAGATACTTGAAGGAAAACTTCGGAATGTAAAAAGGAAAACTTCTGGAAGATTTTTTATAATAATCTTCTTTTTTTATACTGAACCGAGATTGTAACTTAATCAGTGCCCAAAATTCTAAAATCTAAAAGATTTGGGGTTGTCACTTCAAGAATTCTGCTTTTATTGTAATAATCTTCTGGAATACGTTTTTCCATAGATCCTTACTCATAACTGTTCTTAATGCTTCAGTGTATAATTTTATGAAAAGAGTCTCCCCATCCATCTCCGTCTCGGTCCCTTCATATTTCTTTCCAAGGATCGTCATTTGCTTAGCGATTTCCCTAGCTAGCTCGTACATCAAATCAAAATCAGCAGCGACATCGGTTTCTTCTTTCTGCGACCCATTGAATAGCTGCAGAGCGTCGAATGGTTGCCCCGCAATTTGAAATGCGCTGAAGACGCCGCGTAAGCGTTCAATGTGAAGATTGAGGAAGTCTTTTCTTAACTCTTTAGGTACTTTGTTATAATCTTCAATGAACAAGACAGCTTTAGGTTCATAATATTTCTCAAGTATGCCGTGTGAACCGGGCTTAGCCATCTTTGTCTTGATAAACTTGAATTTTCTCAGAGCAGCTATGTGATGCCCGATTGTTGATTTTGTGAGATGCATCTTCTCGGCTAACTGGGTTGCAGTTTGGGGCTTAAACGTTAGTTGACGGAGGATTTCTCTTCTCGTAGGATCGATTAGAAGCTTTATAGCTCTTGGGCTATGCACTACTTTAACAGCTTGACGAGTCATAACTTCATCACTTATCGTTGTAATATTATGGGGTTTACTGATAAAAAGTTTTATATACGTCTTATGCGTAATCATCTTATCGGTATGATACGACGTATTTAACTGATATGATACGTAATATTGTTGGAGAGTCGAAATTGCAATCCGATAATTGGCAGCCGTGGGATGATTACGGAATAAAATTTTATGAGAATACAGAGGAGGAGCTGACGAGACAATTAATCAAGAAAATTTTAGTTCCTGTTGATGGATCTCTAAATTCAGATCATGCCTTAGAATTCGCCATAGATCTAGCCAAAAAATACTCCGCAGAGGTCTATTTACTTTACACCATCTCATTAACCCTGATTTACTCCTTAACCTTAGGTTTATGGGAGCCCTTCTCCTCTCCCTTGCCTCCCTCATACAGAGTAGAACTGGAAGATGAAGGAGAGGAAATCTTAGCTTCAGCCTTGAACAAAGTTAAGAAGGCCGGCATAAAATCCGTCGCTTGGTTAGATTACGGACGGCCAGCTAGTAAAATAATTCAAACAGCGAAGGAGGAAAGAATAGACCTCATTGTGATGAAAGGCGAAAATCACAGCTTGATTACTAGACTCTTCTTCGGAAGCATCAGCGACGAAGTTAGCCGTCACGCTCCATGCCCCGTCCTCATCGTGAAAAGCCGCCGAAGAAGGAACAAAACGAAAAAAGAAGGAACTTCGCATGAAAGTTAAGATAAAAGACAAAATCGCATATTTAGGCCTCTTTCTCTTCGTGCTCTCAGTAATCACTGCGACTCTAAATGGAAAAACCGCAATAATCCTGCTGATAGCTTCATTTGGAACTCTAATTTTAGGAGGAATACTCAAGAGATAATTCTGAAGAAAGGCCAAACTTTTTCATGCCGAAACTTCCAAAAAAATAAAAAATGAAGGCACATTTAGGACAGCATCAAAGCAAAACGCTCATAGAGGAACAGAAGCGCTGCTTGAATAATCTCTCTTCCAACCTTAATTGGCTTGGCTAAGTTATCTCAGTGCCCGTAATGCTCATCACAAGCCTTCCATGTTTTACTCCTTTGCAGCTCATAATCCTGTCTGCTAGTTCCCTTATTTCTTTAGGATACCCTTTCACGGCGAGAATCTCCATGCAGTTTCGTTCATCAATATGCATATGCATCGTTGAGATGATATTCTCTCGGCGTTCATGCTGAATCTCAAGAAGCTTTTCAACCAGTCCTCTTGATTCATGATCATAGAGAACAGTTAATGACCCCATCACTTCCCTATCTGATTTTTCCCACGCCCTGTCCACGATGAAATTCACAATCAAATCCCTAATCGCCTTGGAACGATTCTTATATGCCTTTTCTTTTATAGCCTGATCAAACTTCTCTAGAAGACTTGGACTTATCGAAATGCTGAATCTAACCGTCTTAGCCATAAATCCCCCTCCGCTTTTATTCATATTTTATTCGAAGATCGACAACACACATGATTGACTAAAGAGAGCTAACTAAATAAAAATAGAGACGTAACACTATTTAAACTATTTAAAGAAAAAATTCCCATGTAAAATAACCAAAAATATCGATCCGCAAGAAACTTCATTTAAGCCATGAAGGAAGCTCTTGCCCAATCAAGAGAGACTCAAAATCTTCTTTCCGCCTTATCAGCGCATACTCTCCGTCTTTGACTAAGACCTCCCCGCATCTAGGTCTCGAATTATATTGCGAGCTCATCGAGAATCCATAAGCCCCCACGTTCAGAACAGCCAACAGATCGCCTTCACTTATCCTCGGAAGCCTTCTGTCTCTAGCTAGCAGATCACCTGACTCACATATTGGCCCCGCCACATCGTAAACCTCTTCTTCCGCAGAGTCAAGCCTATTAGCAACGATTATCGGATGATAAGATCCATACATCGCCGGCCTAATCAAAGTGTTGAACCCAGCGTCTACACCTACGAATTTTTTGAAAGGTGTGATCTTCAAAGTATTTACACGCGTCAACAGAACACCAGCATCACAAACAATGTAGCGACCAGGCTCAATGAAGAACCATGGCTCCCCCAGATCGTACTCACCGATCCGTCTGAGATAAAGACCTAGAACCTTCTCCGCGTAAAGATCAAGATCCAAAGACTCCTCTTCAGGCCTGTAAGGAACGCCTAAGCCTCCCCCGAAATCAATGAAATCAAAGTCCACACCTACCTCTTCGTGAACGTGACGAGCTATCTCCAACATTTTTTCAGCAGCCAAGAGGAAAGGCTCAACCGTCAATATCCCTGAACCTATATGCATCTGTATGCCGAACTTCTTCACCCCAGCCTCTCTGGCGTATTTATATGCCTTGATGACATCGTCCTCCCAGATTCCAAACTTTGAATCCCTTCCAGCCGTGATGCAATGCTCGTGATGGCCCGCCCCAATCTCAGGATTAACCCTCACAGAGATCATTTCAGGCAGATGGAAACTGAGAAGCCTTCTCAACTGCGAAAGAGAATCAATGTTTATTGTAACTCCGGAATCAACAAGGAACTTCAACTCGTCATCTCGGACGCTTGTTCCGGTGAATAATATTCTATCAGATGTGAAGCTTGCCCTTAATGCGAGAAACACTTCTCCCGGGCTGACAGTGTCGAGATATGCTCCTTCACTTTCAAGTATCTTCAATACAGAGAGGCTGGTATTCGCCTTAGCAGAGTAATAGATTCTAACCTTGTCATAGTGCTTCTTGAGGGCATCGTAAAGCCGACGATAATTCTCCCTGATTCTTCTCTCCGCTAAGACATATAACGGAGTGTCAAATTTTTCAGCTAGCTCAAGAGAGGAGACGCCGTCTATATAGAGCACACCGCCCCTATTTTCTAAATAACCATTCGAAAATATTTTTGAAGACATAAAATACCTTCCCGGCAATTTGAATAAAAAATGTCTAGAGAAGCCCCTTCTTAACCATAAGCTCAGCGCTCAGTATCCCTGCGCCCGCGGCGCCCCTTATGGTGTTATGTCCCAAGCAGAGATACTTAACGGTCATTATGGGGTCTTCTCGGATACGTCCAACCACGACGCTCATGCCTTTCCCCGCATCTCTGTCGAAGCGGGGCTGAGGCCTGTCGATCTCCTCTTTCACGATGATCGGTCTCTCCGGAGCTGTCGGCAGCTTAAGCCTCTGCGGCTCTCCAACGAAGTTTCTGAAGGCTTCTTTAACCTCTTCAATTGTAGGTTTCTGCTCAAGCCCAACATATACCGCTTCTAGATGGCCATCCTTCACGTTAACACGGTGGCAGCTGGCACTTATCGTAATATTCGCTGGTTGAATCTCTTCACCATAGAAGGTTCCGAGAATCTTTCTGGTCTCATTCTCCATCTTTTCCTCTTCGCCGGATATGTAAGGAACCACATTGTCGATTATGTCAAGAGAGGGAACCCCGGGGTATCCAGCTCCGCTAAGCGCCTGCATCGTAGAGACAATCACGTTTTCCACACCGAACTTCATGAGAGCCTTCAAGGTGATGGCGAGCTGAATTGTGCTGCAGTTTGGATCTGTGGAGATGAACCCGTTCCAGCCGCGGTTCTTCTTCTGAACTGAGATTAGCTGCAGGTGGTCGGGATTAACTTCGGGTATTATGAGCGGTACGTCGCTTTTCATTCTATGTGCGCTTGCTTTGCTGACAACTGGATACTCAACAGCAAACTCCTCTTCAATTGGACCCGCTATACTTCCGGGTAAAGCTGAAAATACGAAGTCTACGTTGCCAGCCTGCTTGACTTCTTTTAGATTCGTATTCACAACTGTCATGTCCTCAACTGCTTCAGGCATCGGGGTTTCCATTCGCCATTTGCATGCTTCTTTATACTTCTTTCCAGCTGAGCGTTCAGAAGCGGCGAGAACAGAAATCTCGAACCATGGGTGTCCCTGAAGCAATTCGATGAATCTCTGTCCTACGGTTCCTGTTGCTCCTAAAATTGCTACTTCACGTTTCAAGTGTATCCCTCACAGCTTTTATCGCATCCTCAATTTTTGTTTCATCAATAAAGATGTTTATAGTAGACTTACTAGTCGTGACCTCAATTATATTTATTTTTTCAGATGCCAATGCCTCGGATATCTTAGCGATCCAACCGGGAGAATCCACAAAGGCGGGATGAGTCAACTCTATCAAGCCGACATTGCTTCTACAGCTCAGAGCTTTGCACACACCTAAACTGTGCAGATCCTTCAATAGAGCATTCAGATTTTCAGATGATGTGAAAACTGTCAACGAGACTCTTCCCGTGCTTATACCGTATAATGGCCTATCTTTGAAAGAGGCGATGATCTTGCTTATAACCTCAGGTTCAATATTACAGACGAGGCTAACAGCGGAGAGGCCTTTCCTCTCAGAGACCTCGAAAGAATCAGAGTTGAACACGCCCGTAATCTCCGTTCCACCTGAAAGACTTCTACTAGAGAAGCTTACAATCTTCAACTTTTGATTAGGTAACTTATACTTCAAAGCCTCTGCTTTTATGACCTTTGCACCTCCATATGAGAGAGCGAACATCTCGTGAATGTCAAGTTTACTTAGCGGCTTCGCATCCGCTATTATCTTAGGATCCGCTGACATAACTCCTTCCGTCTCCTTGACAAGCACAACCTCATCAGCATTCAGGCAATTCGCAAGCACCATCGCGGTTGTATCGCTTCCTCCTCTACCCAGAGTAGTCACTCTTCCCTTCTCGTCTCGTCCGAGAAAACCGCAAATCACAACGATCTTCTCCCCAAGCATAGGCTCCACAAACCGTTTGACGCGTTCACAAGTCTTCTTCATATCCGGGGAGGCATTCTTAAAGTCGGAAGTAGTTATAATCGGCCATTCCTTGCTGTTTGGCTCTATATATATGGCGTCTGCGCCTAGGGATCTTAAAGCGGAACAGAAGATGCGGGCGCTCATCCTTTCACCCATCGAGACGATCTCAGCATAATCTTGATCATCAACGCCGCCTATCTCCGAAACGACCTTGATCAGACTGTCAGTTGCCCCCTTCATCGCAGAGACAACGACGACGATCTCATCATAATTCGACTCCAGAACCTTTTTGGCGGCTTCTCTGATCTTAGGACCTGAAGCAAGATCAGCTCCACCGAACTTTATGACCGCTCTGGCTCCCAATCTCTCAGCTGCCTCCCCGCTTGAAACAGAATGTTAACTCAAGACATCATCCATACTGTAGACACCGGGTCTAGTCTGTTTGCTCACCCATTCAGCCGCATACAGAGCTCCCTGAGCAAATACGCTTCGTGAGAAAGCTACGTGTTCAATACGAATCATCTCATGAGCCCCAGCGATTATTACGTCATGAACACCGGGAACCCCACCTGCCCTCACGGAGAGAATCTCTAATTCCTCCGGCTTTCTTATGCTTACGCCTTCTCTTCCATGTATGACTGAGCTATATCCACGGGCTTCTGAGATAAGCTCCCCCAGCTTCTTCGCAGTTCCGCTTGGAGCGTCCTTCTTGCCTGTGTGATGAACCTCAATTACGCTGAAATCGTAGTTAGGCGGTAAAAGCCTCAACGTCTTTATCATCTTAAATAGAATATTTACGCCGATGGCATAGTTGGGCGAGATCACGGCGGGAACCTTATCCATAATCGCATTTTTTACTATTTGCATCTGCTCATCTGTTAGTCCCGTTGTCCCCATGACGATTCGTTTTCCCAGATCTGCCACTACGGGAATGTTTGAGACTTCAGCTTCCGGCGTAGTGAAAGACAGATAAACATCCGCCTGGCTCACGGCTTCCTTGAGGTTGCTCGCATCATAAATCTTAGCATCAGAGCTGCAAATCCCAGCTTCACTCAGAGTCTTGCCTACATTTGGATTTCCCGACGCCTCTACTCCGCCGACTATCTCGAATCCTCTCGCCACGGCCTCTCGAAGCAGGGTGCTGCCCATTCTTCCAGCTGCGCCGGCAACGCAGATCCTAATCATATGTTAAGCCTCGCCAGCAGTCCTCATCGTAAAGTCTCTTACCTAGATCGACGTCGAAGAAATTCTCGATGGGCTCAAGAATCTCCGGGGTCTTTTCATAGACTGTTCTCGCAGTGTTCAAGACTACTTGTAGACCTTTCTTTGTCATCTTCCCTAATGGCCGTCTACAGGGACCGGAAGGCATGCCCAGTATATTCATTAACGTCTTATAGGGCAGAGGATTCCTAGCCTTGCAGAGAGCAGGACCATAAGGCGTCTCCTCCTCAGTCTTCACCGTGACCATTGAGAATAGAGGCCTAAGCGCCTTGTAGAGCCTTTCAGACTCCTCAACATTTCCTTCTAAAGTAGCTTTGACGAATCTTTGGATCGGCCCGGGGGCAACGTTCGAAGCGACTGATATTACGCCGCTTGCCCTTATCTCGGGGTCTTTCATCATGGCATATGTTTTATCGTCGTCTCCAGAGAGTATGTCAAAGTCTTCTCCGCAAAGCCTTCTTGTCAATCTCATATTATCAAAGTTACCCGTCGCCTCTTTCACAGCTCTCACATTCTCAAACTCCGAGTGGAGAATCGCGAGGTCTTGCGGTAGAAGCTGCGTTCCACTTCTGCCAGGTATCACATAGGGGATTATCTGGACGTGGGGAAATTCTCGGGCGATAGGTTCAACATATTCCTTCCTTATCTCAAGCGAGCTCGGCCCATTATAATATGGATCTACAAGCAGGACGCATTTGACTCCGAAGTCAGAGACTTCCCGTGTTGCTTCAAGCGACTCATGCGTATTGTTGCTTCCGGTTCCTCCTATTGTAAGAAACCTCTCTTTAGAGAACTCGTGAACCTTTCTAATTACTTCTATATGTTCCTCCCAATTTAATGTTGGGCTTTCACCTGTTGTTCCAACAGCTAGAACCCCGCTTACGCCTTGTTCCGATTGGAACTCTACAAGTTGTTCAAGGCCCTCATAATCGACCTCCAAATTTTTCTTCATCGGAGTAATCGTCGCCGTGTAGCATCCGCTAAATTTGTGCAATTAAATACACCTCTCTACTTTGGTGAGGGGGAGGTTATTTATGTTTTTCGTTTCATTTTTACGAATTTCGTAAACTGAATGCGAACTTTCTAAATTTCATCCATCCGCTTAAATATGAAGATAAAAAATCTGTTCAAGATAAATGTCAGACGCTCGAATTTCAGGTTCCAACCTTCCGTTCGCTAATGCTTAATAGATCCTCATCAAGTTTAAAATGATCAATTCAAGAAGGCGATCTAGAAATGGCGAGAACTGCTAGGAAGGTTGAACTCGACGTTCAGATGATGGCTAACTTGATAAGACGCTTATATAAAGAGAAACGTAAAGCAAACCGATATTAGATCTATAGAATCCCATTCAGATGAGAAGCTAGGATCATGGACGTAAATCCCTTGGCATTCCAAGATTTAATGTGATCCAATCACGAATCATATCCGCAGTTTACTGCTTTACGTAATGAACTAGACGTGGAATTATTAATAATATTCTTAAAAACTCTATTCTCTTAATTAATATCTCAGAGCGACCGGAGAAGGGGAGTCTGACTAACGGGAATTGAGGGTTTAGAAAAAATATTCAATCCCAGACGTGTAGCGGTGATAGGAGCAAGCAATAAAGAAGGCTCCGTGGGTTATAAGCTTCTGAACAACCTGATAGGGGTAGGATTCAAAGGGTTCGTATATCCAGTTAACCCCTTCAGTCCAAGCGTGCAAGGCTTAACGGCTTATCCCAGCGTAAAGAAGATTCCGTGGCATGTTGACCTTGCAATAATCGCGACGCCTGCGCATATAGTCCCCCAAGTCGTTGAGGAATGCGGGGAAGCCGGGGTCAAGGGAATCATAATCGTCTCATCAGGGTTCGGCGAAGCCGGCTTGAATGGGAAGGCACTTGAAGAGCAAGTCTTAAAGCTGAAGAACGAATATGATATGAGAATTATTGGTCCTAACTGCTTGGGCATAATGCATCCAAGCATCAAGCTGAACGCGACCTTCGCATATAAGATGGCTAAGCCCGGCAACATAGCTTTCGTATCTCAAAGCGGGGCGCTCTGCGCCTCGGTTTTAGATTGGGCTTCTCAAGCAAACGTTGGGTTCAGCTATTTCGTCTCTGTTGGTTCCATGCTTGACGTGGACTTTGCTGATCTAATAGATTATTTTGGAGCTGATCCGGAAACCAGAAGCATAGTGCTCTTTATTGAATCCATAAGGAATGCTAGAAAATTCATGAGTGCCGCTAGGAGATTCGCCGGCACCAAACCTATAATTGTGATAAAGGCGGGGAGAACTCTGGAAGGCATGAAGGCAGCCGCATCTCATACAGGAGCCATCATAGGCGAAGACGCCATCTACGATGCGGCTTTTAAAAGGGTCGGCATCATCCGCGTTGAAGGCATATCTGATCTTTTCAACTGCGCAGGGATCCTCGCCATGCAGCCGATCCCAAAGGGTCCGAGACTACTGATAATTACGAATGCGGGAGGCCCCGGCGTGATGGCAACCGACTTTCTTGTATCCAAAGGGGGGAAACTCGCGTTTTTGAGCGATGAGACTCGGAGACTGCTTGATGAAGTCTTACCTTCTTATTGGAGCAAGTCTAATCCCGTTGACGTTTGCGAGGATGCCACAGCAGAGAGGTTTAGGAGAGTCTTTGACATATGCTTTAATGAGAAAAATGCTGATGGGTTTCTCGTAATTTACACTCCTATAGGAGCCGCGAGTCCATCTGAGACGGCGGAGATCTTGGTCGAGGCTTCAAAGGGAGTTGAGAGACCCATTCTTACATCTTGGCTGGGAGAGGAGGATGTCAGGGAGGCAAGAGGCATTCTGCAGAGAAATGGGATTCCGACTTATTCGACGCCTGAAGAGGCCATATCGACATTCATGTATATGTATCAGTATGCGAGGAACCTTGAACTTCTATATGAGACTCCGAGGGAACTGCCGGTAAGCATGTCGATTGACAAGCAGCGTCTAATGGGGTTGATAGAGAAAGCCTTCAATGAAGAGAGGGAGCTCTTGACTGAGCTTGAATCAAAAGAGTTTCTGAGGGCTTACGGCATCCCAACCGTTGAGACTTATTTGGCGAGGTCTCCGGAAGAAGCTGCTTCAATCGCTTCTCGCATAGGGTATCCGGTTGTGATGAAGATCATCTCTCCTCAAGTGGCACATAAGACTGACGTAGACGGGGTGATCTTGAACATCAATTCGGAAAGCAACGTGAAGAGATGCTTCAAAGAGCTAATAGAACGGGTTAGACGGCGGGATTCTTCAATTCGAATCGACGGCGTATCCGTTCAGCCCATGGTCAAAAAGGACGGCTTTGAGCTAATAATAGGATCAAAAAAGGATTCCCTGTTTGGCTCAGTCATAATTTTTGGAGCTGGAGGAATAGGAGTAGAGCTTTTCAATGATATTTCTATTGGATTCCCACCTTTGAATCAGATTCTCGCCAAAAGGATGATGGAGCAGACCAAAATCTATAAGATCCTTCTCTCCGGATACCGAGGCAGACCGCCGGCTAATACGGCTCTTCTCGAAGAGATTCTTGTCAGATTTTCCCAGATGATAATCGACTTTCCGCAGATAAAAGAGGTGGATATAAATCCCATCGTGGTTGACGATAGAGAAGCTGTTGTTTTAGACGCAAGGATAATCATTGACAAAGAATGCCTTCTAGGCGAAATCAAACCCTATGAGCATTTGGCGATCAGACCCTATCCAACGAAGTACGTGAAGAAAATTACGCTTAAAGATGGAGGACCCGTTTTGATTCGACCTATTAAGCCCGAGGATGAACCGTTAATCAATGATCTTTTCAACACATTTTCAGAAGAGACCATGAGATTCAGATTCTTCCGCTTAATAAAAGACATTTCCCATGAAATGTTAGCGAGCTACTGCAACATCGATTATTCTAGGGAGGTCTCTCTAGTCGCAGAGGAATCGGAGAATAACTCTAATAGAATCATCGGAATGGCCCGATTGGTCGTTGAGCCGGACGGCGAAAGAGGAGAGATCGCCATCGTTGTTGGCGATCCATGGCAGAATCTCGGTTTAGGAACCCAGCTGCTTGACCATATTATCGATGTGGGGAAAGACCTAAATTTGAAGACGATATTCGGCGAGATTCTCGCTGAGAACACTAAAATGATTCACTTATGTTACAAGAGAGGATTCAAGATTGAACAAATCGACGAGGAGAGCTATCTGGCCTCCTTAGATCTCGCTTAAAAGAGAGAAGAAATTACTCATGAAAGATAAAAAAGGCTTGCTTCTGACGCCCCCGAGACCTCCGTAGGAAACGATTCATTCTATAAATTTCTTAACAGTCTTTAAGGCTTGGAGGAATTCTCCACCCCGTTCAGTGATCCTATAATGCGGCCTATCACCCAGGTTTATGGTCTTTAGAAGACCGCGTGAGATTAGGAACTCGACGATCTTTCTCGTCCGGTCAACTGGAAGTCCAGCGCCATAGGAGAGCCTCGTAATCGAGCAAGCCTTCTTTTTTCTAATAGTCTCTAAGACATCAAGATAAATATCGTACCGCGTTCTCTTCTGCAACATCATCACGAATGAGATTTCAGATCGGTGGAGGGGGAAGCCTCTCAGTCTTCTCCGGCTCCCTAGCGAAGTGCACATCTTCTTCTTTTCGTAGCTCCTCCGTGTATTTAATCTCCCCCGCTATTCTGCAACCCCTCTCCAAGTATATATTTTTAGCATATACGTTTCTCGCTTTTGATCTTTCCTCCATCGTCACGAAGTCCGCGTAGATGTCCTCAGCTTCAGCCCTCTCTCCGAGAAGGACCTCCTCTGCGACGACTACTCCCATGATTTTTCCTCTCCTGCCTATTCCAACCTTGGCTGCCTTAACTCCTTCAACAGTTTCAATTCGACCTCCAACTCGGACTGAATCTTCAGCTCTAACCGTTCGGGCCTTAACTGAGCCTCCTACTGATACAGAGTTGGCTTTGAGGGCTTCACCTACTTCGACTTTCCCTCCGACATTCAGCTTATCCGTCAAAGTAAGGTTTTTCCCTATCTTTAAGGTTCCACCGATATCGATGGATCCGCCTTCAGCATCTCCGCTAATACTCACTGTTCCGCCAACATCGATATCCAAAAACTTCAGGTCGCCATTCACCCTCAGAGTTCCACCGACATCAATTGACCCAAGGGACAGTGTGCTGTTCGACTCAAATGTTCCCCCGACGATTATTCTTTCTTTTACTTCACCGCCAGCAACCCTCACCTTCCCCCCAACATGAAGTTTCTCAATCGAGACTTCAGATTCCGAGATGAATGTCCCACCGACCTTAACTCTTTCAACTTGGACTTCTCCTCCTCTGAATGCCCCTCCAACGCTTACCTCAGTCGCCTTTATTCTGCCCTCTATCTTAACGGTTCCACCTGCCTCAATCTGCTCTGCTTCGACATCGCCTTGAGCCTCGAATGAGCCTCCTACCTCTATTTTCCCTCCTTTTGTGTCGCCTTCAACCTTTATCTTCCCGCCTACTTCTATGCTCTCCACGGAGAGGTTCTTTCCCACAAGGACCGCTCGGTCAACCTCAATGTTTTTCGCCGATAGGTCTCCCCTAACCTCTAATCCTCCATCATGGATTCTGATGGATCGTTCAACTGAGAGATCACCATCAACAGTTAAATCGCCCCGCCTTCCCCTAATCAAGCCGGCGGAGAGGCTGCACTTAAATGTGCAGTCACCTACATACTGAACCGTCCCTCGAACCTCAACCTTCTCAGAATCCCCAGCTCTCACGCAAGCCCCATCTGAGAGGTAAAGATCCCCCTCAACTATGCCCAACACCATGGTAGCCCCAGCTGGTACGGTAACTCTGTTCAACTATTCTTCACCGCGCAAAGGTTTCCCGGATTCATATATAAAGGTAGGGCACAAGATGAGAAGTCAAATTGTACTCACAAAAAGGCCGGATGAACTTAAAGAAGTAACCCTTCAGGTTTCCATATATTAACACCGCCTTATTCAAAAGACTCGCATCTACATGAAAAAAGACATACAGAAATACAAAATAATAGAATCTTCCGAAGATATTACTTCATTTATGTAGAAAAATTTCCACGGCGTGAAAAGCGTTGGACCAGCTTCTTCCTCCCATGTTTCTTCAATGATCTTTCCGATTGAGAGTTCAAAGTTCTTTAAAATGCCGAGATCAGTTTTCAGCACCTTATTTTTCATAAGGAACTCCTTTCTGGGGGCAATAAACGCACCGTTCCTTTGTGTATATCACATAAAAAGCGAACATTATCTATTTATCTTCTCTTTTTACTCTCTTAATATGAAAAATGGTTAAAAATTCACGTTTTTGATGGATAAATAATTAAATTTCCACTTCCATAAAGACTAGGTTTTTTCTTTTCAATTTAAGCATGTGAACGAATGACCTTTTTTTATGAAGACTTAATGACAAGTTTTGGGGATAATAATCTCGGAGCATCCTTTACGATTTTCGCAAAAAGTTATATCTTTCCAGCACTTGGATATTATCATGGATAATATCGATCTTGAAATTTTAAAAATCTTAAAAAGCCATGCCAGAGCGAAATATGTAAACATCGCGAAAAAGATCGGATTAACAGAAGGCGCGGTTAGAAGAAGAATAAAAAAGCTCCAAAAAGACGGCATAATAAGAAGATTCACAATTGAGACAACAGCGGAATTCGAAGGAGTAGTCCTAGTTGAGACAGAACCTACAATGACGAATAATGTAGCGAAAAGAATGAAGAAGATCGCCACGCGAATTTTCGAGGTATCCGGCGACTATGACATCGCCGCCTTCATCCAAGCTTATACTATTGATGATCTGAATAAGAAGATTGACGCTATAAGGAAACTGCCTGGAGTTTTGAATACAAACACTCTAATTAAACTCAAGGATTAGCTGCATCTCCACTGCTGTTACGAATGGTCTTCAGAGCTCTATACATGGCTTCATAGGAATCGGCAAGCCTCTCATGCTCAGATAACGCTGAGTATGCTTCATTAAAGAATTTGCTGAATTCCTTTTCCTCTCCCTCACGGACATATTGCATCAGCCTATAAGCCTCTGAAAGAAACTTTTCTAGATATTGAATCGTGTATGGATTGCTCATCTGAATTGATGCGCATAATTTAGGATTCTCCGTCATTATGCTTTCGCTTAATAGTAGCTGCATCGTAAATGTTGTTCCGCCGAGATTCTTAAGTTCCTCAACGTTTTCCTTGGCAAGCATCGAAGCCAAGACTATATTTATAAAATGAGTTAGAGAAAGCGTCAAAGCCATAGCATGATCGTGCCTTTCAAGATCCACAAGAATTATTTCTAAGTTAGGGAACAACTGTTTGGCAAAATCGATCTCAGACGCCGCATCGTGAATTGGCACCAGAGCTATTCTTTCTCCAGATGGGTCTTCTACTCCGGGACCGAAGAGCGGATGAACAGAGAGGACGCGTCTTCCCATAAGAGCGATCTTTTTCATGATCGGCATTACTGGTGACTTAACTGAAGATATCTCCATAACAGCCGCGGATGGATTCAAATCGTCAAGTATTTCTTTTATGACCTTAGGCACGGCGGTAATAGGCGTGCAGACTGCTATTAGATCAGCTGATCCAGCGGCCTCGGAATTGTTATGGGACAATCTTATTCCCAATGACCTTGCAAAGCGTCTTGCATTTACCTCATCAATATCGGAAATTGTAACGTCATGTCTCTGCTGAACAAAGTATCTCGTAAACCATCTTCCCATCTTGCCTGCTCCGCCTATAATTGCCACTTTCATGTTTCAATCCTCCATCTTTGAAAGGTTCCCTCGAAATCTAGATTTCATTACTTCTTCTTGCACACGTTTAGACTCATCGATCAAAAGATCGAAAAGATCGATGCAAAAATCGTTGTGCATACTATTTTTTTGGCAAAAATCAAGAACTCGCTGTTTAAGACTTCTCTCGACCTTTGAGTCTTCTATTGGAAGATTCATCCTCAACTTAACTGCCGCTATCTTTCTGGCCAACTCGATTCTTTTTTTGCATAAATCCAGTATCTCAAAAGTGACCGTGGCAATCTCGTTTCGTAGTTTTTCAAGATCCGACTTTTCGGTCAAAACGGCTCCTCCAGAAAAATTAGGACGCTTTCACGAAAGAACATTTAATCGCTCTAAACATATAAGGGTAAGCTCTATCCGCTTCTCTTTATGATTCTGAGAATCTCCTTTATGTTTTTAATCTTTGAGACCTCTGACTTCCATATGTGTGAATTGCCGTCTTGCCTAAATAAGACGAATTTTAATCCAGATCTCTTCGCGCATTCCGCATCGGACCAATGATCACCAATAAAGAGTGCTTCTTCAGCGGATACATTCAAAAGCTTCAGCAATTCAATCGCATGCGAAGGGTCAGGCTTTGGATTTTTAATATCATCCCTAGCGAGAACAACATCAAAGTATTTCCGAAGATCGAATCTTCTCAGAATCTTCTCAGCGTATTTTCGGCAGCTCCTCGTCATAAGTCCAAGTTTCAGCCCCTGATCTTTCAAGGCTTTAAGGGTTTCCGGCACCCCTGGAATTAGGGATGCCTCGTCGGAAGATTCAAGCTCAACCTCATTCATCAAATTGGATACTTCATCAAGTGCTTTCTTAATGTATTTCTCTGAGAATCCTTTGCTTTTTAGGTCCTTTACAGCTTTATGTGTTATTTCAAAATTCATCATCTCTTCGTTTAAAAGATCGGGTGTCACGCCTATTCTTTCAAGATACTTAATGATCCGCGACTTCATCTTCTTGAATGGAATTGCGGAGTTAATCAGGGTGCCGTCGAGATCGAAGATGACTGCTTTCAGAGCCAATCAGTCTCTCACCATCGCTGTTAAGGATAATCCGAAAAATAAAAAGGTGGATTCGTTATGTTTTACCCATTCGATATCGAATTTCGAAAGTCAAAAAGTTATATTCCGTAATATTTGTTAATTTCTTCTTCGTAGCTTGCAATTTTTCCCGATTCTACGTCATCAACCTTGACTGCTTTTTTCATCAAAGAGGATTCGATTAACGCGAAGGATGCAGCTAAATCTCGTAGTCCTTCTCGACCGCTGGTCTCCATCTCCCGTTTCTCTCGGATGGCTCTCAAAAACTCTAATGTCTCAAGAGCCATGGGGTCTCTTATCCCATAAGGGAAGAATTTTTCTTTGATTTCGCTGCTTGCCTTTTTCTCGAAAAGTTCTTTGATATCGAGTTTTTCTCCATTGTCCAGTATCAGCATATCCGCCTTAATGCATCCTTTGGTTCCGTAAATCGTCCGGGGGATGAATATTTCCTCTCCATGCCCCGCCCAAGAGAAGAACCATTGTCCTATGACGCTTGTTCTAAATTTGAAGAGTCCTAGAAAGGTATCATCAACATTAGGCTTTACAGACTCAACTATGTTTCCCTCATCATCTTTACGGAACCTTTCCTTCTCAAGCGTTTCAACGATGCTTGAAACTTCATCGATTTCGCCGCAGAGATATCGCAATGTATGGAACAGATGAACCCCCATGTCTATCGTTGCCCCTCCCCCCGCAAAGAGCTTCTTATGCCGCCACGCCGTTTCAGCAACAATCTTATCAGGAGACCAATAGCCGCCCATGAAGCCTCCCAGAACAGCTTGCACCTTTCCGATGTATCCCTGATCGATCACCCATTTAGTCATCCGGGTGCCAGAAGAGTATCTGGCATTCTCCGCGACGCCTATTATCACTCCGGAGTTCTCCGCCTCTTGAACCATCTTGCGAGCGGCCTTCACTGTTAAAGCCATCGGCTTCTCAACCAAGACGTGCTTTCCCGACTCGATACATGCAAGGGCGATTTCATGATGGGAAAAGACAGATGTGTAAATCTCCACGGCGTCTATATCTGATTTTTTCAGCATCTCCTTGTAATCTGCATAGACTTCTACTTCAGTGTCCTTTTGAAAGTCGTAAACGTAGATGTGCGGCTTAGCTAAGGGATCTCCCGGGGGACCGACTGGTTTTCTCGGCGGCACTCCGTCCTCTCGGCTTCTAAATCTTTTTGCGTCTTCAATCTTCCTTGCGCATA
The DNA here is from genome assembly GCA_003601725.1 of Candidatus Bathyarchaeota archaeon. Taxonomy (GTDB): domain Archaea; phylum Thermoproteota; class Bathyarchaeia; order Bathyarchaeales; family DTEX01; genus B63. The sequence continues at coordinate 20,763 of PIYJ01000001.1, forward strand.
ATGCTTTAATTCTTACATCCACATTTTTTTCTAAAAGTTCCCTATAGCCATGCAGATGCGCTGGCATTATACGGCCGCAACCGACTAAGCCTACCTTCAACATTTTATCTTCATCCTTTTGGATTGTTTAAGAAAAGAGGCCGTCTAAACTTTTAAACTGTTTTAGAATTACTTCATCCCTTGTCTTATATATCTTTTATCCAGCATTTTTGAAAGCCACAAACTTTAATCATAAAAGAAAGAACGTTAAAGATTTAACAGATCAATAGAATATGGCGATGCTTTAGTAGCAAAAATTCTGGTCGTAATTAAAAAGGAAATTACTTATAAAAGAAAAGTTAAATGTTGAAATGTTTCGTTATCAGGGAATGATTATGTCAAAACTGCAAATAATATTAGAACACATAAAAAAGGAATTCAAAAAAGGAAATCTAAATCTAGGAAAAATTCTTAGAAGCGACTTTGGCATAGATATTTCAGCCTCATATCTGAATTTGAATTTGAGAAATCCGATACTTATTGCACCTGGCCCGCTCTCGCAGACCATTTCGCAAATAAAGAGGGCTGCAAAGTCCGGTTACGGCGGCATGGTTCTTAAATCCGTTGTCGGAGAAGATAAAGACGGCAATGCCTCAATGAAGGCTTTGAGGAAAAGATCAACATTCGCAAGATGGGTTTATGATGATGAGGGAAACCCGATTTTTCACTGGAATGGAGGACTTGACCTGAGAAGCCTTGAAGATTATTTATCCTTTGCAAGGAAAGCATTTAAGATTGGAAAGAAAGAGAATTTTCCGCTCATCGAATCTTTTCTTTGTCACTTGCCTAAAGACGTCAATGAAGAATGGAGAATTGAGGAATGGGAATACACAACTAAAAAGCTGGTTGAAGCCGCCCACGTGTTATACGGTGACTCTCCAGTCATTCTAGAGATTGATTTCTGCCCCTTTCTCAAAAGGGAGAAACTAGCAGTAGAAAAAGCGGCAGTTTTGAGATGGTATAGAGAGATACCGAGGCTCATAAAGGAAGTCTCTTCAAATGTACATATTGTTCCTAAACTGCTTAACCTAGATTTCGGCTTGGACTTCCAGATAGAAATGGCTAAAGCAGCGAAAGAGGGAAACGCGGATGGAGTAGTTATAGCCAACAGATTCTTCAGAAGATATGTTTCCAAAGATACAGGTGAAGCATACTTCACCGCGCATGGAGGAAGAGAGCTACGAGTTCTGAATCAAAAACAAATACAAGAAGTAAGAAAAATCTTAGACATACCAATAAGTGCAACTGGAGGAACATATTCAGGCAGACACGTAGCTGAGTACCTTAAGATAGGCGCGCAAAACGTTCAAGTTTTAACTTACGTAATGAAAAAAGGATTTGAAAGAGCCTTTGAAGATCTCATGTTTAACACAAAAGACGGATTCGTGACTTTAATTCTCAAAGAAAAAATTAATAATTAATAGATCCAGCCGTTTTCTGTTCGAATAAATTACGAGGACATCGAACGCGCCCAAATTCTACAGGTTCCTTCGCTGCTTACCATACATGCTCCGACAGGTTTTCTCGGAGTACAAGCCTTCATGAATAATGGGCATTCTGTCGGTTTAATTTTACCGATGATGACAAGGTGACATCTGCAGCCGGGTCTTAAGTCAACTCCTCCTTCTATTTTCAAGTCGTATTTAAGATGAGCATCGAAGATTGAGTATTTCTCTTTGAGGATAAATTTAGAAGATTCAATTGATCCTAGCCCCCTCCACCGCCCATCAACCACATCGAAAACTCTATGCATAACCCTCTGAGCCTTCACGTTTCCCTCCCATCGAACAGCACGCGTATATTCGTTTTCAAGCCTGGCCTTGCCTTCTGAAATCTGTTTCAGAATCATATAAACAGCGAAGAGAACATCAAGAGGCTCAAATCCAGCCACCACCGTGGGCATGTGATATTCGCTGGGAAAAATCTCATAAGGCTTAAGCCCAATTATGGTGCTCACATGACCCGGCGCTATGAATCCATTCAAGTTCAGCTCCTCCATCTCGACGAGAAGCTTCATAGCTGGAGGTATGAGGCGATGGGAGATTAGGAAGCTCAGATTCTTAGGGGGATTCATTAAGACCTCAACCGCGGTTGATGGCGCCGTAGTCTCAAATCCAACAGCAAAGAATACGTAGTCCTTTTCGGGTTCCTTCTTAGCTAGTCTCACCGCGTCGCTGACGCTGTAGACCACTTTTACGTCTGCACCTTCAGCCTTCGCGTCGAGAAGAGACCGGGTGGATCCGGGTACACGGAAAACGTCCCCAAAGCAGGTGATAGTAACTCCATTCAACGTGAGCTCTATAGCTTCATCGATCTCAGATGCTGGAACGATGCATACGGGGCATCCTGGACCTGCAATGACCTCAACGTTCTCTGGGAGTAGCTCACGCAGTCCATAATGTGTAATCGTCCATTCATGTGTTCCGCAGACGTGGCAGATCTTTATTGTTTCTTTTTTCTGAGCGAGCCGAGCTATTTTACTTCTTAAGCGTTCAGCAAGTTTCGGGTCTCTAAATCTCAGATCTGCCGTCATATCCGTCAGCTACCATAAAATTTCAAGTGAGTCATGGGAGTTCTTCTTCAAGAATCTTGTTCCAGAGGCGTAGTGTCTCCTTTGCCTCCTTTTCATCTATGACTTGAATTGCGTAACCCGCGTGAACCAGAACGTAATCTCCAACTTTAACATCAACAAGCATAATGTTGACTTCTCGGGAAACACCTCTGCCGAAATCCACCTCGGCGATTCCATCCTTCACTCTTAGGACTTTTGCAGGGATTGCTAGGCACATAGTTATCAACTTTGGGATATTACAGTCCCTTCTTTCGGATAAATTTATTGTGGTTATCGATAATGGAACCCCGCTACAACTGCCTGACCGAATGATAAGCCTCCATCGCCGGGTGGGACAGCTTCGTGCACAAAGAATTTTAAGCCAGAAGACTCAACGAATTTTCGGATCTCTGAGGTCATAATTTCATTATACGCGACTCCTCCGGAGAATCCAACGGCTTTAACATCTTTTTCCTTAGCTTTCTCCACGGCAAGCATGGCTAAGCCCTTCGCTAAGTAAACATGCGCGGAGAATGCTAGGTTCTCCTTTGAAACTTTATCTTTATTCTTGAAGATCTCTACGATTAGATGCGTAGTATCTAGGATGTCTCCTCTTAATATCGGATTCAATTTCAATGCGTCTTTGCCTCGAATGGCTAATGATTCAAGCTTCATCGCGGGCTCCCCCTCATAGGTCCGCTCATAGCATACATCCAGAATCGCGGCAACGGCGTCTAAAATTCTTCCGCAGCTCGATGTCTCAACAACGTTTCTGCCAGTTTCAAGCTGCTTAAGAATCACCTCGATCTCCATTTCGCCATGCGTAAGATTCTTTTTATGCTGCATTAACCATTCCATTACATCTACCTTTTCATATAATATGCCTGCTGCAACTCTTAGCGGAAAACGCGTGGCTAAGTCTCCTCCGACTAGAGGTTGTTCTTGAAGATGCCCTAATCTTTTGAATCTATGTGATTCCCGTGTGCAAAACAAAATTTCGCCGCCCCATGCTTCTCCGTTGAGACCGTAGCCGTAACCATCGCAGCATATACCGATCATCTCATCGATGTCATGTTCAGCCATTAGGCTTGCTATATGCGCATAGTGATGTTGCACTTGAATCATTTGATATCCGTTCTCATCTGCGATTCGCTTGGCGAGATTAGTAGTCGTAAATTTTGGATGAAGATCACATGCGACTGCTTCAATTTTGCTGTTTGTGAGGCGTATTAGATGCTGGCTTGCTTCTTCTAAGAAATCTCGAGTCTCTATATTTTCTACATCGCCAATATGTTGAGATATGAAAGCTTTATCTCGTAGAAGAACGCATGCTGTATTGTTCAATTCTCCGCCTAAGCCTAAAACGCATCTTTTACTATTTCTCTTCAGGATTACAGGGGCAGGCGCATAACCTCGGGAACGTCTTATGAAGACTTGCTTCTCGCCGTGAACTCGAATGACAGAATCATCGCATCTGTGGGCTATTTGCCTGTTATGGAAAAGGAAGTAATCTACAATTCCATCTAATCTTTTCAATGCTTCATCATCCTCCTTTATTATCGGTTGATTCGGAGGATTCGCACTTGTCATAACGAAAGCTGGATCTTCAACTTCGTCGAAAAGCATATAATGCAAGCCTGTGTAAGGCAGCATAACTCCGACGTTATGAAGCCCCGGAGCGATCAAATCAGATAAATAATATTCATCTTTTTTCCTCAAGAGAACAATCGGCCTAGTATAAGAAAAGAGAAGCGCCTTCTCCGTTGGATTTATTTCTGCAAATGTTTCTATCGCCTCGATGCTTGGAGCCATTATTGCGAAGGGTTTCTGTTTTCGATGTTTTGCTTTTCTAAGCCTAATAAGAGGCTTCTCGATTAACGTTGAAGCAGCAACATGGAATCCTCCATAGCCTTTAATCGTAACTATGAATCCTTCTGAGAGAAGTCTTCCCGCTTCTCTGACTGGGTCTTTATGTTCAACGAGTTCGCCATCTCGATCGGTAAGGTAGACTTTAGGTCCACATTTTGGACATGCAACGGTTTGAGCATGAAATCGTCTGTTCAGTGGATCAGAATATTCATCGTGGCAGAAACTGCACATCGGGAAGTCACGCATAGTTGTGTTCTCTCGGTCGTAGGGAAGCTTCTCAATTATGGTATATCGAGGCCCGCAGTTAGTGCATGTTATGAAGAAGTAGTCATATCTTGGGTCTTTCGGGTCTCTGAGTTCTTTTAGGCATTCCTCGCATATGGATATATCCGGCGGGATGACGGAGCCTGAAAGTTCAGATTTATAGGAGCTTTTGTAAATTTCAAATCTGTCATAGCAAGGCTCTCCTTTCAGCTGCTCTGTGATTACTTCATATATTCGGGCTAATGGCGGTTTCTTTGCTCTAAGATCATTCATGAACCTTTTGATGTCGTCTTCCCGTCCCTCTATGAGGATTTCTACGCCGGCGTCTCCTCGATTTCGAACATATCCAGCTAACTGGTTTTTAACGGCAATTCGGTAAATGAACGGACGGAAGCCTACTCCTTGAACTATACCTCTTACCCTTATTTTCAGACGCAAATCTGCACCTTCCATAGACAATAGGTCAGCAGGAGAAACGCTTTTCTCTAATCTTATTAGAAGCCTCGTCTTGAAATGCTTCTTTCACAATCTTCATAAGCAGATCAGCGATTTTTCTTGATACCTCCTGAAGTTTAGGTGAAAGCCCTTCTTTAAACTCTATGCTTTCAGGTTGAATTCCTAAAAGCTTTACATCAGCTCCGATATTTTGTTTGATGATCTCCGCTAAAAAGGATAGAGGAAGCGTATGAGTGGAAAGAGCGGTTCCAGCGATCTCTTCGATTGAGATCAATCTTGAGGCGCCAGCTTCCTCCTTGAGATGCGCTGCGTCTATCATCAGAACATGAGTAGGGTTAAATTCTTCTATTTTACTGAGATAATTCTCCGGGACCATCCCGCATTCCAGAAGCAGCACATTCCCGGGAATCCTCCCTGAAAGATTTTGAATCACCTTCAATCCTACCGCGTCGTCTCCTCTTAGGGGATTGCCTATTCCAAGAATCACGAGTCTCCGGCATCCTCTCAACCAAGCGTAAAGCTGATCACACAATGCAATTTGAGAATCCATAATCTATTCACGCTGGTTTCATGATTTATGTAAGCACCCATAGGCATTAATGGATGGTTAAGATACGGCAAAATATATTTCCTTGCAAAAAAGAGTGATCCTTGAATTGAATCCTTAGTCTGGCCGATTGATTGATCAATCTATGCATGATTGGGGGAGCTGAATGGTCAAATTCGGATTGGACTGACAATATGGCCTTGGAGATATGAATCTTTTGATGAGATTATCAGAATATCTTCTCTCGCAGAGAAGTTTGGGCTTGGCTCCTTATGGTTCTCTGATCACTTAATGTGTACAGTTCCAGGTCAAGGCTCCTTAGAGCCATTTTCATCCCTATCAGCCGTGGCTTCAAGAACTAAACGCATATCTCTTGGAACAAAGGTTATCTGCGCCTCCTTTAGACATCCAGGATTAGTAGCAAAGATAGGCGTAACCCTGGATGTAATCTCGCATGGACGTCTGATTTTAGGCATTGGGGCCGGCTGGTATAAGAGAGAATTCGATGCATACGGCATACCTTACGATGGAAGAGTCAGCCGGATGCATGAGGTTGTTAAAATCGTCAAGAAGCTATGGACGGATACTCCTGTGGATTATGAGGGAAAATTCTTTAAGCTTAAAGGAGCTATATGTTCGCCGAAACCGCTTCAGAAGCCTCATCCACCCATATGGATCGCCGCTGAGAAGCCGCGAATGTTAAAGATAGCAGCGGAGATCGGAGATGGCTGGCTCACTGTTAATCCTAAAGTTAATGATTTCCGTCAAAAATTAAGCTTCATTCAAAATCACGCCGCCAAAATTGGAAGGGATAAAGACAAGATCGAGGCGACCTGTTATATGTATGCCAGTCTCGCTAAGACTTCAGAAGAGGCTTGGAGAACCGCTGAAGTAGAAATTCTTCCAGAGAGGAGACGAGCATTGAACCCTGATCTTTCCTTGGAAGAACTAGGGGAAATCTGCCTGATCGGAGATTCAGATGAATGGATATCCCGCATTGAGAATTACGTTAAAGCTGGCGCTCACCACATAATTGTCAAGATTGTCCCTCTTGATAAGGAAAGGCTGAAGCTATACGCGGAGAAGGTGATTCCGTATTTTAAAGATCAACTTGTATGAACCCGTGATATGGCCTTTTAGATGGATATCTACCTATAAGATTCGCTGGTCAACCAGCGAAGTCAGCAAAAATTGGGAACTAGAGACCATATAAAAAAATAGGAAGGATATCTGCTTTAAATCAAGGAGTCCAAAAGGCGTCTCTCCGTAACTATACCGGCGAGTCTTCCATTTCTCGTTACCGCTAGACGTCGCACCTTCTTATCTCGCATGATTTTAAGGGCATCTGCCACAGTTTTTTTAGCATCGATTGTTAACAGAGGAGAAGACATGATCTCTGTAGCTCGAGTCTTATCTGGATCCCTCCGCGGTCTTACTATCTTTTCAATTATGTCTCTCTCAGTGATTATTCCAGAAGGAATTCCCCCGCTGATTATAATGATAGCGCCTATATTATTTGAGACCATTTTCTCTGTAACATAAGAGACAGAATCGGAAAATAAAGCTGTAACCGGTGGGCTTCTCATAACTGACTCAACTGAAGCATTTAAATCCAAATTTTCCCCCTTCAAAAGGATAATTTATTCAATGTTCCTTTTATTTTTTAGCTTCTTACAGGATAATATATAATCTCGACATCTTAAATGCGTAATTAAAGCTTCTTTTTCATCGGAACATTAAAAGAACGTCCATATTAAATAAAAGCGACTAGAATGTCTGAGTTGGAAAACTCCTCTTTAAACTCTTCATCAATTCCTCTTGAGAGGAGAATCCCAGTAAGGCCTCTACTGCTGCTTCTATGAATGTCTGAACGGGAATGATCACCATATCCTTTTCTGAGAGGAGCTTCTCTGTATCGAATCCTTTGAGTCTTTCATAGTTATATCTCGGCATGATGAGCTTTCGGGCGTATCTATCTGATAAAGCAGCTTCAATCTTCCCCATTCCCCTATAATCAAGTCCCCCAACGGGCCAGACCTCTCCCCTCGCAGTGATTGCGCCGGTCATCACAACGGTCGGGTCGACCTCCACGTTCAGAAATGCTGAAAGCATCGCAACTGCTATAGCTAGACCTGCCGATGGACCTGAAACAGGCGGCCTCGTAATTCCAGGCGTAAACATCTGTTTCTCCATTCCCTTAGCTGGGGTTACTATTTCGATGTAAACATCGTAATCTTTAAACTTCCAATCTGATATGGAGTTTATGTGAATAAAAGCGTCTTGTGCGCTTGCAAGAATACTTTCTCCCGCCTCGCTGCCTATAACCTGGATCTTTCCTGATCCTCTCGGATTAACTATAACCTCGATGACTCCTACTAAACCTCCGAGTTCTCCTCGTTCCCCAAGTGCAATTAAGCCGTAGCTCTTTCCAACTTCGGGTTTTTGAATCCTGACGGTCTGCTGAACCATTCTCTGCGCTTCTTCCACAGTTTCATCGAATGTTCTCTCTAATGCTTTTTCAAAATGATATAGCCGAAGAGGATAGTTAGAGGGGTCGACCTTTTCCAATCTCTCTATGAGTTCAGGGTCTTCTCTGCCGATTCCAAGGTTCTCAAAGAGCCTTTCTAAGTCATCCTTGAACAGCCTCTCTATTTCTCTGGTCTTCTCTTCCCCATATTTAATTGCCTCTAAGAGTTTACGGCAAGCCTCAAGCTCCTTTGTTCTAAGCCGGTTCGCATCGTCAACAGCATCCGCGATTTTTCTTGGACTTAGAATCTTCTTTTCGAATACTCTAAGCACATCTTCCGGAGTTATATCCTTATCCAAAGCATCCTTGTATCTTCGAAGATGAACCATCAGAATCTCTAGTTTTTCAATTCTGTTCTTCGGATAAGTAAAGTTGAAGTGACGGGTGAAACGTTCAAGTAGAGCCTCATCAAGTATCTCAAATCTGTTCGTTGCGCCTATGACAACCACATTCGTCAGAGGAGTAAAACCATCTATCTCCGTCAGCAGTTGTGAGACCACTCTATCAACAACAGGATCATGGGTCCCCCTTTTAGGCGCAATAGAGTCTATCTCATCGAAAAAGATTATGGCTGGAGCGTTTCTCCGAGCGTCCGCAAAGATGTCGCGTATCGTCTTCTCAGGGTCTCCGTATCTGCCTTGAAGTATAGAGGGGCCATTAATATTGTAAAACCAAACGTCATTCTCTCCGGCGATCGCTTTAGCCAGCAAAGTCTTCCCGGTTCCCGGCGGACCGTAGAATATGAAGCCTTTAGGGGGGAGATATCCAGCTTTAACAGCTAAGTCCGCGTCGATAGCTAAGGAGATCTCTTTGATTATCTCCTCTTTGATTCCATGTAGCCCTCCAACGTCGCTATATCTTTCTCTTGGGGCGATTCTATTTACAGATCTCCTAGCCGCCTCTGTCTTCTCTTGATAGGTATATGTTTTCAGTCTTCGAGCTGCTGCTCTGAAGTCGTCTAATGTGATCGTTTTTCCGACTTCTACTTTTGTAAATCGTCGTTTCCTAATTTTATGAATTAAACTTTCTTGCAGAGGCCTATATCTCTCATTCATAATTATGTTAAAGGCGCTTACAACGTCTGCTGGCGTTAGACGAGTGTTTCCCACGGCGCGTACAGCATCTTCAAGGGTCTCTACAATATCTGTTGGTTTAAGATTTATTTTATACTTCTTGCATTGCCTCCTAGCTATTTCTAGAAGCATGTTTCTATTTGTGCTTGCATCCAGATCGATCGTGCCGACTATTCCTCTTCTCCGCAGCGTCTCAGTGATCGTCTCATATTCATTAGTCGATATCAACAGGATACACCGGTAATTCTTCTTCTGCAGCTCATCAATCTTTTCTAGAAAGACGGTTTGAACCCTCTTCTCTTCCATTCCAACCTCGGAGGTAGATGAGAATCTACTTCCGAAAGCTTGAAACTCGTCAATTAAAATTATGCTGGGCCTTTGGAAGGCTTCTTGAAAGAAGCTGCCTAGCTGCTGAGCGCTTCTTCCATACCACATGGTATAAACGTTCTCTGGTTTTAAAGAAGCGTAACTTACAATCATTCCGTATTTTAATCCTTCCTCAAAGACTTCTCTTTGGCAAATCTCAGCGAAGAATGTTTTCCCGCTGCCGGAGCTTCCTTTTAGAATGAAGATTTTGGATGGGGGAACAGGACAAGCCTTACGAACTTCTGGATCGCGAAATATGTGATAATGAGCGCTTACCAAGACTTTATTCAGTTCTTTCTCTCTGCCGACAAGATCCTTTCTGCTTACGTTGGGAAAATCAGCTCTTTTTCGTATTTTCTTAGCTCTTTTTTCAGCTTCTTTTTTTCTTTTCTCAGGAGGCTTTTGAAGGAATCTCCATAATCTGTACTGCCAAGAAAAGAGGTAAAGTAAAGGTGAAAAGAGCTTTCTAAGTCTTGGTTTATTGTACCACCATTGATCTGAGAATTCATCTTCGTCCATTTTTAACCCCCTTCTGAAAGAGTGAATGTAGTGAAACGATATATTTGGTAAGCGAAATAAACGCTTATCAGCATCATTACTCCTACCATTATCCATCTAGTATATGAAACGATCTCCTTTTTACTCTTGAAGTAGGTATCAAGAAAAACAAAACTGTTGACATAAGCGATCAGAATCCATGCTGCTAAAAGTAAAGCCATGTTTACTGGCGTTGGAAGCGTAATATAAGGAAAATAAGAGAAGGATCTGGCAAGGCTATGACTTTCTAAGGGGATAATTATCGTCCAATTTCCCGAATGCCGCGTAAAAGACGCCCGCTCCACGAAAGACCCTCGAGTAATTATTCCTTGCCCCCAATATTCCTCATAGAATTTCAGGTTTCTGGTAAAGACGCCCAATGTATACTTCCAAGATTCATTACTAGCAAAGCTAATCGTCAAGTTATAAATCCCGGGTCCATTAAGTTGAACTCCAACAACAGAAACTTCTCCAAGAAAGAGATCCACATACCTTGTTGAGATGGATAGATCAAACAAACCGCCACGATTTAAGGGTTGGCATCGGGCTGATAAATTCTCTATTCGAGGGCTGAGAAAGACCACGAATACGTCTCTTTCAAGAACATCTATCTTTCCAAGAGGACGATCTATGTTTAAGTAATTACCTTTAGAAGCACATACCGCTATGGGAAAAACCTGGGATATAAAGATAGATAATATTGTAAAAAGAAGAAGGTTTCTGGAAGATAAGGGATTAGGCATTTTAATTCATCAAATCATTTTATCCAATATCATTAAATTATAATGCAAAAACTTTTCAATAAAGATTTCTAAGAATCTCCCCTTTCTTCTATTAAACATCCAATAATCCCGCATCTTAACTACCTAGGGCCGTTATATTTCTAGCCTATTCGCTTTATTCTTCCCCACTTCATTTCTTTTTTAAAAACGAAGGCGTCTAAGAAGCTTTTGATCTTAATGAAATTTCTTATCTCTTTGTAACCAACTACGAAAAGGGGGGAAAAGATAATTAGCCTCAAATCCTCATTATCCATCTGAAGTGCTAATAGGCTGTACG
>PIYJ01000045.1 GCA_003601725.1 Candidatus Bathyarchaeota archaeon
CTTCGGAACTTCGCTGGAATTGTGAAACGATGAATAGGAGACGCTGAGGCGTGGAGGTCATCCCAGCCGTCGACATCATGAAAGGCAGGGTGGTCAGGCTCCTCAGGGGAGATCCCAAGCTGATGAGCTCATACGATCATCTCGGCGATCCCGTTCAGCTCGCAAAGAGATGGGAGACTGAAGGAGCCAGATTCATCCACGTAATCGACTTGGACGCCGCTTTGGGAATGGGGAGAAACCTGAATGTAATCGAGTCTGTCGTAAAGGCCGTTAATGTTCCCGTACAGGTTGGCGGCGGAATCAGGAGCTTGGAGCTCGCAAAGAAGATGTTGTCGATAGGTGTGGAACGCATAATCCTCGGCTCCCTCGCCTTCTCAGACTCTTCTGCTGTGGAGGCTCTTCTAGAGGAGTTTGGGGCGAAACGTGTTGTTGTCGCTTTGGATCATCGGGAAGGCATCGTTGCGATCAAAGGCTGGAAGGCTTCAGCCGGGATACCAATCGAGGAGGCTGCTGAGAAGTTTAGAAGGTTAGGTGTCAGACTCTTTCTGGTGACCTCCATCGCTCGGGATGGTACGCTGTTTGGGCCTGACTTGCAAATTTTATCTAAGCTTTGCCGTCGCGGCTACGAAGTGATAGCGGCGGGGGGAATCAGCAGCATCGATGATCTTTTGGCTTTGAAGCGACTTGGGGTTCACGGGGTTGTTGTTGGAAAGGCCATTTATGAGGGAAGGCTCAGCCTAAGTGAAGCTTTAAGAGCAGTTATGGATGAATAAGGGTCTGGACGGAGAAGAAGTATGGTCTTAGCTAAGAGGATAATTCCTTGTTTGGATGTGGATCATGGCAGAGTCGTTAAGGGCATCCGATTCATTAACCGAAGAGGCGCTGGCGACCCGGTTGAGCTTGGGAGACGATACAGCGAGGAGGGAGCTGACGAGCTTGTCTTCCTGGACATAACAGCTTCACCTGAGAAGAGGGAGATCCTAAAGGATGTTGTCCGAGCTGTCGCATCGGAGATTGATATTCCCTTCACCGTAGGCGGGGGAATCCGAAGCGTTGAAGATGCACGTCTCGTCTTGTGTAACGGAGCGGATAAGGTTTCGATCAACACAGCTGCCGTTGAGAATCCTAAATTGATCAGCGAATTAGCTGAGACCTTCGGCAGTCAATGCGTTGTCGTCGCGATCGATGCGAAGAGGAGATATGAGGCTCGACGGGGCAAAACTGTGGTTGAGACCGCTGAGGGTGCCTGCTGGTTTGAGGTTCACGTTTACGGTGGAACTGGAGGCAAGCCTACAGGTATTGATGCGCTTCAGTGGGCTGTTGAGGCTGCGGAGCTGGGAGCTGGTGAGCTTCTCGTAACTTCGATGGATAGGGATGGAACTGAAGATGGATATGACATTGAATTAACCCGAAACATTGTTGAACGAGTTAACATCCCAGTCATAGCGAGTGGAGGAGCTGGGAACCCCGAGCATTTCCTCGAAGCCTTCACGCTTGGAAAGGCAGATGCGGCTTTAGCTGCCTCCGTCTTCCACTTTGGCGAGTATCCCATCTCAGTTGTGAAACGGTTTCTAGCCGAGAAGGGGGTGCCGATAAGGCTTTGAAGTTCAGAAGGCTTGTAAGCATAGATGAGTTGGATTTCGAGAAGGGGAAAGGCCTAGTTCCCGTTGTTGTTCAGGATTTTAAATCCCTAAGAGTCTTGACTCTTGCTTATGCTGACCGTGAGGCTCTAGAGATGACGATAAAGACTGGATATGCATATTTCTTCAGGAGGTCTTTCGGCCGCGTCATGAAGAAGGGTGAAACCTCCGGGAACGTTCAGAAGGTTAAGGATATCCTTGTTGACTGTGACATGGATGCAGTGTTATATCTAGTTGAACCGAAGGGTCCAGCGTGCCATCTAGGTGAAGAAACGTGCTTTCATAATGGACTGAAAGATTATGCTGAAAGGAAGAAATAGCAGCTATTCCTTTTTTTGTTTTGCGTGGAATTTTTTTCTTTAAATACTTTATATACTTGGATTCAGCTGGATTCATCACAGTTTAGTGCCGTTGCTATTTTTCAATGTTTATTTTCGATTCATCTATAAAAGACGCGGCGGAGCCCTTCTAAAAAATGGCCGGGGCTCGGTATTTCTCATAAGGTTAGATCTCGCGTACTTCACACTGTAGTTTCTTCAAGACTTCGTCGGTTTGGGACGGTTTGACCTTTAAGGTGTAAAGCTTCCGGGGGGTTCGGATCTTCAGCTTAACAATGTCCTTAAGTCGTTTCACGGCGCAGTATTCAGCCTTTTCAGAGATCTTCACGAATTCATCTACATCTTTGATTTCAACGGGCATTCTCTGAGTCACCATTCTTTTGAAGGATACTTATCGTTAGATCTGATTATATTCTTTATGGCGCACGTTTTCACTCGAATTTTAATTTTACCGCTTTCATCTCTTCTTCTCTGTAGAATCTAAGCCTATTCATGAGCTGACGGAAGTCAACTTTGTGAGCGTCAAATTCCGGTCCATCAACGCAGGCGAATTTGATCTCTCCGCCGACTTTAACTCTGCATGCTCCACACATGCCGGTTCCATCAACCATTATCGGGTTTAAGCTCACAATAGTCTTTATCTTATACGGGCGGGTCACCTCTGCGACCGCTCTCATCATTGGAACGGGCCCGGCCGCCATCACCAAATCGAATCTTTTCCCCTCTGAAATGAGATTTTTAAGAACATCCGATGTGAACCCTTTAATTCCTTTTGATCCGTCATCCGTTGATATATGAATCTCATCGCTTACTGCTCGAAGATCATCCTCCAAAAGAAGCAGACTTTCAGTTCGAGCCCCCAAAATCGTAATAACACGGTTTCCACATGACTTTAAGGCTCGAATCCAAGGATATATCAGAGCCGTTCCGACGCCTCCGCCTATAACTGCGACTGTTCCATAATTCTTTATCTCCGTGGGGTTACCTAAAGGACCAATAACGTCCATTATGTAGTCTCCTGCTTTAAGGTTTCCAAGCTTTTTCGTTGAGACTCCAACCTCTTGGAATATCAACGTGATTAATCCCTCAGCTGGCTTCCAGTCAACCAAAGTCAGCGGGAACCGTTCCCCGTACTCGTCAACTCTGAGAATCACGAACTGGCCGGCTTGAGCCTTACTTGCTATAAGCGGAGCGTGAACGACTATGCGTTTAATGTTCGGCGCCAATTCCTCGATGCTTATAACCTTAAATTTTTTGGGCGTTGAAGGCACCTCGTTAATCCGTCTTCAGATGACCTTAAATCCAAAAAATCACAGTTATAAATCTTTCAGTTTTCTTTTCGGAAGACTTAAGTGTCTCTATTTTCCAAAATACTGTAATTCCCGGGGAATTAGCCATGGAGAAAGATGAAGAACTCGAAAGGATCAGACGCAAGAAATTGGAGGAGATGATGAAGAGTCTTAGAACCTCAAAGGAAGCTAAACCGAAGATCGATAAGCCCATAGAAGTCACAGACTCAAACTTTTATGAAGTAGTAAAAAGCGGCGGGTTAGTCGTCGTTGACTGCTGGGCAGCATGGTGTGCTCCATGCCGCATAGTAAGTCCGATAATAGGTGAGCTCGCAAGGGAATACGCGGGGAAGATCCTCTTCGGAAAGCTGAATGTAGACTTGAATCGGAAGATCCCCATGGAGTATCAGATAATGAGCATCCCGACAATATTGATCTTCAAAGACGGAAAACTTGTAGATAGAATCATAGGCGCCAGACCGCGAAGAGCTCTAGAATCGGCAATAACCAAGTATCTATAGAGATTAAGCCAAGCGCTTTGGCTCTTTAAATCCTAAAAGGGAATCCGCCTATAGAAGCCCGCTCTTACGTAGTTCTCTAACAATCTCGTCAGCAACCAAACCGATCTCTTCAGGGGATAATTCTCTCGGCCGCCTATCACGAAAGGGCAGAGAATCAGCAATCTTCATCGCTTCTTTGCTGGGAAGTCTGAATCTGCCGAAGAAAGGCTTAATGGCGTTTCTAAGCTTTTTATTCTTCTGAGTGAAGATCGCTCGGACAACATCGAAGAAGATCTCCTCGTCGATTACTCTGAAGGGGGACTTTCTAGGCCTCAAACGGATTATCAGTGAATCCACCTTAGGCGAGGGCCAAAAGGATTCTTTAGGGATGGCATCTAGAATCTCAACGTCAGCCCGATAGTAGGTTGTTACTGTAAGCCTGCCGTAATCTTTCGAGCCGACGGATGCCGTAAGCCGTCTGGCAAACTCTTCTTGGAAGGATAGAACTGCCTGTTCAAACGGTCTATTTAGAAGCCAAAATTGTAGGGGGGACGATATGGAATAAGGAGGAGTGGATACAACCTTGTTGAAGTGTGGGACACTGATTTTCATGACGTCTCCATGCAGAATCGTTATGTTACCATACGTCTTTAGCCTCTTCTTCAAAGCTTTCACAAGCCTTTCATCAATCTCAACAGCGATCACCCTTTCAGCGTTTTCGGCGAGCCTTTCAGTCAGAAAGCCGAATCCAGCTCCAACTTCGAGAACCGTGTCGCTACTACTTACAGAGGCATAACAAACCATCTTATGCAAGATCTCTTCATCCACAAGGAAATTTTGTCCCAACCGCTTCTTCGGAATAATCTTGTAATATCTTAGAAGCCTCTTCGTCTCGTCGAGAAGGCTCATACATTCACCAACGCTGAAAGGTGAGAACCCCTAATTATCAGCTAATCTTCACGGTGTTTAGCTAGAAGGGTACAAAATTATAAGATTAAAAATGATAATTATCAGGAAGGACGGGTGAAGAGCCTATATTTGCTCTCTTCGGAGAGCTCTTCTATTACTCGTTTTGTTATAAGCTTCGCTGGGTTTGGTATATTGATTCGCCGTTGGAGATCTTCGAAGCTCTCGAAAGGCTTCTTTTCACGTTCATCAAGAATGTTCCACATGTACTTCTTCCCTATGCCGGGTATAAGTTCAAGCATATGCATTCTAGGCGTTATAGGTTGAGCGGTATTGAAGAAATTCACGAACCACTTTTCTCTCTTCAGAACTATATGTTCAACTGCGTTCTCAAGCTCCATCTTCGCATTCGCTGTTAACTCATCATAGCCTATTCTGCCCAGTATATAGGCGATTTCCTTTCGGGATTCCTTCCCAACATAAACTCTGTCAAGCGGCTTAAGCGTCACTCCAACCTTCACATTCGCCTCAAGCAGAGTGAAATAGCTCTCACCGATAAGCTGAACAACGGCTCCTGCCCTATACTTCCCCCTTGCCCCAGGTTTGCCGAATGGCAGATAATCTAGGACATACGCATTCTCTTCATAAAGATGCTTGCTTTCTCTCTCCCTACGTTCAGACATTTCTTCCCTTCCTTCCTTTTTTATTTCTTGATAAAAATAAGGAAACTCTCCTTTGGGAATTCCAAATCTTCTTAAATTTTTTTCATCGACAAAAGTTTGAGTATCCTTCCTAAAACGAATAGAGAATGATCATTCTCAGCTGAGACTCCCAGTAAAGATCTACAATAGAGAATCTGTTCTATATACATTTGAATCTCACCAGACAACTGTAAATCTTTACGTCTAAAACTCTAATAACTCTTTTCTTTAAGAACTTTTAATCTTTACTTTCCCTATATTTGTCTAGAAGACTAAGAATCAACTCCAGCTTTGAAGTCTCAACGATTCTCCGACCGCCAGCCAAAAAAACCCTCAGTTCCTCAATGCTTCCAGGCATACAATTAACTATCTGAACCGCCGCCTCCTCATCTAACTCAGCCTTCTCCTTCAGTTCCTCTAAAAGCTTCTCAGCGGATTCAGCGCTGAGCTTCGAGAATTTACCAGCATAATCTAAGGTTCTCCGCTGAAACTGATCCAGATTCTCTTCACCTATCGCCTTAAGCAGAGCCTTTACCTGTGGAACAGTGATCGGTTGAACCTTCAATACTTTTCTCACCATATCCTTTCATCCACCTTTATGAAGCTGAAGATGCTCAGGAAGAACTATTATCTGCTTAACTGCGTCTCCCTGAGTTACAGCAACCTCATAGGCTCTTCCCCTTCTAGCTTGTATGATGCCAATCTTGCCGTGGTATCTACGATGCGGCATGCCCTTATGAACGCTTGGATCTATCTTGATCACAACTTTGTCTCCAGGCTGATATCTATAAAGAATTCTACTCAACCCAAGTTTTCCCCGTTCACGAGGCTTCTTCCTTAAGAGCGAACGGGTTTTCCTTCGAAACCCTCTGGATTTTGCCATTTATTCTTCCCCCATCCTTTCTAAGACGCTTAACACGTCAAGTTCAAGAGGCTGAGCCTTCACGCCGATGACCTGTGAGACGTTCGGCTTTGTTCGGCCGTTATCCCCGGTCACCAGCTCCTTTACATATAAGCCTCCTTGACACTTGATTATCATTTCTATCTTGTTCGGGGAGATTCTCTTTATTTTTGTCTCATATATGTGTTTTTCTCGGGTAAGGTCTGCTCTTCGATGTAAAACACGTGTCGGCGTCTGCTGTAGAACGGTAATATCGGTCAATGCATTTCTCAGCTTCTCAAGCTCTTCATCATGAACCTCCCTTTCAAATTCAACCGTAACCCTATAGGTCTTCTGGGCGGATTCCATATCCTTTATCTTCACGACGGCGTCTCTATTCACATATTTGAGGCCTAAAACCTCTATCTTCCCTTGAGCTCTCTCGTTTATTATGCGTTCAAGCTCTGAAAGATCCAGTCTTCTTTTCCGAGGCTTCTTGATCTCCATCACAAAGGGTCTCCCCGTGCCAAGCATACGTGCATCGATATCTTCACGTCCAGCGCCGTGGAAAGATGAATCTTCCCCAAGCGTCATCTCTAAAATCGGCTCAGCAATCAGCTCCTCCACGGATTCGGGATACATCTTTCCAGTCCAATTGCATGATGGGCATCCTCTTCCCCGACATCTACGACAGAGCCATTTTGACTGGGGGATTCCTCGAACGAGCTTTCTGTATCTCCCCATTATGAAGAGCGAGTTGACTTGGAGCTCAATCTCCTCCGTGAAGGGATTAAAGAGAACAACGATCTGAGGCTTCATGTAATCAACCTTTTTCCCAGTGACCTTCAGAAGCATTTTTCCTATGACCCGGCTGAATTCGTTCCTCATGCTTTCGCCGTGTTCAATCCCGAATTTAGCCCTCAATTCGTCTTCTCTTTCCTCAATCTCCGTTGGAATCCTAATTCCAACCAGAAATGTGTCATATTCATAGTCCCTAAGCATGTCTACAGCTTTCTCTACAAGAAGAGAAAGGGCATTAAACCTATTCCCGCAGAGAAAACATTCTCTCCTTTCTTCAGGTGTCTCCTCAAGCTTTCGAAGCACATCTGAAGCCATCTGGAATCCACCGTTCTCAGCTAAGGCCCTAAGCAACGCGTATCCTTCAGGTTTTTGTAAAAGAGCCAGTCTATGCCCCTTCATCGTTAGAAGAATCTTTATGGCTCGTCCTCTCTCCCGATTTTCTATTCCGTATCCTAGGAAAGCGAATTGTCTACCTAGACAGTTATCGCAGAGAGGGGTTTCTTCAAGCATCTTCTGGGCCTTTTCAAGTATATCCATCTCTCAGAGCATCACCATTCCTATTCTGGATGTTTAGAACGTATTGAGCCCTAATTATCCAGATCGCTTATATTTACGTTCCCCTAAAATTGGTCTCTACTGGTGATTGGGATTGAGGCTTGTCCGTTATGTTCATTGTGGAAATGAATCCTACGGCGTCTTAAAGGATGGGAGAATAATTGATCTGCCAAGGCTATATAGGCTGAGGGGAAAACAGGCTCCCAGGAGCTTAGAGGAACTTATAATTTCAGGATGGAAGATCGATGAAGCTGATCGTCTAATCAATGAGATATCAGAGGGGGAGATGAGACGAATCTCTATAGATGAAGAGAACGCCGCTTTGAAGGCTCCGATTCTCTCTCCGCCTAAGATAGTCTGTTTAGGTCTGAATTACAGGGATCATGCCGAGGAGTCAGGAGCTAAAATCCCAGAGGAACCTATAATCTTCATGAAGCCCCGGACATCCATAGTCGGCCCCGAGGAACCCGTGATTAAACCTGGCTTTGTGAAGGAGCTGGACTATGAAGTTGAGTTGGCAGTTATAATCAGCAGGAAAGGAAAGAACATACCCGTCTCTGAGGCGGCTGACTACATCTTTGGCTATACAGTCTTCAACGACATCTCAGCGCGGGACATACAATTCAAAGATGGACAGTGGACAAGAGGA
The DNA here is from genome assembly GCA_003601725.1 of Candidatus Bathyarchaeota archaeon. Taxonomy (GTDB): domain Archaea; phylum Thermoproteota; class Bathyarchaeia; order Bathyarchaeales; family DTEX01; genus B63. Next base: position 8,260 of record PIYJ01000045.1, read on the forward strand.
AAAAGCTTCGACACATTCGCTCCCATCGGGCCATGCATAACAACCTCAACGCAGGTAGGAGACCCCACCGATCTAAGGCTTAGAACAAGAGTGAACGGCGAGATACGGCAGGACTCCTCGACGAGCAATATGGTCTTCAACGTATACGAAGTAATACACCACCTAAGCAGGGTTATGACTCTTGAACCATGCGACATCATAGCGACAGGAACACCTGGGGGAGTAGCAGTCTTCATGAAGCCAAAGCCGAAGTTCCTTCAGCCAGGCGACACCGTTGAAGTCGAGATCGAAAAGATTGGAACTCTGAGAAATCCCATAGCAGAAGAGTAGAGATATCTGAGAAGAAAAGATAAAATCTTAAATAAAGAAAAGTGCATTCTATCTTTTCGAGCCGCGGTAGCTCAGCCTGGGAGAGCACCCGACTGAGAGGCCTAGAAGCCTTTAAGGGTGAAGCTGAAGTCCAGGCGGAATCGAAGGTTTGAAACCGGGTTGTCGGGTGTTCAAATCACCCCCGCGGCACCAAAAATTGTATAGTTTTAGTTTTATTTTTGTTTTCTATTTTTGCTTTATTTTTGTTTCACTTCGATGGTTTATATTTTTTATTCAAGTTTGAATAAGTGAAATCACATTCCGTTTATCAAAAATCTGCTTTTTTCTCAACGAGTTTGTAAGAGTTGACTAGTTGAAAAAGAGAAAAACCGACGGTAATTTTCAATTAGAGTCACGGTTAAAGGTTATTAGAGTATAATTAAATGTTAAATCATGATGAGAAACACTAATTTGAATCTCGGTCCTTTTCCTCCATTTCGTCTTTGAGCGACAGGTCAATCTTTTCCATCTCTCGTTTGATTTATGAGAGATTTTTATTTAGACAGGTTAGGTCATTTCGCTTTCAATTTGCCCTTTTATTTCTTTCATGTATTCTTCTAGTCGCTTACTTAAGACTTTGTAGTTATCTTCATCGAGCGTCCCTTCCTTAAACGCGTCTAAAATTTGGTCTCTGAGCTTGTAGAGTTCCGCCTCGCATCGACGTGCGTTCATCTTAAAACGAGAGTAGATTTCGTCAATCTCATCCATCAAATTCTTGAATAATATTTTCCTTCTTCTTTTCGCACTTAGTGTTCTGGCTATGTACCCTGCTACTCCTGCGAGGGTTCCGCCGATAGAGATCAATGTGGCTATCTCCTCGATACTTAAGGTTAGTCCAGCCTGAGGTTGAGTTATTGGACCGGAGATCTTCTCTATCTTGGATGTCGTCACAGTTTCGCTTGGAGCATCGAATACGCCGGTAACCTCAATTACATATTCATTTTTAATATCCGTAAGCGACCCTTGATAAGTGACAGATATGCTATCAGTACCGTCATCTAAAGCGAAGTTATACCCCGTACCATCGCGGGCCTTTAGGTCCTTGACTGTTCCTTTTATCATTACAGTGTGGCCGCTGATCTTAGTTGAAGACGCCTTCAAATCTCTAACGGAGATATGCCCGATGCTTGAACGTTTCGCCAGCCACACAGCCTCATCAACTAGATACTGGACCATCTTATAGTCTTCTTGGGCTACCGCACGCTTAGCTTGCTCCAGCTTCAGCTCGGCTGCATCCACATCAGCATTGATCTCTTTCGCCTTATCGATCTCGGATTGAGCGTAGGTGATTAGGTCGTTGATGTCTGCTGTTGTAGCTATCTTGGATACTTTAATATCGTCAAAGTGGATATGTGAAGGTTCATTGTTAC